>NYWD01000046.1 GCA_002684855.1 Planctomycetaceae bacterium | reverse complement strand
CCCGTCGATCAAACCTAACCGAAGCCGTCCGGCCGGTCGATCGGATCCCCCGGATGTGCCGCTGAATTCCGATGCCTTTCGAATCGAGAAGGCGTCGCGTCGGGGTGGATGGAGCGGATCGGCCGACCCGTAAGTCGTCGGGGACGAGCCACTTGGATTTCAGGCGTTCCATCGCCCGCCGAAGCGACTTCCCGGCCCGCATTCGAGCGGAAACTCCAGAGGAGGCGCCGGACGATGCGCCCGGCGGCGCGTTCTTCAGCCGTAGCGGACCGCGCCCGATCCCGCGACGATCTCGCCCATCCGGAACACCGTCTCGCCGGACTTCTCGAGCTTCCGGGCCACCGCATCCGCGAACGTCGGACGGACCACCAGGCAGTAGCCGACGCCCATGTTGAAGACGCGATCCATCTCGTCGTCGGCGACGTCGCCATGCTTCTGCAGGAAGCGGAAGAGCGGCGGGACGGTCCACGAGTCGCGGTCGACCCGGGCGTCCACATCGGACGGCAGGGCGCGGTTCAGATTCCCGGGGAGGCCTCCGCCGGTGATGTGGGCCATGCCGGTGACGACCTTCTTGACGGTGTAGCCGCGGAGGAGGGAGACGATCGACTTCGCGTAGATGCGGGTCGGTTCGAGGAGCAGCTCGCCGAGGGTCCGTTCCGATTCGAGTTCCGGATAGGTGGCGGCGAGATCGAGTCCCTTCTCCGCGATGATCCGGCGCACCAGCGTGTATCCGTTCGAGTGGACGCCGCTGGAGGCGAGGCCCAGCACCACGTCCCCGGGCTCGATCCGCGTCGGATCCGTCGCCCGCTTCAGCTCGACCACGCCGACCGCGAAGCCGGCGATGTCGAAGTCACCGGGCTTGTAGATGTCGGGCATCTCCGCGCACTCCCCGCCGATCAGCGCGCATCCCGAGATCTCGCATCCCCTCGCCACGCTCGCGATGACGTCCGCGGTCTTCGCCGGATCGACGCTCGAGAGCCCGAGGTAGTCGAGGAAGAAGAGCGGTTCGGCCCCCTGGACGATGAGATCGTTGATGTTCATCGCCACGCAGTCGATGCCGATGGTGTCGAGGCGGTCCATCTCGATCGCGAGCATGACCTTGGTGCCCACACCGTCGGTGCAGGCGACGAGCACCGGGTCCTTGTAGTTCCGCTTGAAGAGACTCTCGTTGTAGTCGAGCCGGAACATCCCGGCGAAGGCCCCGTGAAGGCCCATCACCCGCGGGCCGTGGGTCCGCTTGAGCACCGGCTTGATTCGATCGACGACCTCGTCACCCGCCTCGATGTCGACCCCCGCGGCGGCGTAGGTCAGGCCCGAGGGCTTCGAATCGGCGACGTCGGTTCCGTCTGAAGAGGGCATCTCCGGATTCTAGGGTCGTCGGGCTCCCCAGGGAGCCGGGTGACGGTTCGTCCCGAGTCTCCACCGAACCGCATCAAGGTCGGGGTCGGGGTCGGGAACCGTCCGCCTCACAGCCATCCCGCGGACGCCCGGCGCCGGATCGACGGCCGGTCGCGCGAAATCCCGGGCTCGAGGCTCGGATGAGCCACGGGAATCCGCTATCCTGCCCGGACTATGGCCATTCTCGTCGACGGAAACACGAAAGTTCTCTGCCAGGGCATCACCGGTTCGACCGGCGCCTTCCACACCAAGGGCTGTCTCGACTACGGCACCCGGATGGCGGGTGGCGTCACGCCGGGCAAGGGCGGAACCAAGGACGCCCACGGCTTGCCGATCTTCGACACGGTCCGGGATGCGGTCGATCAGACCGGCGCAGAGGCGACGATGATCTTCGTCCCACCGCCGTTCGCCGCGGACGCGATCCTCGAAGCCGCCGGCGCCGGTGTGCAGGTGATCTGTGCGATCACCGAAGGCATTCCCGTCCAGGACATGGTCCGGGTGAAGGCGATGCTCCGGGATCGGCCGGGCTCCGTGCTCATCGGCCCCAACTGCCCCGGCATCATCACCCCGGGGCGGCGGATCTCGGGCGAAGGTCCCGATTCCGTCTTCGAAGGCGGCTGCAAGATCGGCATCATGCCCGGCTACATCCACACCGCGAAGGCCGACGCCTCGACCGGCAAGGCGGTCGGGGTGATCAGCCGGTCCGGCACCCTGACCTACGAAGCGGTCTGGCAGACCTCGGTCCTGGGCATCGGCCAGACCACCTGCGTCGGCATCGGTGGCGATCCGGTTCGCGGCACGGGGTTCATCGACCTGCTCGAACGATTCGAATCCGATCCCGAGACCGACGGCATGGTGATGATCGGGGAGATCGGCGGCACCGACGAGATCGAGGCCGGCCACTGGATCAAGGAGCACGCCACGAAGCCGGTGGCCGCCTTCATCGCAGGCAGGACCGCCCCGCCCGGAAAGCGGATGGGCCACGCGGGCGCGATCATCGGCGGTGCGGAGGACACTGCGGACGCGAAGATCGCGGCCCTGCACGAGTGCGGCATCGCGGTCGCGGAGAGTCCCGCGGATCTCGGCATCACGATGGCGGCCGCCCTCGGACTCGAAGTCGACGCCTGACGCGGCCACCAGGCAAGCCGCGCACCGACCCGGAGATCCCGGAGCCGGACGAGGATCGTCCGGACGCCCATGAGGAGAAGGTCGAATGACGATCGGTAATCCTCTTCTTCGCCTCGTCCTCCTCGCTTCGGTCCTCTCGACCGCACCGGGAAGCGCGCTCGCGTCGCAGGATGCGACCACGCCCCCTCCCCCCGCCCCGGACGCGGAGGCCACCGAACGGATCGACCGGGTGGCGGCGATCGGCGCCAGCGCCTCCGCCGGGTTCGGCGTCTTCTTCCGCAACGCCGGCGAACCGGAAGCGTCACCGCGGGGGATCTCGCTGGCCAAGCTCTACCGTGCGGCCAGCGACGATCGGATCGTGGTCGTCGATCTCGGCACCGCCGCCTTCTTCTCGAATCCCTCGGGCATCGGGACGATGGTCGTCGATCGGACCATTCGGGCCAAGCCCGATCTCACGCTGGCGATCGACTACCTGTTCTGGTTCACCTACGGAACCGTCGGGGTCGAGAGCCGTCGGATCCGGACCGACGAGGATCGGATGGCCCTGCTCGAGGTCGGGCTCGCCCAGCTCGACCGACTCGACGGCCCGCTGCTGGTGGGCGACATTCCCGACATGTCGAGCGCCGCGGGACGGGTGATGATGCAGAGCCAGGTCGCGCCCGAGGAGGTGCGGCTTCGAGCCAACCGAAGAATCCGCGAATGGGCGTCGTCCCGTCCGAACGCCCGGGTCTTCCCGCTGGCCGAACTGATCGAGCGGCTCCGCAGCGGGAACGCCTTCGAGATCGGATCGCACGCGTGGACCGCCGAGGAGGCCGCGGGACTGATTCTCGTTGATCGACTGCACCCTTCGCTCGACGGACTCGTCGCCCTCGTGATCGCGATCGACGACCTGCTCGCGAACGACGCGGAACTCGCGGACGTCCGCCCCGAGATCGAGACCGATCGAGTCCGGCTGAAGCACCGGCTCACCGGCGAGACGACCGGACCGGACACCGCCGACTGAGCTGCTTCGACGCCTACTGCAGCAGTTTCCGCAGCGCCCTCCGCGCCGCGGGCGTGCTCGCCGCTTCCAGCCGCCGCTGCACCGCGGCCCGGCCCGCCCCCGGCCCGAGCACCCGGTCGAGGTGCGGCAGGAGCCGGCCCAGGTCGACCGAAGGCATCGGGTCCCTGACCTCGCCCGACAGCGTCGCGAGGACGTTCGGATCGGAGATCGCCGCCAACCTCGGATTCGCGAGATGCCAGAGCATGTCGCGCGCGTCGTCGGTCCTGGCCTCCCTCGGAACCACCGCGTAGGCCGCGAGGAAGTCGTCCCAGTCGCGTCCTCGGAAGAGCGGGCCCATCGCCTCCGCCGCCGCGTCGGCCATCGCCGCTCGATCGCCGGTCCGCTCGATGATCTCCCAGACCTGCCGGGCGATCTCGTCGCGGCCGAGCAGCGTCAACAGCCGGATCGCCTCCGCGCCCCGGGACGGATCGTCACGGGTCGCCGCCATCACCGACTTCGCCACCTGCAGCAGATCCTCGGCCCCGGCGAGCGGGGGCGGGTCCTCCATCACGCGGATCCGCCGCATCCTCGGCGGGACCGCCTGCATGAAGGGATCGCCGATCGCAGTGACCTTCCAGATCCCCGACATGGGCCCGCCGTCGGGCCAGTACCGACCGGCCAGCAGGAAGGGCACGCCCGCGGCGAGTCGCTCGACCATCAGCGCCGGCGGAATGAACGCCCCGAGATAGGGCTCGTCCACGCTGCCCAGGTACGCGTACACCCCGCGATCGATGAACCGCCCCCCCACCGTCCGCCGGTCCGCGGGCCGCTTGAGCGAGAACGAGTGGACGAGGTGCAGCGCCAGCGGCCGGGCGAGGAACGGAACGTCCTGGGGAAAGGCCTGTTCGTCCTCGAAGAGATGGAAGACGGTGGGCGAACCGTGCGAGTTCAGGAACAGGACGTCGGGTGGGATCGCGCCCCGGATGAGCCGGAGCCAGCCGGCGAGATCGGCGGCGTCCTCCTCGAAGAACATCGAGGCGTAGCCCATTTCAGCGAGCCGCGCCGCCGGTCTCGAGACCTCGTAGACGTTCCACTGTCCGGACTTCGGGTACCCCGAACACATCCAGATGTTTCGACGGTCGAGGAAGATCGAACTCATCGCCATTCCGGCGGCACGGCCCGGATCCCCCCAGATCCAGCCCGCGTATCCCCAGCGACGCCCGTCATCGCGCCGTCCGATCGCATCCATGGTGGCGTAGGGACCGGATCCCGGATCCCCGCCGAGTCGGACCTTCGCGGCATCCGGCACCGACATCCGACACCGGCCAGCGAGTTCGCGGCAGATCGCGACCGCGTCGAGATCGTCGCCGAGGCCCTCCCACGA
Source organism: Planctomycetaceae bacterium (assembly GCA_002684855.1). Classification (GTDB taxonomy): domain Bacteria; phylum Planctomycetota; class Phycisphaerae; order Phycisphaerales; family SM1A02; genus UBA12014. The sequence goes on along the minus strand of NYWD01000046.1, from coordinate 67,941 downwards.
ATACCCGCTGTCGGTCGCCGCCCTCCGCAGTTCGAGTTCGAAGTCACGAAGCCGGCCCGCCGACAACTCGCCGTTGGGACGGCCGAAATCACCGTCGACGAACGCCAGCGGAACGCCGCGGGCGGCGGAGATCGCGACCGCCGCGGTCCATGCCGAATCGTCCATCGAGGTGACCACGAACCCCGGCGGCCGCCACCCGAAACGGGCGTACACGGCGTCGTAGGAGGTCTCGGCATCGGTCGCGCCGAAGGAGATCTTGGTCACCGCGGTCGCGAGCTTTCGACGCATCGCGGAATCATCGGGAAGGATCCGCTCGGTCGGGGGAACCCGGACGACCTCCGCGGGCGCGAAGGCCCGGATGAATCGCGGCGTGCCCGGATCGTCCTCGAAGAGCACCGGCCACTGACCGGCGGGCGACCACTTCCCGACCTGCTCGAGATAAGTCGCCTCGTCGGGCACGAGCACCACGCGCGATGCGACCGGTCGGTTCTGCTCGCGGAACATCACCTTCGCCCCGAGGAGCACCGGCCATGGAGGCGCCTTCGCCGAGACGCCCGGGGGCGACGACTGCGACTGAAATCGACTCGTCCCGGGATCCGACCAGGCCGACGAACCGACGACGAGCATCGACGACGCCAGCGCCATCCCACCCGACACGTCGCGAATCCTCCGCCATCCGGAGCCGCGTGGTGATTCAGCCAATTCGATACCCCTCGGCGAGATGCGTGAACGCGGCGACCTGCTCGGCCTGCCATGCTTCGTCCCGGCCCAGTTCCGCGGCGAGGATCGCGGCCGCCCGCGGCGCCGCCTCGATCGCGGCCGAAGCGTCCAGCAGCAGGGACCGGGTACGCCGCGCCAGGGCGTCGTCCAGGTCGAGGGCCATCTCCTCCCGCGCCGCCCAGGCGATCTCCGCCCCGGTGTAGGGGAGATCGTCGTGCAGCGGTTTCGCGAGTTCCGGGTCCGCCGCGGCGAGCTCCCCGATTCGTTCGGAGTCGCTCCCGTACATGCGATGGGGATCGTGCGTCGGAAGCCTTGGATCGTCTCGCTCGAGGGCGGCATGGACCTTCAGGTTCTCGGTCACGCACGGACGTTCGTCCAGGCCGCCGATCGCGGTCGCCTGCTTCATCGTGTCCTCCGCCATCTTCCGGTACGTGGTCCACTTGCCGCCCACGATGGTGACGATCCCCGCGGCGCTCACGAAGACCTCGTGGTTGCGGGAGATCGACTTCGAATCCCCGGTGTTGCCTCCCGGGTGGACGAGCGGACGCTGGCCGGCGAACACGGACTTCACGTCCGTGGGGTCGGGATCGCGGGCGAGGTAGCGGTTCGCGTTCCGGAGAATGAACTCGATCTCGTCGGGAAGCGCCCTCGGCTCGAGATCCGCGGCGTGCATCGGCGTGTCGGTGGTGCCCACCACGACGCGCCCGTGCCAGGGAATGACGAACAGCACCCGGCCGTCGTCGGTGTGCGGCACCATGATCGCGGTGTCCGACGGCTGGAAGCTTCGGTCCAGCACGAGATGGACGCCCTGCGCCGGCTCGATCACCGAGTCGCACTCCGGCTCGTCCATCCGGCGGACCTCGTCGGCGAAGATCCCGCAGGCGTTGATCACCACCTTCGCGCGGATCTCGAATTCGACGGGTCCGGCCGCCGCCGCGAGGTCCACGGCGCGGACGCCGACGCAGTGATCACCCTCCTTGATCAGGCCGATCACGCGACAGCGGTTCGCGACCGCGGCGCCATGGTCGGCGGCGGTCATCGCGAGGGTCGTCGCCATGCGGGCGTCGTCGAACTGTCCGTCGTGGTAGCGAACGCCGCCCTTCAGGGCCCGCCGCTCCACGTTGGGAATCTCGGCGATCGTCTCCTCCACGTCGAGCATCCGGCTCGGCGCGAGATTCAGCCTGCCGGCGAGCAGGTCGTAGGCCTTCAGTCCCGCGCCGTAGAAGGGTCCTTCCCACCACTTGTAGCGGGGCACGATGAACGGGAGATCCCGGACGATGTGCGGCGCATTTCGGTAGAAGATCCCCCGTTCACGAAGGGCTTCCGTCACCAGGGAGATGTCCATCTGCTCGAGGTACCGGACCCCGCCATGGACCAGCTTGGTGCTCCGGCTGCTGGTCGCCTTGGCGAAGTCCTCCGCCTCCAGCAGCGCCGTCCGGTAGCCGCGACTCGCCGCGTCGACCGCGACGCCGAGCCCGGTCGCGCCGCCACCGACCACCAGGATCTCGAACGCCTCGCCCTGCAGCCTTTCGATCATCGCCTCGCGATTCATTCCTCTTCCTCCATCCAGTCCAGCGTCCGTTCGACGGCCTTCCTCCACCAGTGCATGAGCCTCGCACGTTCCCCCTCCGTCATGGACGGTTCGAACACCCGGTCGATCTCGCGATGCGACTCGAGTTCCGCGATGTCCTTCCAGACTTCGGTGGCGAGACCGGCCATGTACGCCGCACCCGCCGCGGTCGATTCGGTCACGACCGGACGTTCGACCGGCACGCCGAGCAGGTCCGCCTGGAACTGCATCAGGAGATCGCTGGCGCAGGCCCCGCCGTCGACCCGCATCCGCTCGATCGCGATGCCGCTGTCCGCGGTCATGCAGGCGAGGATCTCGTTCGATCGGTAGGCGAGGCTCCGCAGGGTGCCGAGGGCGACATGGGCGTCGGTCGATCCCCGGGTCAGGCCGAGCACCGCGCCGCGGGCGTTGGGATTCCAGTACGGCGCGCCGAGTCCGGCGAACGCCGGCACCACCATGACGCCGCCGGTGTCGGCGACGGAGCCGGCGAGTTCGTTGACCGCCGGCGCCGACTTGATGATCTTGAGGCCGTCCCGCAGCCACTGGATCGCCGCACCCGCGATGAAGACGCTGCCCTCCAGCGCGTATTCCAGCGGTCGGTCGCCGATCCGCCAGGCCACGGTCGTGAGCATCCGGGAGGGACTCGGCTTCGCGACGGTGCCGGTGTGCATCAGCATGAAGCAGCCGGTGCCGTAGGTGTTCTTCACCATCCCGTCGTGGGTGCAGAGCTGGCCGAAGAGGGCCGCCTGCTGGTCGCCCACGATGCCTGCGATGGGGATCGACGCTCCGAGCAGGTCCGTGGTGGACGTTCCGGCGACGCCGCTCGACGCCACGACCTCGGGCAGGATCTCCCGCGGCACGTCGAACAGCGCGAGGAGCGTCTCGTCCCAGTCGCCCTCGTGGATGTTCCAGAGCAGCGTCCGGCAGGCGTTGCTCGGATCGGTCGCATGCACCGCGCCCCCGGTCAGCTTCCACAGGAGCCAGCAGTCGATGGTGCCCGCCGCGAGTTCCCCGCGATTCGCCCGATCGCGAACGCCCGGGACGTGGTCGAGGATCCACTTCAGCTTGCTTCCTGAGAAGTACGGGTCGAGGACGAGGCCGGTCCGGGCCTGCACGTCGGCTTCATGGCCCGCCGCCCGCAGCGACTCCGTGAATTCGCTGGTCCGCCGATCCTGCCAGACGATCGCATGGTGAACCGGCTCGCCGGTCGCGCGGTCCCACACCACGATCGTCTCGCGCTGGTTGGTGATGCCGATCGCGGCGATCTCGGAGGCATCGATCCCGGCCTTCGCGATCGCCTCGCGGGCGGTGCCGATCTGCTTCTCCCAGATCTCGTTCGCGTCGTGTTCGACGAGTCCCGGCTGCGGGAAGTGCTGCGTGAACTCGGTCTGGGCGACCGCCTTCATCCCACCATCCGGGTCGAAGACGATCGACCGGCAACTGCTGGTTCCTTCGTCGAGCGCGAGAACGTAGTTTCCGGCCATCGGCGGTTCCTCCGGCTCCATCGTACGCACTTCCCGTCCATCCGCCGGCCGAGCCGCTTCGCGAAACGACGAACCCGATGATTCAGCGACGGGCCTCGATTCGCTCGCGCTCCGCGCTGGACAGCGTCGCGAGCACCCGCTTCCGCAGTCGCTCCCGGAGCTCGTCCCGACGGAACGCCAGTTTCCCGAGCTCCTGGGCGATCGCCTGCTCCCCGTCGTGGCGGGTCGACACACCGCCTTCGATCTCGGCGACCTCGGGCATTCGGGACGGGTCGGTTCGAAGCGCTCGAGCCCTGGCCACCAGTTCCAGTTCGAGTGCGAGGTGTTCGCGAAGGATCGTCGCGAGCAGTTCGACCCGGTCTGCACCGAGACCCGGCAGCCGCAGCGCATCCTTGACGGCGCGCGTCGTCCGCGCGTCACCCCGGGACGCCATGCTCTGGTCGCAGATCTCGAATCCGAGTTCGAAGGCGGCGATGGGATCGAGCGACGGCACGACGACGTCGAGCAGGGCGGTCTCCACCTCGGACTTCCGGCGTTCGAGCTTCCCGAGGACCTCGAGGGCCCGACGGTTCGAAGCCCTCGTGAACTCCAGGTAGCTGAGCTCATTCGCGCGGTAGGCCATCGAATCGAGTATCTCCCGGCGAGCCACCGCGATCCGGTCCGTGTCGACCCCCGAATAGGCGTCGAGCAGACCGGGGGCCTCGGAAAGCAGCGCGGCGATCGCGTCGGCGCGGGTCGCGGGATCGAAATCGAGGCGGTCGATGATCTCGAACGGACTCACCTCCGGGGCGACGGTGACGAATCGACCGGTCGAAGCGGGCGGGGCCGCATCGACGGATCGGTCGAAGATCCGCTGGAGCCGGACCGCCTGCCGGCGGTCCGGCGTGAGCGACGCCCCGATCGCCGTCGCGACGTCGTCGAGGAACCGGTCGTCGAGACGACGTGCCGCCTCGACCGCATCGAGATGTTCACCGTTCCGGAGGAGGGCCTCCCGGCCGAACGCATCGTCGTTTTCGTACGGCGTCCGGGCCGCCGCGGACTCGAGGATCGGCGCGATCTCGTCGCTCCACGCGTCGAGGTAGTCGGCGTGCAACGATCGGGCCACGTTCCGGTCCGCGGTCTCGAGCGCGAGAATGTCGAGCATCAATTCCAGTTCGTCGACCGTGATGGCGTTCACGATCCCAAGGGTCGATCCGTCCCGCCCCGCCTCCGGACGCGCCTCGTCGATCACGACGCCACCCTCACCGAACCGGCCGCGACTTCCGTCCCGATCCGCCCCGCCCGCGGCCTCCCCGCCCGCGAGATCGGACATCATCGACTCCCGCGAGGCCTCGGGAAGCAGCGCGAGCAACGAATCGGTCGCCTTGGCTTGCAATTCCCGTCGCGAGCGCGCCACCGCCGCGAGCTCGTCCTCGAGCAGCGGGCCGTTCTTCAGGCCCGCCTGTTCGAAGATCAACCGCATGATGTCGCGTCCCAGAACGATCATCCGATCCGTCAACCGATCGTCGTTCCGGTACCAGGCGACCAGCATCTCGTCGACGACCGGGCGATCCCCCGAATCCTCGGGCAGCAACGCCCGTACCCGTGCCGCGATCTCCTCGACGCCCGGACCCTCGCCCCCGATCTCGAAACCGATGTGGGCCTCGGGGAAGGACCTCGTCGCCCAGCGGCGCTTGATCTTCCTCCATCGTGCCGGTTCGAGCCGGTCGCGGAACAGTCGGGCGGCCGCGATCTCGCGATCCATGAGCTTCACCCGGGAATCGTAGATCTCCGTCATCGCGCCGGCATAGGCCTCCGATATCGCCGCCATGATCTCCCGGCCGCGGTCGCCATCGTTCATGTCCTCCTCGGTGATGCCGCCGTATCCCGCCTCGTCCAGTCGTCGTGCGACCTCGAGGATCGACTCGACGGTCCCCACCGCGACCGCCCTGACCAGTCGGGGCGTCGAGGATTCGAGCCGCCGCAGGACGTCGTCGACCGCGGCGACCTCCTCGGCCGTCGGCGTCATCGACCAGAACGCATCGTCCAGCGAGGTGTCGCGGAGCGACAACCCACCCATCACCGCGGCGGCATCGGCCTGCCGCCGGCGCGTCAGCCGCGCCCTTTCCACGCCTTCGACTGCATCCTCACCGAGGGTGGCCGCCATCGAGGCGAAGAACCGCTCGTCGAGTCGATGCACCCGACCGACCACCGACCTCCAGGCGTCGAAGTACCCTTCAAGCCGCTTCAGCGATGGCATCATTCCCGTGTTGGACGCCCGGATCTCGCGACCGATCGCGAGAAAGTCGGCGATGGGCCCGTCCCGAAGCACCTCGAAGTCACGCAGGTAGTCGTCGTGGATCGCTTCGATCAGCAACCGGTCCGAATCGTCGAGTTCGAGATGTCGTTCGAGCAGATCACCCGTCTCCCGAAGACCGAGCGGATCAGGAACCTCTCCGGCCGCGCCCTGTCCACACGCGACGCCCCGGATCCCGAGCACCGCGACCGCGATCACGAGGAGACGGAGGAGATCGTTCATCGGGTGACGCTGCATTTCGTGGCTCCCGGCGGAGAGACCGTCCGCATCGGACGCGAAAACACTCCAAGGACCTCCCCGGCCGCCGGAGCGTCGTGATTTCCCACCTGATTCAGGGGTTCAAGGAGCCCATGCCCATGGCGCGACGCCAGAAGCTGACCTGGCCGGCGTGCATCATGATGTGGTTGTTCATCATGAAGCTGACGGCGTCGCCCCGGGTCGGAAGCATCTCCGCGAAGCGGCCCTCCATGGGATTCGGCGCCGAGAACACGGATGCGGGAACCTCGGGAAGGATCCCGATGACGGTTTCGTACCGCTCCTTCATGAACGGAAGCACCAGCCCCTTGTCCGGGTAGAGGGCGTCCTCACCGGCGCCGTCCTCGCCCTGGCCGAGGGGCGATTCGTCGAACGGACATTCCACGACGAGGTCCTGCCGATCGAGAAACGCGCCGAGGACGCGATTGGGATAGATCGCGAGGTGTCCGTAGATGAAGCCCGGGTGGTTCATCCCGTCCATGCACCTGTTGTGCCACTGATCGGCGGCGATCGCCTCGGCGAGGCCGAGGACGTATCCGAGACTCATCACGGACCCACGGGCGATGGCATTTCCAAAGACGCTGGTCGTCATGGTCGGCATTTCAGGTTCTCTTTTCTGATTTGTGATCGTTTTCGTCGTCGGTCCGGGTACTGGAGGCGCGGACCCGCTCGCCGGGATGATCCTATCCGATCGTCGGACCGGTCCCGCCGACTTCCGCGTCAGCGTCCCACGATCCGGTCGAACACGCCGAGCGCCCAGTCGGGGTCGGTGCCGCCCTCGATGATCGCCCGGCCGTCCGCGAAGACGACCAACGACACCGGTGAGCCGTCGGGTGAACGCTCGTCCCGGAGACGGCCGCGGAGGGAGGTCCCCACACGTTCGAACACGCCGAGGCCCGCGAACCGATCGGCGAGCGGATCGAGATCGACCTGCCCGTCGCCGGTCCGGATCTGCACCGCGTTCCGGCCGCAGAGGATCCGCACCGGCGCGGGTGCCGCGTGAAGATGTTCGTATCTCGCACCGACGCAGCAGGGGCAGTCGGGATCCATCGCGCCGTCGATGTCGAGCGATCGATTCGCGTTCTTCCAGAGATCGAAGGAACGAAGCGTCCGATCGACCGCCGCGACGTCGCCGACGAGGAGCTTGATCGCCTGCGTCGCCTGATGGGCCGCGACCGTCATGGTGACCGATCCGAGCACCCCCGCGGTCTCGCAGGTCGGCGTGGTACCCGCGGGAGGCGGCGTGGGAAAGAGGCAGCGGAGGCACGGAGTCGATTCGGATTCGCTCCAGCGGATCCGGGCGGACGCCCCGGGACCGCGTCGCGAGAGCACCGGCATGGACATGCCCTCCGTCGCGACCCCCGCGCCGTAGAGGTACGGAATGCCCTGCGAGACCGCGAAGTCGTTCAGGAGATATCGCGTCTCGAAGTTGTCCAATCCATCGACGACGAGGTCGCAGCCCGCGGCCAGCGACTCGATGGTGCTCGAATCGATCTCGTCGACGAAGGCCCGGATCCGCACCGTCGAATTGGCCTGGGCGAGGCGAAGTCGCGCCGCTTCGGCCTTCGGCGTGGATCGCTCCGCGTCCCGCTCGGTGAAGAGCGTCTGCCGCTGCAGGTTGGTCGATTCGACGAGATCCCGATCGACGATGACGAGGGTCCCGACGCCCGCGCGGCACAGGAGATCCGCGGCCACCGTGCCGAGCGCGCCGCATCCGGCGACGAGCACCGTGCCGCGACCGAGCCGGGCCTGGCCCTCCTCGCCGATGCCGGGCAATCGCACCTGTCGTCGATATCGGTCGGGATCCGTCATGGCCCCCAAGCGTATCCGCCTCGATCGGACTCCCTCGGAAACGACGACGCCTTCACCGCCGCACGAGGATCGAGGCGTCGAGGGACGTTCCTTCAGGATCGATCAACCGCCGGGAGCGGTCCGCCAGACATCCTCCGTCGCGAGATGCCGTCCCTCCACGTTCGCCGCGTCCGCCTTCTTGGCCGGGTACCACGGAGCCACGGCGTCGATCGCGGCGAGCAGCTCGTCGGTGGCGCCCGGATCGAGGTTCTGCGCGGCCTTCATCGCCGCGACGGTGATTCGATGGAAGGCGGCGAGCTGGCGGTGATAGGCCTCCCGCGCCGCGATGTCCACGCCCGCCGGCGCCTTCACCCGCTGGGCCACGAAGTACCAGGCCACGGTGTGCTGCAGCTTCCGGCCGTGCTCCTCCTTCACCATCGCCCAGCGGGCGATGGTGTTGAGCGAGGTGGCGTCGACCTTGCCCGCGAGCTCCTTGATCTGCGCCGAGGCCTTCCGCATCGTCATCGCGTCGAGCCTCATTCCCTCCACCTCGGCGTGATCGTCGTAGATCCCGCACGGGACCTCGCAGTGCGCCGGCAACGTGGAGGCGACGCTGGACCTCGCCGCTTCGACCACGGCTCGGACGTCGGGGGCCGCCGCATCCAGGGCGTCGACGGCGGCGTATCCTCCGAGGAGCACGGCGATGGCGGCGGATGCAAGCATGGTGTTCTTCATGATCGGGATCTCCACGGATGATGAATCGGGAATCGGAGCCTAACGGCGGCGATGCGAATTCGGAAGCGGGCGCCCCGGGTTTGGATCACGGCTGGGGGGCGAATCTCTCGGAGAGGCGTCGTCGGGAGGCGGTCGATCTCGTCCGGGAGCGGGTGCTGGAACTCGAGGCCCTCCTCGAGGCCGCCGCGCCGGGATCGGGCGTGCTGACCGGTTCCGCGACTTGTGCCGAAGTCAGGCTCGCCGACGCGGATCGCGCTCACCGCTACCTTCGCATCGCCCTGATCGCCCCCGCCATGGCGATCCCGGAGCTGCGGGAGGTCCTCGCAGGAGCGGGTTTCACCGACAGCACCGACGGCAGCGACCTGTCGATCATCCGGATCGCGCACGCGAACGGACGGCGTCCGCACTACGTCGTCTACGACGGGACCCGCGATCGACTCGACGCGCCCGGCGCCCCGCATCCGACGAGCGAAGCCGGGAGACGGATCCGGGCGCGACGACTCGCGGCGGCCACGAGGACGCCCGTGCTCGTCATGAGTCGGCGGCGGGAGGTCCGCACGGATCGAGGAACGGATGCGGAGACCCTCGAGGTTCAGGTGGCGGACGACGCGGCCCCCGCCTGATCCCGACGAGCCCGGAACGCGCCCCGACGAGGCATCGATGCCTCGCGACCGGGGCCTGGACGGCGTCGTGCCGGGAATGGAAACGGGCCGGCTCGCGAGGAGCCGGCCCGTGGAATGGTCTGCTTCGGGTTCCGGTCCGATCAGCGGCTGCGGCCGAAGTGCGCGAAGGCCCGGTTGGCCTCGGCCATGCGGTGCGTGTTCTCGCGGGTGGTGACCGCCTTGCCCTCGTTGTGGGCGGCGTCCCAGAGCTCCTTCGCGAGGCGCATGTGGATCTGCTTTCCGCGCTCCTCGCGGGCCGCGACGATGATCCAGCGGAAGGTCAGCGACTGCTGGCGACGCCGGTTCAGCTGCATCGGGACCTGGTAGTTCGCGCCACCGACCCGCTTGGAACGGACCTCGACCTGCGGCCGCACGTTGTCGAGCGCGAGGTGGAAGACCTCGAGGGCGGTGGGCGGCAGGTCAGGGGCCTTGCCGTCGTCGAGACGCTTCTGGATCTCGTCGAAGGCGTTGTAGACCACGCGGAACGCGGTGGCCTTCCTGCCGCCGAGCATCATGCAGTTGATGAATCGCGCGAGGACCAGGTCCCCGAACTTGGGATCGGGCTTGAGCTGGGCATCCGCCTTGGTGATACGACCGGCCATGTGTCGACTCCTTGCGGCTCGTCCGTCCCGTCGCCCGGAGATCGGGTCGAGCGGAACCTTCGTTCATCGCGGGCGGGGACTTGGGGATTCCCGGGGTCAGGGTGACCGCGATTACTTGCCGTCTTGATGTTCCCGCGGGACGCGACGAACGCTCGTCGAACGCCCCCTCGGGGGAAAGGGAAGGTGGGACATCCGTCCCGTTTGAATCATGAAAGGATGTTCGGAATCACTTCTTGCCGCGCTTGACGCCGTACTTCGAGCGGCCCTGCTGGCGGCCGTCGACGCCGAGGCAGTCGAGCGAACCGCGGACCACGTGGTAGCGGACACCCGGAAGGTCACGGACTCGTCCGCCCCGCACGAGCACGATGGAGTGCTCCTGGAGGTTGTGTCCCTCGCCGCCGATGTAGGCGGTGATCTCCTTGCCATTGGAGAGCCGGACGCGAGCCACCTTCCGAAGCGCGGAGTTCGGCTTCTTCGGGGTGACGGTTCGAACCTGGAGGCAGACCCCGCGTCGCTGCGGACACGCGTCGAGGTCCTTGACCTTCGACTTCACGGCCTGGGGGCGTCGGGGCTTGCGAACGAGTTGGTTGATGGTCGGCATGCAGGTTCTCTGTCGGTCGGGTCGGCACGCCTCGGGAAATGAGGCGAGCCCGACAGGATACCGGCAGCCCGCTCGGAGGGCAAGATTCGATCCCATCCCCGCTTCCCGGCGGAAGCCGCCGGATCCGCTCACTCGACGACGCCGCCGATACTCCGAATTCCGTCCTTGACCAGGGCGTCGCACCGCTCGTTCTCGACATGGCCGGTATGGCCACGAACCCAGGTGCAGGTCAGGTCCAGCCGGGACACCATTGCATCCAACTCCTTCCACAGCATGACGTTAAGCACCGGCTTCGCCGGTTTTCCAGCCTTCATCCAACCACGTGCCTTCCAGCCCGCCATCCATTCCTCGATGCCCTGGAGGACGTATTTGCTGTCCGAGACGAGTTCGATCCGGGGCTGATCGGCTTCGGCATGGGCCAGTGCCGCTTCGAAACCGCGAATGACCGCGGTCAGCTCCATTCGATTGTTCGTCGAGTCGAGCTCGCCCCCGAATGCCTCCTGGCGCTCGCCATCCGGGGTCTCGAGCACGAAGGCCCATCCCCCGGGGCCCGGATTGGGTGCCGCGCCGCCGTCGGTGTAGAGCCGGTAGCCTGAATCGGGCATCGTTCGAGGGTCCCTTTCCCGTCTCGGGGCTGGATCGAGAATCCTTGACACCCCAACGGGGCCTCCGTAACCTATCCGATTCCCCCGAGCGCACCGTCTCGGCGGTCCGATCGCATTTCGCCCGACCCTCGCCCCAGGAACCCGACGATGTCCGTCCCCGCCCTCCGACAGTCTCCCGGCCGCTCCCGTCGCCGAAGGTCCCACGACGCGATCGATCGGACCCACACCGTCCTCTGCCCGAGCTGCGGCGGGGCGAAGCGTCCGCACACCGCCTGCCGCGAGTGCGGATACGTGCGTCCGGGTCTCCAGGTGAAGCCCACCAAGCCGACCGCCTGACGTCCTCGCGACGAGGGCCGGCTCTTCGAACTCCAGGGACGCGCGAGCGGATCCCGGAGCGGATACGCTTTCCACATGCGCATCGGCATCGACGTGACGGGTGGAGACAACGCCCCTCATGAAATCCTCAAGGGCTGTTTCGACGCGATCGAACGGCTCGAAGCGGACGACCGCCTCATCCTCGCCGGGGACGAGGCGGAGATCGCCGAGGCCCTCGTCGAGCGAGGCATCAACGACGACCATCTCGAGATCCTGCACTGCGAGGAGACGATCGGGATGAGCGAGTCTCCGGTGGAGGCCGTCCGCAACAAGCGGAAGAGTTCCATCGCGCGGCTGTCGAAGATGAGCGGCCCGAAGGCCGGCGAGGACCGACTCGATTGCTGGATCTCCGCGGGCAACACCGGTGCCTGCGTGACCGCGGCCCAGATGAACATGCGGCGGCTGCGCAACGTGCACCGCCCGGGCATCGCCGTCACCGTGCCGACCTTCAGCGGCCCGATCGTCCTGATCGACGTCGGCGCCAACATCGAACCCAAGCCCCACCACCTCGCCCAGTACGGCGCGATGGGCTCGATCTACGCCCAGCGGATCCTCGGGATCGAGAATCCCCGGGTGGGCCTGATGAACGTCGGCGGCGAGGAGGCGAAGGGGACCGCGGATCTCAAGTTCGCCCGCGACATGATCCGGGACTCCGAGGCCACGAACTTCATCGGCTACGTGGAGGGTCGCGGCGTCTTCGACGGCGAGGCGGACGTCGTGGTCACCGACGGGATCGTGGGCAACGTGATGATCAAGCTCGCGGAGGGACTCTCCGCGGGGATCTTCAAGGCGATCGCCAGCGAGGTCTTCGAGATCGATCCCGAACTCGCGATGCGATTCGAACCGGTGGTCAAGAGCCTCTACAGCAAGCACGACTACCACGAGTACGGCGGGGCGCCGCTGCTCGGCGTGAACGGCGTCTGCATGATCGCCCACGGCTCGGCGGTCGGACGCACCATCGCCAATGCCATCCATCGAGGTCGGGAATTCGTCCGCAGCGGCGTGAACCAGGCGATCAGCGAGACGCTCGCCTCGGTCGGCCAGGACTCCCCCGAGCGTGAGACCGCGAGAGAAATCAAGACATGAACGCATCCGACCTGACCGCGGGCTTCAACCGCGGGGTTCGAATCGCGGGAACGGGGTCCGCCGTCCCCGATCGCGTGCTCAGCAACCACGACCTCGCGAAGATGATGGACACCAGCGACGAGTGGATCCAGCAGCGGACGGGGATCCGCGAGCGTCGGATCTGCGACCCCGACAAGGGCGAGGGGACCCTCTGGCTTTCGGAGCGGGCCGCCACGCGAGCCCTCGAGGATGCGGGACTGACCGGAGCGGACGTCGACCTGGTGATCGTCGCCACGGTCACCATGGAGATGACCTGCCCGTCGACCGCCGCGCGAATCGCCGGGAAGATCGGCGCCACCCCCGCCGGCGCATTCGACATCACCGCGGCGTGCTGCGGGTTCATGTACGCGCTGAACCTCGCCGACAGCCTGATCCGGGTCGGTCGCGCCGATCGCATCCTGATCGTGGGCTGCGACTGCATGAGCTCGATCATCGACTACGAGGACCGCTCCGTCTCGATCCTGTTCGGGGACGCCGCGGGATCCGCGGTGCTCGAGGCGGTCGACGATCCGGCCCGCGGCTCGGTCTACCAGTCACTCCAGGCGGACGGTCGCGGCTGGCCCTCGCTCTACATCCCCCGCCACGAATCCCAGATCGCCGAGGGCGACGAGGACACCAAGATCAGGATCGGGTGCCTTCGGATGAACGGCCGGGAGGTCTACAAGTTCGCGGTCACCCGCTTCCAGCGTGCGATCAAGGACGCCTTCGAGAAGACCGGGCTCGCGCCCGACGAGTTCGGCGCGTTCATCTGCCACCAGTCGAACGCCCGGATCATCGAGAGCGCCGTCGAGAAGCTCGGCCTGCCCGAGGACAAGGTGTACGTCAACATCGACCGCTTCGGGAACAGTTCGGCCGGTTCGGTCGGCCTCTGCCTCGACCAGATGCGGAAGGCGGGTCGGATCGACGAATCGAAACCCACCATGCTCGTCGCGTTCGGCGGCGGGATGACCTGGGCCAGCTCGGTCTGGCGGCACTGATCGACGAGACGCCTCCGCGGTCGACGCATCGAACCATCCCCCGGAGATTTCCGACATGAACAAGCGCAAGGTAGTCCTGCTCTGTCCCGGACAAGGGGCCCAGACCGTCGGCATGGGCAAAGGCTGGATGGACGCCCATCCGGCCGCGGCCCAGACCTTCGCCGCCGCCGACGAGGTCGTCGACCTCGGATCNGTGGGGTCCCTCACCGGCCTCTGCTTCGACGGGCCCGCCGAGACCCTCAACCGGACCGACGTCAGCCAGCCCGCCCTGTTCACCGCGGCGGTCGCGAGCTACCAGGGACTGCTCGACGGCTGGGGGAACGCCGACGTGCACGCGACGCTCGGTCTCTCCCTCGGCGAATACACCGCACTTCACCTCGCCGGGGCGTTCGGGTTTCGCGACGGATTGAAGCTCGTGGCGACCCGCGGCAGGCTGATGCAGGAGGCCGCCGAGGCNTCCGAGGGGAGCATGGTGGCGCTCGTCGGCGCGGACGAGGCCCAGGCCAACGCGGTCTGCGACGCGGCCCGCGGTGAGGACGTGCTCGTGCCCGCGAATTTCAACGCGAAGGGCCAGATCGTGATTTCGGGTTCCCGGACCGCCTGCGAACGGGCCGTGGATGCGGCCGGCGAGATGGGCCTGCGGGCCACCGCCCTCGCCGTGGCCGGCGCCTTCCACAGCCCCTTGATGGCCCCTGCCGCCGAAGGGATGGCGAAAGCCCTCGCGGAGGTCGATTTCCAGCCGCTTTCCACGATCGTGTACTCGAACGTCACCGGAAAGCCCCACGAACCGGATAATCCGGAACTTCTGAAGCAGCGGCTGATCGAACAGTTGACGACTCCTGTACGATGGTCGTCGAACTGCGAGGATCTGGCCGCATCGATCTCGGGCATGCCCGAGGACGACCGCCCCCAGATCCACGAACTCGCCCCAGGCAAGGTGCTCAAGGGGCTCTTCCGCCGAATCGACAAGACCGTGGAGGTCACCAGCCATGACCAACCGGACCCGAAACCTGTTTCGTGACTTCATCGGCCTGACCGCCGTCGCCGGGCTCGCCCTCGGCGTCGCCGGTTGTGGTTCCGAACCCGCACCGCCTCCGGCCGCCCCGGTCGCCAAGAAGGCACCNCCCCCGCCGCCTCCGCCGCCGCCGGCCCCGAAGATCACCCCGNTCTCGGAACTGATGGCCCAGTACGACATCGATCCGCGGGTGAACCTCTCCGAGGACCTCGCCCCCGACAACGACGCGGACCGCATCGCCGTGCTTCGGTTCTTCGACGGCTTCGCCCGAGGCGACGCGCCTCGACTCAAGGGCATGATGTCCGGGATGGACGCGATGGTGCTCGGCGAGCTCGAGAAGTCGGGTGAGTGGAAGGACGCCACCGCGAACATCCTCGGGATCGACGTCCGGACCGGGACGCACCCCGTGGTCGGCGACTGCGCCCTCGCGGTGTTCATGGTCGGCAACCAGTTCGAACCTCAGCTCTGGGCCTTCGAGGTCACCGGAAACCCCGCCTCGGACGGCGCTGAATTCGACGCCCAGCCGTCACCGCCGGACATGATGAACCGCCTCAGTGGCGATGACTGGATCTCCGCCTGGTTCCAGATCCTCGAGGACGAGATGGCCCGGGCGACCGCGCCCGACGAGATCATCGAGATCCCGACCCAGGACTTCACCGAAGAGGAGTCCGGCAACACGTCGATGGGCGCCCCCGCGGGCGGACCCGGCGGCGGCCCCGGAGCGCCCGGCAAGCGGAAGCGCCCCAAGGGACCCAAGATCGATCCCAACCCCGGATTCTCACCCGGCTCCAAGTGATTCCGATCCCGGGCCTTCGCCCGGCGTCGCGCTACGGACGAGAACGCGGCCTCCACTCGAGCGGCCGCGTTCTCGCGTTTTTGGAACGTTCGCGANGCGGACGGCGACGCTGCCTCGTCGACCGACCCCCGTCGCCGCGACAGAACCGGCGTTGATCTGTACAATTCCGGCTCGCGCAGCATCCCGCTGNACGCTCCCTCGTCGTCACGGGGCGAACCACCCCCTGCCGGAGCCACCCCATCGACACCCGCCTCGCCATCGTGACCGGCGCCAGCCGCGGACTCGGAAGGTCCATCGCCAGCCGGCTCGCCGCGGATGGAATGCACGTGATGGCCGTCGCACGATCCGCCGATCCGCTCCAGTCGCTGGTCGAGGAGATCGCCGACGCGGGCGGTCGCGCGGAATTCCGGGTCTGCGACATCGGCGAGGCGAACGCCCTCGGCGAGCTGATCGAGGAAGTCGCGGAGAACGCCGGACGCCTCGACGTGCTGGTGAACAACGCGGGNATCACCCGCGACGGCCTGCTGATGCGGATGAGCGACGAGGACTTCGACGACGTCGTNAACGTCAACCTNCGNTCCACCTTCGTCGCCTGCCGGGCGGCCGCACGCCCGATGATGAAGGGTCGATACGGCAGGATCGTGAACATCGGCTCGGTGAGCGGNGTGACCGGGAATCCCGGACAGGCCAACTACTCCGCCGCGAAGGCGGGGATGATCGGCCTCACCAAGACCGTCGCCAAGGAGCTCGGCGCGAAGGGCATCACCGCGAACGTGGTGGCCCCGGGCTTCATCAAGACCGACATGACCGAGGCCATGGTGCCCCTCCTGGAGCAGGAGATGGTCAAACGCATCTCGACCCGCCGACTCGGCGAGCCCTCGGACATCTCGTCCGCGGTCGCCTTCCTCGCCTCCGAAGAGGCCTCCTACGTCACCGGGCAGGTCCTGGTGGTGGACGGCGGACTCGCCCTCTGAGCCACGAACCGGCCTCGGGCCGGAAAACCACCGGGCCTCCACAGGGGAAGCCCGCTAGCGTTATCATTCCAGACATCGAGCAGGCCCCGGAAGGGCCCTCCAGGAGACCGACCCGTGACCGAAGCCGAGATCGAAGCCAAAGTGATCGATATCGTCGCCGAGCAGATGGGCGTCGACCGCGCCGAAATCTCCCGAGAGACGAGTTTCACGAACGACNTGAACGCCGACAGNCTCGACACCGTCGAGCTGGTCATGGAGTTCGAGGACGAGTTCGANACCTCGATNCCCGACGAGAACGCCGANAAGATCCAGACCGTCGGCGANGCGATCGAGTTCATCAAGNCGAACCTCAACAAGAGNTGANACATNGAACNACGATCNCCGGGNCCGNCCCGNNGNNCNTGAGTTCAGGTCNCCCNNACCNCGATCATGAAGACCATCACGCTTCGCAGGGTCGTCGTCACCGGTCTCGGTGCCGTGACCGATCTCGGAACAGACGCCCCCTCCACCTGGGAGGGCATGGTGGCCGGTCGCTCAGGCGTCGGACCGATCACCGCGTTCGAGCAGGACGACGAGTGGACCACCAAGTTCGCGGGCGAGGTCAGCGACTTCGACTCGTCGAAGGTCGTCGACG
Source organism: Planctomycetaceae bacterium (assembly GCA_002684855.1). Taxonomy (GTDB): domain Bacteria; phylum Planctomycetota; class Phycisphaerae; order Phycisphaerales; family SM1A02; genus UBA12014. The sequence goes on along the minus strand of NYWD01000046.1, from coordinate 50,724 downwards.
TTCGCGAGGCGAAACGGATGGACCGGGCCAGCCTGCTCGGCCTCGTGGCGGCCGAGGAGGCCGCCAACGACTGCGGCATCGATTTCGAGTCCGGCGATCCGGATCGGCGTGGCGTGGCGATCGGCTCCGGCATCGGTGGGATCATCACGATCGAGGTCGGCCTTCTCAAGCTCGAGCGAACGAGCCCGAAGAAGATCAGCCCGTTCACGGTGCCGAAGCTGATGGTGAACGCCTGTGCCGGCAACGTGTCGATCCGTCACAACCTCCGTGGGGCCAACATCGCCACCGCGACCGCCTGCGCGACCGGCGGACACTCGATCGGCGCGGCGTTCCAGCTGATCCAGCGCGGGGACGCCGACGTCATGTTCGCCGGGGGGACCGAGGCGGCGGTGAGTCGTCTCTGCATCGGATCCTTCGGCACGATGAAGGCCCTCTCGACGCGAAACGACGACCCCGAAAGGGCGTCCCGCCCGTTCGACCGGGATCGGGACGGCTTCGTCCTCGCCGAGGGCGCCGCGGTGCTGATCCTCGAGGATCTGGAGACCGCGAAGGCTCGCGGCGCCAAGATCTACGGCGAGATCCTCGGGTACGCCACGAGCGGCGACGCCCACCACATCGCTGCACCGGAGGAAAGCGGCATCGGTGCGACCAAGGCGATGACCTGGGCCCTGAAGGACGCGGGGATCGATGCCAGCGAGGTCGGCTACATCAACGCCCACGGAACCTCGACCCCACTAGGCGACGCGGCCGAGGTCTACGCGGTGAAGTCGGTCTTCGGCGAGCATGCGAAGAAGCTGGCCATGAGTTCCACCAAGTCGATGACCGGACACGCCCTCGGCGCCGCCGGCGGGATCGAATCGGTGGCGGTGATCCGGGCCCTGCAGGAGGGGATCCTCCCGCCCACCATCAACCTCGAGAACCCCGACGACGGCTTCGATCTCGATTTCGTCGCCAACGAGGCCCGGGAGATGCCGATCCAGTACGCGATCAACAACTCCTTCGGATTCGGCGGCCACAACGTGAGCCTCGTCTTCAGCCGCTACAACGGCGACTGAACGCCCCTCCGGCCCGTTCCACATCGCGCATCCATCCCGTGAAGCCCACCCGGCGGGTTCCGGGTGGGACTCCGCCGCCGAGTCCGGAACGAGTGAAAGACGCTCGGACCGGATGGATCTTCCCCCGGTGCGGCCCCTCCGACGACGACCGAGGGCCCCTCCGATCCCGGCATCCGGGCGGGAGTGCACCCGGAACCCTCCCCGAGCCGATGAAACCCACATCGAACGACCTCATCCGAGCATGAATGCGAGACCCATGTCTTCCAATCTCAATTCCATCCTCTCCCTCGAAGTCCCGCTGATCGTGGAGATCGCCCAGCGGCGGATGCCGCTCGCCGAGGCCGTGAATCTCGTGCACGGCGCGATCGTCGAGTTTCCGCAGGCCAGCAACGGGGAACTTCGGATCCTCGTGAACAACAAGGCGGTCGGAACCGGGACCGCGGTCAAGGTGGGCGAGAACTTCGGCGTTCGCGTCTCGTCCGTCGGCGACATGACCAGCCGCGTCGAGGCCCTCAAGGGCTGACTCGCCCGGGTCCCGCGGCGTTCGACGACGGCGTCGCGATCAGGGTCGGACCTCGAATCGACACTGCCGCATGCCACGACCCGCCCGGCCCGGGCCGGACGGGATCGCGCGATCGATCGGTTCGGACGCACGCGTTTCCGCGGTCGTGGGTGGCTCAGTCGCGACCGCTCATCGCGGCGACGTAGAAGATCACCCGCATCGCCTCGAGGTAGACCCAGGCGATCGTGACGATCAGGCCGAAGGCGACGTACCACTCCGACTCCTTCGGGGCGCCGCTCGCCACGAGTTCCTCGGCACGTCGGAAGTCGATGATCAGCCAGAGCGAGGCGAGGAGCAGCAGGCCGGCACTGATTCCCAGTCCGATCCAGGCGGAGTTCCCGCCTCCGAACGCGTTCATGGGGTTCATGAACGGGACCGAGACGCCGAACAGGCTGACCACGAACGAGAGCAGGATCGTCACCATCACCCCGACGGTCGCCACCATCACGACCCGCGTGAAGATGGGCCCGCCCGTCAGGATCCTGGCCTTGTAGAGACCGAGCATCGCGATGAGCACCCCCGCCGTGAGCAGGAACGCCTGGAACACGATCCCTCCCGCCACCGCGACGCCCTGCGATGCGAGCATGTTGTCGAACATCACCGCGAGCCCGCCGAGCAGGAAGCCCTGGAACGCGGAGTAGACGAACCCGATGTTGCGAGCCATCTTCGCGCTGCCGCGGATCATGAAGAACGCGCCCAGCGTCACCACCATCGAGACCAGCGTCATCGGCCACAGGAGCCAGGGATTGGCGTTGATCGTGGCGTAGCCACCCGCCCCCGCCATCGCCAGCACGAAGGCGAAGAGCCCGGTCTTGTTGACGATGCCGGAGATGCTCGCGGCCTCGGCGGTCGCGGCGTCGCTCCACCAGTCGCCGTTGCGGATGGTCTCGTCGCCGAACGCGGGGTTGCTTGACTTGAGCATGACGATGGGGTCTCCGTGCGGGCCGAGGGGCGGCCGCTGGTCGATCGGACCTCCGGATCCCTTCCGGAGGCCACTGGGAACGATATCGTCCGGATCGAGGGGATGGTCGCCAAAAAGCCGGACCCTTCGATCTTCTCAGAGCAGTTCCGCCGCGATCGACGCCAGTTCGCTCCGTTCGGTCCGCTCCAGCGTCACGTGTCCCGCGATCGGGTGACGCTTCATCCGTTCGATGACGTGGCTGAGCCCGTTGCTCGAGGAGTCGAGATAGGGACTGTCGATCTGTCCGATGTCGCCGCACAGGATGATCTTGGTGCCGTCCCCGACCCGGCTGACGATGGTCCGGACCTCGTGCGGCGAGAGGTTCTGGGCCTCGTCGACCAGCATGAACTGGTGCGGGATCGAACGCCCGCGGATGTAGGTGATCGGTTCGAGGATGACCCGACCGGTCGCGATCAGCTGGTCGAGCCGTTGCTCCGCCGAATGACTGTCGGCTTCGTTGAAATCGCTCCCCCGGGTCGACAGCAGGTAGGCGAGGTTGTCGAAGATCGGCTGCATCCACATCGCGAGCTTCTCGTCCTTGTCACCGGGGAGGTACCCGATGTCGCGGCCCAGCGGCATGATCGGCCGGGCGGTCAGGAGCTTGTCGTACCGCTCCTCCTTCAGGAGCTTCTGCATTCCCGACGCGAGGGCGAGGAGCGTCTTGCCGCATCCGGCGGGGCCGATCATGCTGACCAGCCGCACGTCGTCGTCGAGGAGGAGATCGAGCGCCATCTTCTGCTGGAGGTTCCTCGCCATGATGCCCTGCACCGGTTTCCGGGGCCCGGTGACCGGAATGACGTGACCGGTGTCCGAAAGGATGCGGGCGAGACCGGTGTGGGACGCGTCTCCCTCGTCGACCAGCACCAGGAACTGGTTCGGCAGCAGCTCGGGCTTCACGAGCGAACCCGTCGGATCGACGTCCTTGACGTACATCTCGAGTCGACTGACGTGGACCTGCCGCTCTTCGTAGAGCTCGTCGATCACCGCGCCCGGGACCACCAGTTCCGTCCAGCCGGTGTAGAGCCAGTCCGCGTCGACGCGATCGGCGCCGAAGTCCTCCGCGGGAATCCCCAGCGCGTCGCACTTCACCCGGGCGTTGATGTCCTTCGAGATGAAGGTCGTCGTGCGGCCGGTGGCGTGATATTCGCTGACCACGCCGAGAATCCGGTTGTCGGCGACGTCGAGATCCAGCGAGGAGGGTCGGGAGCGGTCGCAGGGGTGGATCCGGACCGACCCGCCCTGGTCGTTCCACTCGACGCCCTCGAGGAGCCGGCCGCGGCCGCGCAGTTCGTCGAGCGACCGGATCGCCTGCCGCGCGTTGCGGCCGGTCTCGTCGTTGTTCTTCTTGAACCGGTCGAGTTCCTCGATCACCGTCAGGGGGACGACCACCTCGTGCTCCGCGAACTTGAAGAGCGAGCTCGGATTGTGGAGCAGGACGTTCGTGTCGAGCACGAAGCACTTCCGCGTGCCGGCCGATCTCGTCGAGGCCCCGGTCGCAGGATCCCTCGAAGTCGCATGCCCGTCGGAGACCGTGGCGGGGGACGCTTCGTCCGATGTGTTCAAGGCGGTTTCTCCGGGTCGGTCGCGAGGTCCCGGCCGGACCGCCTCCCGCGGGGGTCGGGCCTCGCACTCCAAGCGTAGTAGCCGGATCCGCCCCTGTCATCGTGGTTTCGCGAAGATGGGCGACATGTCCCGGGTCGATCGAATGCCGCTCGTCCGCGGAATCCCGTAGGCTCTGGACCATGACCTCGAGACCCGGCATCCAGCAGCTCGTCGATCTCATGGAGGAGATCGCCCCCTCCGAACTCGGCGAGTCCTGGGACAACGTCGGCCTGCTCGTCGGCGACCGGACCCGACCGCTTCGGAGCGTGATGCTGTGCATCGACCTCACCGAACCGGTGCTCGAGGAGGCGGTTCGAAAGCGGGTCGACGCGATCGTCGCCTACCACCCCCCGATCTTCGCGCCGCGGAAGCGGATCACCGACGAGGACGCCGGGGGCCGGATCCTGCTGGCGGCGATCGCGGCGGGAATCGCGATCCACTCGCCCCACACCGCCGCGGACGCCGCGGAGGGCGGCGTGAACGACTGGCTCGCCGAGGGACTCGGGGACGGTGATCGCCGGGCCCTGGTGCCCGCCCTCGAACTCCCCGGCACCGAGCGGGTGAAGCTGGTCACCTACGGACCCGCGGAGTCGATCGAGCGGATCCGCGACGGACTCGCCGCCGCCGGGGCCGGCGTGATCGGCGATTACGAACGCTGTTCGATCGAGATCGAGGCGACCGGGACCTATTTCGGAAACGAGGATTCGAATCCGGTCCGTGGGGAGCGAGGGCGGCTCGAACGGGTCGACGAGGTCCGACTCGAGATGGTCTGCGGGGACCGCAACCTCGCCATCGCCATCGAACACCTGCGGACGCTCCATCCCTACGAGGAACCGCCGATCGAGATCTATCGACAGGCCGAACGGCCCCGTCGGGGAATCGGGGCGGGTCGCCGGGTGGTGCTCGACCGCCCCGCGACGATCGGCACGCTCACGGAGCGCATGCGGACCCACCTCGGCACCGGACGGTTCGCGAACGACGACGCCGATCGGCGCCGGCGGCACGAGGTCGTCGGGATCTGCGCGGGCAGCGGCGCGGAGCTGCTCGACACGGCGATCGACCAGGGATGCACGCTGTTCATCACCGGCGAACTCAAGCATCACGACGTCCTGCACGCCCGGGCCCGGAACTGCGCCGTGCTCCTCGCCGGCCACACGAACACCGAACGCGGATGGTTGAAGCGCCTTCGACGCCGGCTTCGAACGGGACTCGACGCCGAGGTCGTCCTCAGCCGCGCCGACGCGGACCCGCTCCGGAACGCATGATCAGTCGGAGTCCGGTGGCAGCTGATCCGCCAGCATCGCCGCCCGATCCTCGCGGTTGGAACCGAACCAGAGCCAGTGCCCGGCCGCGACCACGTCGTCGACGATCACGAGAATGGCGGGCAGGACCAGCAGGGTCAGGAAGGTCGAGCTCATCAGGCCGAAGGTGATCGAGATCGCCATCGGGATCAGGAATCTCGCCTGGAAGCTCTGCTCGAGCATCAGGGGCGTCAGACCGAGCACCGTGGTCACGGTGGTGAGCAGGATGGGTCTGAGTCGACGACGGCCCGCGTCGACCAGCGCCTCCGCGAGCGGCATCCCGGCCTCCATGTTCTTGTTGAGGAACTCGACGAGGATGAGCGAGTTGTTGACGACGATGCCGGCGAGGGCGACCACTCCGATGATGCTCAGGAACGTGATCTCGAATCCGAGGAACCAGTGGCCCCAGACCACGCCGATCAGTGCGAACGGGATCGCCAGCATCACCGCGAACGGCTGGATGAAGCTCGCGAACAGCCACGCCAGGATCACGTAGATCATCAGGCCCGCCGCGAGCATCGCCACCGGGAGGGTGGCGAAGGCGTCGATGACGTCCTGCTGGCGACCGCCGCTCTCGATCAGGACGCCGCCGTGCTTCCGACGCAGTTCGTCGAGGGCCGGCGTCATGTCCGCGACGACGGTCTCGGGATTCGTGAGGGAGTCGACGTCGGCGGTGACGCTGACCGCCCGCCGACGGTCGATCCGACGGATCGTCGAGAGTCCGTCCGCCTCCTCGATCCGCGCGATCTCCGCCAGCGGGATCGAACGACCGTCGGGCGTGGTGATCCACATCCCCTCGACCGATCCGAGTTCACGACGCGACGCGTCGTCGAAGGACACCCTGACGTCGATGTCCTCCCGGAGTTCGCTGTAGACGTGGGCGTCGATGCCGTAGATCGCACCCCGGACCTGCTGCGCGACGCCGGCGACCGTCACGCCGAGCGAGGCGGCGCCGGGAAGCAGCGAGATCCGGAGTTCGCGCTGCGCCACGGAATCGTCCGAGGCGATGTCGAAGACGCCTTCGTAGGTGCCGAGCAGCGCGCGGACGTCCACGACCGCGGCATCGATGGCGACGTCGTCGTCCCCGGAGATCTCGAAGGTGATGTCCGAGCCGCCGGGACCGCCGTCGATCTCCCGCCAGGAGACCTGCTCGACCTCGGAGAGGTCCCCCGCCTCCCGGCGGATCGCGTCGATGATCTCGGGACTCGCCCGCTCCCGGCGTTCGATCGGCGACAACTCGAAGAAGATCTGCGCGATCGCGCTGGAACCCGGATTCGCGAGACCGGTGTTGATGTCGAAGCTTGCGCCGATGGAGAGGCTGGTGTAGTCCACCTCGGGCTGGGAACGCGCCGCGTCCTCGATCCGCGACGCCACGCGGCGGGTCTCGGCGAGCTCCGTTCCGGGCGGCATGCGGAGGTCCACCACCACGTTCTCGGTGTCCTCGGTGGGGAGGAAGACGAAGGGCACCCGTCCCCCCGCGTACATCCCGTACGAGATCGCGAGCAGCGAGAGCGCGATGGAGGCCGCGATCCAGCGGTACCGGACGCTCCGTCGCGCCAGGCGGCCGTAGATCTCGGTGGCGGGGAACACGATCCTCCGGTCCCGCCACGCCGCGAAGCGGTCCGCCACTCCGAAGATCCCTCCGCCACGACTCTGGATCATTCCGCGCAGGGCGTGGACCATGTGCGACGGCAGGATCATCATCGATTCCAACACGCTGATCGCCAGCGCGCAGAACACCACCATCGGAAGCGCCCCGAGGAGCTTTCCGATGTTGCCGCTGATGAAGGTGAGCGGGAGGAACGCGACGATCGTGGTCAGCACCGTCCCCACGACCGGCCAGAAGACCTGCTCGCCGCCGCGGATCGCCGCGGTCCGCGGCGATTCCCCGAGATCCTTTCGGGCGGTGATGTTCTCGCTGACCACGATCGCGTCGTCGGTCAGCATCCCGAGCGTGACCAGGAGTCCGAACATCGTCAGCAGGTTGAGGGTGACGCCGAGCGCGGTCATCGCGAGCAGCGTGCCGCAGATCGCGGTGAAGAGGCCCACCATCACCCAGAAGGCGACCCGGAGATTGAGGGCCAGCAGCAGTGCGAGGAAGACCAGGCCGGCGCCCTGCAGCGCATTCCGTGAGAGGAGTTCGAGGCGGCCCTGGATGAACCGGGATAGATCGTTGTGGGCGACCAGCGTCGCGGGCAGCGGCTCCGGACGGCTCGAACCCAGCTCGTAGGCCTCCCACTCCGAGGTCCCCAGCCACGTGGAGGCCCCCCACGACTCCGGCGACGTGCCGATCCACTCCGCCCAGACCGGACCGGGGAACGGCTCTCCCTTGCGACCGGCGACGTATGCGTAGGCCATCCGCGCGATCGCGACCGCATCCTGCGTCCCGGTCTTGAAGATCGTCGCGCTGCTCGCCGGCTCGCCGTCGAACCACTCCTCGAGATCGACGTCGACGAAGTCGTCGGTGACGGTGGCGAGGTCGCCGACCCGGAGCATGCTTCCATCGGGCCGGGCCTTGACCACGATGGATCGGATCGCCTCCGCCCGTTCCGCGACACCCATGGTCCGGACGTTGACGTTCCCACCGGCACCGCGGAGCGAACCGCTGGGAAGTTCGAGGGTCCAGGCCCGGATCGCATCGGCGACCGCGGTGATCGGGAGTCCGTTCTCGACGAGCCGTTCGGGCTCGACGGCGACCCGGAGTTCGTAGTCGCGAAGCCCGGAGACCTGGAGCGAACCCATGCCTCGGAGCGATTCGAGATCATCGATGATGGTGCGCATCCCGGACTTGAGGATCCGTTCATCCACCTCGCCGTGCAGGGTCAGGATGATGACCGGGAGGTTCGGCTCGAATTCGACGACCCGGATCCGCTCCGCGTCGTCGGGCAGGTCCGAAAGGCGTTCGATCGACCGTTCGACGTCCTCGATCGCGTCGGGGATGTCGGTGCCCTCGTCGAACTTGACCACGAGGATCCCCGCCCCCTCGCTGACGGTCGTCTCGATCCGGCGAACCTCCTGGACGGTTCCCACCGCGTCCTCGACCTTGCGGGCCATCGATTCCTCGATCTCCCGCGGAGTCGCCCCGGGGTAGATCAGCTCGACGCGGGCCGCCTCCGGATCGATCTCGGGGAAGAACTCGCGGCGCATGTTGAGGCCCGCGTAGATGCCGCCGATGATCAGGGCGAGCATCAGCAGGTTGGCGGGAACGGGCCGGCGGGCCCCGAAGGACGGGAGACTCACGGCCCGCTCTCCCCGTCGTCCGTCGATTCACCGACGATCCGGGGATCGATTCGAATGCCCTGAGGCAGCGATCGGGACGCGTCGATCACGATCGAGGCGTCGTCCGGCAGCGGGTCGGCGAGCACCATCCACTGGCGATCGTCGAGACCGCTCCCCGCCACGCGCTCGTCGATCCCGAAGAGGGGCTGGACCGGCACGCTCCGGACCCGATCATCCTCGACGAGGAGCACCCGCTGGTGCCGGATCGACCGTCGCGGCACGACGCTTCGGATCTCGCGGACCCCCTCGTGGACCGTGCCGCTCACGAAGAGACCGGGCACGATCCGGCCGTCGCGCCCGTCGATCTCGACGTAGACGGTCATGGTCCTCGTCGACGCGTCGTCGACCGGGGAGACCCGGGCGATCACCGCCTCGATGGGATCGGCGGTGACCGTTCTACGCACCACCACCCGATCGCCGGGCTTCACCCGCCCTCGACAACTCGCGGGGATCCGGAGCACCAGCTCGAGCCGATCGGGTCCGACGATCCTCGCGACCGGACTGCCGACCGCGACCTGCTCGCCGACGCCGACCAGGAGATCCGAGATCACCCCGTCGAACGGCGCGACGATCGTGCACCGATCCACCTGCTCGCTCGCCAGCCTCCGACTCGCGAGCAGACCGTCCCGCCGCGCATCGGCGGCGGCGCGTCGGACCGGCAGGAGCGAGGCGAGTTCGTCGAGGCCGACCACGGCCCTCCGGGCCGCGAGGAGCCGTTGCTCGACGGAATCCACCTCCCGATCGACCGCGGCCCCGCGTTCCGCGGCGGACCGCACCCGGTCGAGGTCCTCCGCGGCGATCTCGAGTTCGCGTTCCGCGATCTCGCGACGACGGACGAGGATCTCGGACTCGGTCCGCAACCGGTCGATTTCGGCGGCGACCTCCGAGAGCTGTTCGTCGATCACCGAGAGCTGTTCGAGGAAGTCGAACGGGCGGAGTTCCGCGATCAGCCGGCCCGCCTCGACCGCGACCCCGGCCTCGATGTCGCCGGGGATCGATTCGACGGTCGAAACCACCTCGGAGGGGATCGTCGCGGTGTCGAGCGAGCGAATCGTCCCGTAACCCGTCCAGCGGCGGGCGACGGGGATCATCGGCGCGCGAAGCACCCGGATCTTCGGGGCGGCGACGCCACCCTCCACCCGGGCCGCGGTCGGCCCGGTCGCGGTCAGCACGGCGGAGACCAGGATCCCGATCCCGAGGACCACGCCGCAGACGACCACGCGGGTGACGATCGAGACGGCGAGATTTCGGCGGAGCTGGGTCACGTCGGGAATCCGGGGGACGATGGAGAGCGCGTTCTGGATCGGTTCGGACGAGCGGAGATCCTACCGACTGCGGCCTCGAACGCGCCGGAGCGGTACTCTTCGCTGCATGAACGATTCCGATTCGAATCCGATGCCCTCCATCGAGGATGTCGCCCGGGTGGCGATGCTGTCTCGCCTGGCGCTGGACGCGGAGGGACTGGAGGCCGCTCGCGGCGATCTCGCCGCGATCCTCCGGCACGTCGCGGCGATCCGGTCCCTCGACGTCGAAGGCGTCGAACCCTTGCCCCGCCCCCAGGACACGGTGAACAGGCTCGCCGACGACGAACCGGGACCGATGCTCGACCGCGACGTCCTGCTGGAACTTGCGCCACGAACCGAAGGACCGTTCATCGCCGTACCCAAGGTCCTCGGGGAGGGCGGCGCCTGAGGCGCCGTGGAACACTTGAACGACGCATCCCACCCACTGCAGCATGAATCCCGACGCGATGACCTCGTCGACCGGATCGCCACCGTCCGCGACGGTGAAACGACCACCGTCGAACGCCTCGAAGGGACGCTCGCGCGGATCGAAGCCGTCGACGGCGCGCTCAACGCGTTCCACGAGGTGCTGTCCGACGACGCCCGAAGACACGCCGCTTCGATCGACCGACAGCTCGCCGAGGGGCGGGACCCGGGCCCCCTCGCCGGTGCGATCGTCGCGGTGAAGGACAACCTGTGCACCACCGAGGGCCGCACCACCTGCAGCTCGAGGATGCTCGAACACTACCGATCGCCGTTCGAGGCGACCGTGGTCGAACGCCTGCGGACCGCCGGCGCGACGATCATCGGCAAGACCAATCTCGACGAATTCGCCATGGGATCCTCTTCGGAGAACTGCGCATGGGGTCCGGTGCGGAACCCGCACGGCGTCGACCGCGTGCCGGGGGGATCGAGCGGCGGAAGTGCCGCGGCGGTCGCGGCGGATCTCGCGGACGTCGCGCTCGGATCCGACACCGGCGGTTCGATCCGGCAACCCGCCGCGTTCTGCGGGTGCGTCGGCTTCAAGCCGACCTACGGGCGGATTTCGCGGTACGGACTGGTGGCCTTCGGCTCCAGCCTCGATCAGATCGGACCGATCGCGAGGAGCGTTCGGGACGCCTCCCTGCTCTACGAGGTGATGGCGGGAGTCGACCCGAACGATGCGACGACCTCCGACCTGCCGGTCGAGCCCCCCCTCGCGGACGGCCCCATCGACCTGCGGGGGCTCCGGGTGGGCGTGCCCCGCGAACACGTGAGCGATCGCAACCATCCCGGCGTGACCGCTTCCTTCGGGGCGACGCTGGACACGCTTCGGTCCGCGGGCGCGACGATCATCGACGTCGACCTTCCGCTCACCCATCACGGGATCTCCACCTACTACGTGATCGCCCCCGCGGAGGCCAGCAGCAATCTCGCCCGCTACGACGGCATCAGGTACGGCCACCGGGCGGAGGCACGGCCCGGCGAAGGCCTCGAGGAGCTGTACGCCCGGACCCGCGGCGAGGGCTTCGGTGCCGAGGTGCGCCGCCGGATCATGCTGGGGACCTACGTGCTCAGCGCGGGCTACTACGACGCCTACTACACCCGGGCCCTGAAGGTGCGCCGGCTCATCAAGCAGGAGCTCGACCAGGTCCTTTCGCAGTGCGACGTCCTGCTCGGCCCGACCACGCCGAGTCCGGCCTTCCGGCTCGACGCCGATCTCGATCCGGTCTCGATGTATCTCAACGACGTCTACACGGTGAACGCGAACATCGCGGGAATTCCCGCGATCTCGATCCCCGGTGGACTCGCGGAAGACGATGGCGAGGCGTTGCCGACGGGCCTCCACCTCCAGGCCCCCGCCTTCGCCGAGCCCATGCTGCTTCGCACGGCTGCCGCGATCGAGGCCCTCGTGTCCGGCTGAATCGATCGATCCGATCCCGCCACCGCGCGACGGGGCGAGGTCAGTCCGAGTCGACGGGACCGGCCTGCGTCGGTTCCGACACAACGCCCCAGCCGCGAAGCGCCGCCATGAACGCGCGGCCGAGCCCCTCCGCCGCCGGACCGTTCGGGAAGGTGCCCGCCCAGGCCTCCCATGACAGGACGACCGGATCGGGCTCGCGGCGGACGACGAGCCGGGCAGGTTCGTTGTCGAGCATGAGCAGGTCGATCTCGTACCGTTCCGGATGCCACTCCCGGGCGTCGACGGTGGCCCCGCTCCCGCGCACGCCGTCGACCAGGACCTTGAGGAGTCCGGCGCCGTCGTTCGCGGCCGCCGTCGAATCCCGGTCGCCTGCGTTCGATCCACCGACGCCGGACGCGTCCGACCGGAGCGATCGTTCGATCGACTGCCGGATCCGCGCCGCCTCGGCGTCGACCCCGTCGATGAACTCCACGGAGACGATCACGCCGGTGCGGCGGAGCTCGGCCTCCGCGGTTCCCGTACGTCCGTTCCCATCCGTGAAACGGACCGACGCGAAGGCGGGCACCCGCCGTTCGCTGGTGATCGCCATCTCGACGACCGGTGCCGCGGTGAAGACGGCCCGGGGCACGTCCTCGAAGCGAATGCCGTACCGCGCGGGCTCCAGCGGAAGCGTCCGGCCCGTGACCGCCGATCTCAGCGCACGCCGTACCTCGTCCCGCCGTCGATGGTCGAGCGTCGCGGAGGCCCAGCGATCATCCTCGCCCGGGAGACCCACCCCGGAAGCGGTTCGGGGGCCGATCGCCCGGTTCGACGCCGCGGCCGGAGCCGGCTCCGAACGACAACCCGTGCCCACCAGCGGGGCCAGCAGACCCGCCACGAGAAGCACCGCCCGAAATCGCCCTGGGCCTGGAGGCCGTCGCATGGGGCGGATGGTACTCCGCAGGAGACGCATTCGAACGCCCGCATCACCACGGTGTCTGATAATAAACCGTCTTGGATCCGATTACCGCGCCACGACCGATCCACGACCGGGATCAATCCGTACCGACGGGATCGATCCGCCGATGATGATGGTGGATCCCCCGTTCCATGAATCGAACCGGGCCCCGACGTAGTATCTGCCAGTCGCGGAACGCTCGCCGATGCGAGCCGGACCGACGGAGGACCCCGACCATCGGACCCCTGTCCCGAATCTTCAAGCACCGAGGAACCCGACGAAGCCGGATCTCCGCAGCGATCCGGCCGAAGGGACCCACGATCCTCGAGATCGCACGCCAGCCCCTCTTCGTCAACGGGGCCGTGGCGGTGCTCTCGGTCTCGGTCCTCCTGACCCTCGTCACCACCTGGACCCGCTCGAACACGCGTGTCTGGCCCGGTGAGGTCGCGACGGACAGCCTCGTGAATCCGATCGCGTTCAGCGTGCTCGACTCGGAGGAGACCGACCGCCGTCGCACCGACGCGAAGCAGGCATCGCCCAGGTTCTACGTCGCCGACGCGACCTATCTCGCGGATCTTCGCGCGAAACTGATGGGACTGCCCGTCGCCGCCCGGGCCAAGGTCACCGTGGACGAGGTCGGCGAGGAACTCAAGGCCCGGTTCGGACTCACCGACACCTCCCTCACCCTCCTGCAGAAGTACCAGACGCCCGACGGCGTCACGCCCACCTGGCGGGAATCGGTCGACGAGTTCATCGTCGCGCTGTGGAACTTCGAGCCGTTGCTCGAGACGCTGGAGTTCCAGAAGTTCTCGACCACGCCGACCCGACGGGTGCTGCCGCCGCCACCCATCGAGACGATCGTCGCGGACCCCGTCGACCAGGGGGGCGAGACCGCATCCGGCACGACCGGCACGACCGAGACCGCCGAGGAGGCGACCCTCGCCGAGGATCCCGACCCCGCCGCGGATCGATCGACCGCGGTCACCGTCGACCGCGCGATCGAACTCGTCCCAGACGAGATGGCCTCGTCGGTCCGGATGAACCTGATCAAGCTGGCCCGCTACTCGGGATTCCCGCGCGATGCGGCGGAAATCGTCGTCGCCGCGATCATCAACCGACCGGGCCCCACGGTGCTCTTCGATCCCGCCACCACCAGTCTCGCCGCGGAGGAGGCCGCCGGCCGGGTCGCCGACGTCTTCACGGAACACACGGCCGGGGAACTGATCTACGCCCGGGGGGACGTGCTCGACACCGATGCGATCGAACTGGCGTCCCTCGTCCTCACCAACGTGGTCGAGACCGGCGGACTGCAGGGCACGTGGAGCCGGGTCGCCGGCTGGATGTTCCTGGCCTTCGTGGTGACGGTCCTGCTCGCGGGCCACGGCGTGACGTTCTATTCGCGGATCGCCCGCAGCACCACCCGGCTGGCGGTCGTGCTCCTCATGCTGGTCGGAACCACGGCGCTGGCTTCCTTCTTCGCCGTCGCCTTCCCGCGACTCGCACCGTTCGGCGCAGCGCTCTCGATCTCCATCCTCGCCATCACCCTCACCCTCGCCTACGACCGACGGATCGCGATCTTCGCCGGCCTGCTCGGCGCGGTCTGCATCACCATCGCGGTCGGCGCGTCCACCGCCTACGCGATCGCGCTCCTCGCGGTGAGTTCGACCCTGGCCTTCCAGCTGGAGGAGATTCCCAACCGGGGCGCGTTCGTCCGGGCATCCGTGGTCTCCGGCGGCGTCACGGCGCTGGTGATCCTCGCCTCGGGGATCGCGACCATCCCGCTCGGCACCGACGGGGCGTTCACGCAGGCGATCGTCCGCGCGGCACTCGGCTGCGCCGGCACGCTCTTCGCCGGATTCCTCATGCTCGGAATCATGCCCAGCATCGAAAGGCTGTTCGACATCACCACCGGGCTCACCCTCGCCGAACTGAGGGACACCCGCCAACCACTCCTCCGGGAGCTGCAGTCGAGGGCGCCCGGAACCTACAACCACTCGCTCGCCGTCGCCTCGATCGCGGAAAACGCCTCCGAAGCCATCGGCGCGGACAGCAGGCTCGTGTACGTCGGCGGGCTCTACCACGACGTGGGCAAGTTGAACAAGCCCGAGTACTTCATCGAGAACCAGGGCGGCGGCGGCAACAAGCACAACAAGCTGAGCCCCGCGATGAGCCTGCTGGTCATCATCGGACACGTCAAGGACGGTCTCGAACTCGCCCAGGAGTACGGGCTTCCGCGATCGCTCCGCCACTTCATCGAGAGCCACCACGGGACCTCGCTCGTCGAATACTTCTTCCACGCCGCCAAGGAGAAGGCCGCCGACGAGGGCGGCGAGGTCGACGAATTCGAATTCCGCTACCCGGGTCCCAAGCCCCGGACCCGGGAGGCCGCGATCCTGCTTCTGTGCGACGGCATCGAAAGCGCGACCCGGGCGATGGGTGACCCGACGCCGAGTCGGATCGAATCCCTGGTCCGCCGGATGTGCCGACGACGCCTCGACGACGGGCAACTCGACGATTCCGACCTGACCTTCCGTGATCTCCGGGTGATCGAGGACTCGATCATCAAGAGCCTCTGCGCGATCTACCACTCGCGGATCGCCTATCCGGGCGGCCGGGAGGAACGCGATCAGCGCGAGGAGGACGAGGTCCTCGCCGCCGTCGGCACCGGCAACTGATTCGCTCAGTCGGACGAGGCCCACGCCCTTCGATCGACCAGCATGCGCATCGGCTTCGACATGGCCAGCGACGAGGCCTCCTCGCGGTCGCACCACGTGCCCCGGCGAACCCGCGTGCGACCCTCGTGGACGTGGAAGTGCACTTCCCGATGCGTCAGCAGCCGACGAAACGACTCGAGGTGGCGGAGCCCGTCGACCCGGAAGTCCAGACCCGCGGCGACTTCGTCGGGGGAGAGACGCTCCGACGATTCGACCGAGGGAAGCTCCCAGAGTCCGGCCCAGATGCCGGCGGGCGGCCGACGTCGCAGGAGGATCCGCTCGCGTCGGCGAAGGATGATCGAGTGGAGATGGACCAGTTCGCGTCGAGGCGGTCGCTTGGGGCGGGGAATCGAGACCTCGATCCCCTCCGTCCGGGCCCCGCATCGATCGACGAGGGGACACGCGTCGCACGAAGGGGTTCCCGGCCGGCACACCGTCGCCCCCAGTTCCATCAGCGACTCGTTCAACACGCCGGGGGCGGCCGCCGCGGAGGCGAGGCCCTCTGCGCGTCGCCAGCAGTGATCGATCAACGAAGGATCGTCCGATGCCGCATCGACCGCATCGAGCCGGGCGATCACCCTGATCACGTTGCCATCGACGATCGGCGCCGACACGCCGAATGCGATCGAGGCGATCGAACCCGCGGTGTACCGCCCGATCCCGGGGAGGGCGATCAGGGATTCCACGGTGCCGGGCACTTCGCCGCCATGCAGGTCCCGGATCCTCACCGAGGCGGCATGCAGGAGACGAGCCCTTCGGTAGTAGCCCAGCCCCTCCCAGGCGGCGACCACCGCGTCCTCGCCCGCATCGGCCATCGAGACGGGATCGGGGAATCGCTCCATGAACGATTCGAAACGTTCCGCGACCCGCGACGCCTGGGTCTGCTGGAGCATCAGTTCGCTCACCAGCGTCCTCCACGGGCTGCGACGGTCCCGCCACGGCAGATCGCGTCGGTGATTCGGAAACCACGTTTCGAGCCGGGAGGCGGCCCAGACCGGCTCGATCCGGTGGGCGTCGACCGACCGATCGACCTCCATCTCCGGATTTGTGCGGGTTCGCATCATTGCTGCATTGTGGCGGCTGGGAGGACGGCACGGCGGATCCCCCGGTGCACGGGCCTCGAATACCTTGCGGGGCCCGGAAAGGCGGGGTAGCCTTCATGATTCCCGCGAGCGAAATCGGGCCCCGAAGGCCCGCCGCAGCTCGGTTCGACCACGACCGGGCCCCTGGCCCAGGAGATCCAGATCCGATGGCGAAGATGTTCTACTCGGCCGAAGAGGCCGCAGGCAAGCTCGGGAAGTCCGTGGACGAGCTGACCGCGATGGCGAAGAGTGGCGAGCTCCAGTCGTTCAAGCAGGACGACCAGGACATGTTCAGGGTGGAGCAGATCGACATGCTCGCCTCGACCGAAGAGGACATCGGTGATCTGTCCATCTCGCTCGACGAGAGCGGCGAAGCCGATTCGCTCGGCCTGAGCGGCTCCGCACCCGGCATCGACGGTGACGAGGCGTCGCTCGAGATGAGCGGCGAGATCGGCCTCGAGGATTCCGCCGCGCCCGGCGCGGACGACAGCTTCCTCGCGGGCAGCGGCATGGGAACCGGCATCAGCGCCTTCGAGAGCGAGTCCTCCGGAGAGGACCTCCTGAAGGACGATCTCTCGCTCGAGACGGTCGGAAGCGGCAGCGGCCTGCTCGACCTCACCCGGGAATCCGACGACACCTCGCTCGGAGCCGAACTTCTCGACGAGGTCTACTCCAACGACGACGCCCCCGCCATTCCCGCCAGCTCGAGCGGTCTCTTCGAGGCCGCCGGCGCGGAGAGCGGTGGGAACACCCTCGGCGGCGGCATGCCGGTCGGTGGCATTCCGATGGTGGTCGAGACCTACGAAGGCGGCTGGTCGGGCCTCACCGTCGGGATGGGGATCGTCGCGGTCGCTTCGCTCTGCCTCGTCGCGCTCATGGCCTTCGTGGGCACCGCGGGCATCCTCCCGGCCCTCGCCACGATGATGGCCGACGGCATGATGGTCTGGGCGGGCGGACTCGTCGGAGGTCTGATCATCTTCGGACTCCTCGGCTTCTTCATCGGCAAGGCCTCCGAGTGATCGAAGCGCCGCGGTCCGGGACGACCGGACGCCGATCGACCTCCAGGCCGGAACTCCCGCCTTGCTGCTGACCGGATACGGACGAAGGGAATGGGGAATCGCGACGTTCGTCGCGATCGCACTCGCCATCCCGGCTTCGCTCGCCGGCTGGTGGTGGGCGTTGATACCCATCGGGATCGGTTGGATCGCGGTGGCCGGCTTCTTTCGGGACCCGCTCGGTCGACGGCCGGCGACCGATGATCCACGCGATCTCATCTCCCCCGCCGACGGCCGGATCAGCCTGGTCGAACGACTCGATCGTCACGAGGCGACGGGGGACGAACCCGCCATCCTCGTTCGAATCTTCCTGAGCGTGCTCGACGTCCATCTGAATCGGGCGCCCTGCGACGGCGAGATCCTCTCGATCACGCACCGTCCGGGGCGATATCTCGATGCGAGATCGGAGGAGTCCGCACGAGTCAACGAATCGAATCTGCTGGTGCTTCGCGACGAGCGTGGCGACCCGATCGGCATCCGCCAGGTCTCCGGCGCCATCGCGCGGCGGATCGTCTGCCCCGTGGGGGTCGGCGATCGTCTCCAGCGGGGCCGGCGCTTCGGCATGATCAAGTTCGGATCCACGACCGAACTGATCCTGAGGGACCGGCCGGGCGTCGAGGTACTCGTCGCGAAGGGCGACCGGGTGACCGGCGGCGTGACCGTGCTGGTCCGGCTGCCGGAAACGGACTGAAACCCGCTCGCGGCCGGGGTCAGGCGGCGAGATCGTCCCAGCCGAGATCCTCGTCGGCATCCTCGTCCGCCGGCTCTTCGGGCCAGGCGTTCTCGAGCCGGTTGTGGACCCGGATCAGCGTGGCGAGCTGCTCGGCGAGGATCGCCCGGAGCGCTCCCAGCACCTGCGCGGTCTCGTCCTCGAAGCCCTGTTCGCTGTCCCGGAAGAGGAACATCACGGCGAAGCATTCCCCGTCGTGGTGGCAGGGCACCGCGACCATCTCGAGATCCGTCGATACCTCGGAGCCGAGATCGCACTCCTTCACGAAATCCATCGCATCCTCGAAACGGAGCACGTCGACGTGTTCCGCCACCGCGGGGCAGGCCTCGTCGCAGAGTCGCTGCAGCATCGGTTCCACTGATTTCCGCGGCAGGTCGCAGTTCACGTAGGCACCGAGCCCGAATGATTCGTCGCCACCCGCGAGATACACCGCCGCGTTCGTGGGGCCGGTCTTGACGAGCAGGTATTCGAGTGCCGTGCGCAGCAGGTCCTCGACGTCCAGCTCCTGTCGGATGAGCGTCCGGAACTCGCTGCACATCGCGACTTCGTCCAGCCGCCGGACCTGGTCGGCGTCGCCTTCGGCCGGAGCCGGAGGGCACGCTTCCTCCGCGGGGGACTCGGGGGACGCTTCGGCATCGACCGCCGGATCCACTTCCGCCGGGGGGCGATGACCCGCCTCCAGACGGCGGCTGAGATTCCGGAGACGGTGCATTCGTTCCTCGTGCTCCGTCCGCTCGCGACTGCGACGGGCGGCGCCTTCGATCCGGGACTCGACCTCCTCGGCCGACATCGGCCCGGACAGGAAGTCCGTGGCGCCGTACTGCATGGCGCGACGAAGGCCGTCCACATCGACCGTCGGTGCCGCGACGACCATGGAACCGTGCGGCTGAAGGCGTCGTACGTCCTCCGCCAGCGAACGGTCGAGGTCTTCCTCGGCGACGAGCAACACCTCGCATCGATCCTCGAGCAGCCGGCCTCGGAATTCGTCGACGTCGCAGGAAACCGTGCAGCGACATCGACCATCCGACGCCTCCAGCAGGGCGGCCAGGGCGATCATCTCCGGACGAGATGCACAGACCTGCACTCGAAAGACGGGTGAACCCGTGGGGCTGCTCGGTATGGCGTTCGTGTCGTGCATCTCAGGCTCGAAGTTCATTTCATCTCCCCTAGTCGCGATTCCATCCGCGTCAGGTCGCGGCCCGTGTCGTCCCGTCGATCGGGAGAGTGACCACGAGGCACCCTCCTCCCTCGGAACCCTTGCGGACGGAGGTCGTTCCACCGTGCGCCTCCAACATCCGACGCACCACCGTCGGATCCGGTCCCGGCCGCCATCCGGCGGCTCGTCGGCTGAAGAAGGGATCGAAGGCGTGCTCGAGCGTTTTCCGCCCGAGGTCGCGAACGTGTTCCCCAACCAAGAGTGACCATCGGCCATCCGCACCGTCGGTTGAACTTCTCAGTGGAATCCGCACGTCTTCCTTGTCCGGCCAGGCGTCACGAACCCCCTCGACCGCGAATTCCACGTTTCTCCGGACGTCGACGCACAGATCCACCGGATCATCGGCCCCACGCCGGGAACCACGCGGTCCCGGCCGGAAAACGCTCGCGCAGCATCCGCGCACCGGTGACGCGGTGCCTGAATCCGATCAGGACGCCGGCGATTCGGCCACCGGTGACGTGATTGTGAAGTCCTCGCACGGGATCCGCCGGGCGCTTCGTCTCCGCGTGGTTCTCCCGAACGCCCTGGTCGACGTCCATGCCCGGGACGACGCGGCTTCCCGCGAGCCGACCGCCGTCGCGACCGACGACGCAGGCGCTCGATCCGCTCGTTCCCCCTTCGTCCTCCGAGGACCCGCTCAGGCGGTCAGGACGCCGTCGATGCATCCGACCAGCGTTTCGACGTCGAACGGTTTCGGGATGAACGCATCCGCTCCGGAGGCCATGAGTGCGTCGATCTCCTCCTGGCGAACCACGCCGGAGACGATCACCACCCGCGTGTCGTGGAGATCGGGATCGGACTTGATCCGTTCGCACACCACGTTTCCGTTCACGTCGGGAAGCATGTAGTCGAGGAGGATGACGTTGGGTCTGAATTCGCGGGTCAGCATCCCCGCGTCGTATCCGGTGCTCGCGGTGCGAACCTCGAAACGGTCCTCGCGTTCGAGCATCTCCCCGATGATGCGGACGATGCTGGGATCGTCGTCGACGATGAGAATCCTGGTCACGTCGCCGTCCAGCGGCTCCACCGGGATCCCGTTCGCCTTCATGAATCGAATGAGTTCCGCGCGGGGGATCCGACGAAACCGCGATCCCGGAACCCGGAATCCGGTGAGCCGACCGTTGTCGAAGCACCGGATGATCGTCTGCTGGCTGACGTTGCAGAGTTCCGCGGCCTCGCCGGTGGTGAGGACCTGCTTCGCCAGGAGCCGTTGCGTTCGTTCCTTGTCGTCCATCCGACCGAGGCCTTTCACGGAGCGGCGACGCCCCGAGCGAAACCCGCCGGCGGCTCTGGGGTCATCGGCCCGCGGGGATGCCCAGTCCAGTGAAGACCTCGAGGCGGACGCACGCGGTGCCCGTGCTTATCGGTCCGGTCGGGACCGCCACTTCCGGACCGCCTCCGGTTCCCGGGGATAGATCGGCAGGAGGCGTGCGGGATCGGCATCGACGACGAGGTCGACGTCGGATCCGAGCGCGACTCGGGCGACCGAACTCGCGTCGAAGCGAGGTGGATGCGTCGGAGGATCGCCGATCGCGGAACGAACGAGCTCCTCCGGCACGTGCTCGTCGGCGAGCAACGCATCGCACGGCAGGTCGTCAAGACGATCGACGATGCCGGGATCGCCGATCACCCGCCAGGGATCTCCCGTGGCCGTGCGTCCGAGCCGGGTCCGCCAGGCCGTTCCCGCCTTCGCGGCCGACAGCACGGCGATCTCCCCGACGATCGCCCGGACCTCGGGCGTGGCTTCGGCGGCGACCAACGCCCCCGGCACGCCCACCACGATCGCCCCGGCGACTTCGGCGATCGCCTGCCCCGCGGCGATCGAGATCCGGAGACCCGTGAATCCACCCGGTCCGACGTTCACCGCGACGGTGCCGAGCGACGTCGCCGCGACGCCCGCGCCGGCGAGCACCTCGTGGATCCCCGGAAGCACGTCGTCTCGATCACGTCGACCACCCTGGAATCCGATCTCACGGAACCCTCCGTGTTCGTCCACGACCGCGGCGCCGCCCGACCGCTGCGAGAGTTCGAGCGCGAGCAGCGGATGCTCGACGCCGGGTCGATCTGGACCGGAGTCGTTCACGGGGCGGATCCGACCGCGGAAAGCGGAAGGACGGAGAACATGGCCGATTCCACCGTGGGAGGCGGGCCGTCGAGATCGATCGGAAGCACCGCGCCCCGCTCGTGATCGGTGTTCATGAGGATGGTCCGCGGTCCGCCGATCTCGATCCCGTTCTCCACGAAGGCGTGGCCGAGCAGGAAGATCGACACCCCCCACCGATCGGCGATGGCATCCATCTGTTCGGCGGTGTGCCCACGACCCCAGACCATCATCCAGGCGCTTCCCACCAGCGCCTCGTAGTCGTCGTCCGCGAGATCGCGATCGAGGACGTCGAGGTCGAACCTCGACATCATCGCGGGGCCCGGAAGCGAGTGGGAGCAGAAGATCCCGTGTTCGGTCCGGGCCGCGAGCGGCATCGCGAGGATGAAGTCGCGAAGGACCTCGAAGACGGCCTCGGCGTCTTCGCCGAACACGTAGTCGAGCCCCTCGTGGAACCTGGTGGTCATGCAACCCCCGCCCTTCGACACCGAATGCCCCGCCATCTGGGCGAGCTCGTGATTGGCGAGGAGCGGATGGACCTGGCCGGGGTGGTCGAGCAGGAGCTTCGCGACCTTCGTCAGCATGCGGTAGCTGAGATCGACGCCGTTCATCGTCCGCTCGCCGTGGATCAGCTCCTGCAGGACCACGTGGTGGTCCGGATCGGCGTCGAGTCGTGCGAGCTCGACCACCTTCTGGAAGTGCATCGGATTGTCGTGCAGGTCACCGGTCGCGAGCAGTCGCCCGCGGGCGGGGATCCAGTCGACCGCCCCCCTTCGGCCGGGGTGCGAACGCATGATCTCCGACGCGGATCGAAGCAGCTCCACCACGTCGTCCGCCCGTCGGTCGTCGAAGGTCCGATCGGTCATCGAACGACCTTCGCCGCGAACTCCAGGAGGCCGGCTCCGGTCGCGGTCCGGATCTCGACGAAGCCGTTCATCAGTTCGGTGGGCATGCCGATCGGCGTCACCTTCATCCGCACCTCCGTCCGCTCCTCGTCGAGTCGGGCCAGGCCCGCGAATTCGGCCCGCAACGACTCGCGGGAGACCGATTGGACGACCTGGGCCCGCCACCAGTCGGGCTGTTCCACCCGACCGGCCCCCCTCGGGTTGTAGTGCTTGATGACGCACGACACGTCGATCGGGGCCCCGAGCCGAACCTCGCCGAGGTCGATGAAGTCGTCCTCGATGATCCAGTGTCGCTGCATCCGGGCCATGTCGCGACGGGCGCCGGTGTTCTCGTTGCGNACCCGGCACGGAACGAGCNCGCATCCGGGACGATCCGTGGTGAAGATCCACCAGCGGGGNATCGCCGTCGATCCCATNCCCTCGATCGACCAACGGACCCGGTAGGCCGACCGCGGCGGATCCTTCGANGGATCGAACCCCACGAAGACCGGATNCGCGCCGTTCGACGCCAGCACCGAAAAGGGGCGCCCATCGGTCGAGGCGAGGTCGATCACCCCGGAAGTCACGCCCTTCAACGCATCCGCGAAGGGCGGTGTGGGCTGGATCGGGAGCGTGACCATGCCCTTGATCGCGACCGTCGCCGGACGATCGGCGCCCTGCACGCGAAGGAACACCTTCGCCTCCTTCTCACCGGGCTGCTTCGGCGCATCCAGCGAGGCGGCCATCTCGACCGTGCCGCCGGGCGGGATCCGGGTGCCCGCGAGGTCGGTCAGCGTCGTGCAGACGCAGCTCGGCTTCGCCGAGACGATCACGACCTCCTGCGAACCCATGTTCGAGATCGAGAACGTCATGGGGTGGACGCTCCCGGGGGCGACGGCACCGAGTTCGAACGCCGACGGCACGATCCGGATGTAGCCTCCCGGAACGAGAAGATCCTCCGATCCCGTGGCGCCGGTCGGGGTCTCCGACCTCGAGGTCCGGTCGTCGGACGGCGGCCGGGACCCGGACGACTCGGACGCGACCTGCGGGGTCGCGACCGGGGCCTCCGATCCCTTCTCGCACGCGAGCGGCTGGGCCGCGACGAGCAGGAGACCGAGTCCGCGGAAGACGATTGTTCGCGTTGATCGCATCCTCACAGTGTAGAACCTCGGTGATCGAACGACCCGGGGACGAGAAACGGGCCCGGTCGAAGGACCGGGCCCGCTCGATTTCGTGCTGGTGCGGCCTCGATCAGCCGGTCCAGTAGGAGAACATGATCCCCGCGTCGGCGCCGTCGACGGATCCGTCTCCGTTGAGGTCCGCCGGGCCACCGGGCTGTCCCCACTGCGAGAGGAAGAAGCCGACGTCGACGCCGTCGACCGCGCCGTCTCCGTTGAAGTCGGCGGGAATGGGCGGCGGGCCGCAGTCGGTCTCGCCCGTCGCGGGGATGATCTTGTAGATCCGTCCGAGCGACTGGCAGCAGATGTAGATCTCGCCGTTGGCGTCCTCGCCGAAACTGGCGACGTTGCCGAGCGTGCCTCCGCCGTCGCTGGAGAACCGCAGTTCGCTGGTGCGACTCTGGACGCTGAAGCCACCGCTCTTGCTCGGGGTCGCGGACCAGAAGTTGCCGGTCGCGTAGTCGGCGAAGAAGTAGGTTCCCTGAAGCTCGGGAATCGCGCAGCCCCGATACGCGTAGCCACCGGTGATCGAGTAGCCGCCCGAGGAGTTGTGGCCGTAGGTGTAGATGGGATCGACCAGGTACGACGAGGAGCAGGAGCAGCCCGAGGAGCTGGTGTAGCAGCTGTTGCCCTCCTTGCACCGCCAGCCGTAGTTGAGGCCGCCGGGGGCGCCGGCGGGCTCGAAGTCGACCTCTTCACGGTTGTTCTGGCCGACATCGGCGATCCACATGTCGCCGGTCTCCCGGTCGAAGCTGAACCGCCACGGGTTCCGGAGGCCGAGCGACCAGATTTCCGGGTCGCCGCCGCCGGACGCGTACGGGTTGTCCGCGGGGATCGAGTACGGCGTGCCATTGTCGACGTCGATCCGCAGCATCTTGCCGAGGAGCTGGTTGGTCACGTCCTGCGACCGGTCCCCGGGGTCTCCGGCCGCGCCACCATCACCGAGTCCGATGTACAGGTAGCCGTCGGGGCCGAAGGCGATCATGCCGCCGTTGTGGTTGGAGTAGGGCTGGTTCACCGTGAGGATGGTGAGCGCGCCGGCGGTCGTGGCGTGGTCGGCGTCGCTGCCTCGGTTGTAGCGACGGACGTAGGTGTCACCGTTCCCGGCGGTCGCGGTGTAGTAGACGAAGAAGTACCCGTTCTCCTGGTAGTTCGGGTGAAACGCGAGACCGAGCAGGCCCTGTTCGCTGTTGGTGCTGGTGCCACCGGTCGTGATCGAGTCGATGTTCAGGAACTGGTCGCTGTTCAGCGTGCCGGTCTCGAGGTTGAAGATCCGGATCACGCCGCGCTTCTCGACGATGAACAACCTGGTCGGGTCGTCCGGTGCGTGCGTCGCGAAGATCGGACGGGTGAGGCTGGAGACCACGAGCTTGGTCGACAGGGTCTGCGCGGAGGCGGAGGTGCCGGCGAGCATGCCCGCGACGATCGCGGCGGAGGTGAGAAGTCTTCGTCTCATCGACATGGGAGAGTGCTTTCTGTCTGGCGTGTTGGGGACGAGCCTGAACCGTTCACGGAACCGAAGCCGCCCGGCCGGATCCTGAATCCGTACGGACCTGGTGTCTTGTCCCGTTCAAGACGTTCCGGGACGTCGGATGGTTCCGTTCCATGCGGGAACCAGCCTCGAAAAGACGCGGCCCTCGAGCACCCCGACGGATGCGTGGGAGTGACCCGCGACCCCAAACGGTAGCATCCGGAACGCGGATTTCCACGTTTCAGGCCCGGTTTAGAGGGGTTTGATCCGTGCGGCTCCCGGACGGGGCCCTCGGCGACTCCGGTCAACCACCGTTGGCCTCCTCGCGAAGCCGTCTCGCTTCGCCCGCAAGGGCCGCGATCCTCGTCCGGTAACGCTCGACGGCCAGGTCCAGTGCGGCCTGGTCCCGATCGACGATCGCCTCCTGGAAGAGCGGCAGGACGACCGCGCCGTAGCCGCTGTCTCGATTCGAGGTGGCGAAGAGGTTCTGGAACCACGGACGCCCGGGAAGGCCTCGACCGTCGGACCAGACGCGTTCGAGTCGTCGCAGACCCGCGTTGACCCGTTGGCGGGTCGCCGCGGACTCGATGTCGTCGAGCGCCGCTTCAGCCGCCACCAGCGCGACCGAGGCATCCGCCACTTCGGCGCGAACCGCGTCGAGATCGAGTCGAAGCCCCGCCTCGGCGGCCGCCGTCGCGATCCCGTCGAGACGACCGGCGAGGTCCTCGATGGTCGCGGTCGGCCGGAGCGGCAGCACCGGCGCGTCCGCGAGGTCGGCGACCAGCCGACCGCAGATCCGGGCGAGCATCAACGCACCGGCATAGTCCTCGCCGACGTTGGAACGGTACCACTCCAACGTGTCGTAGTTCGAGTGGTAGACGACCCCTTCGGCGCCCCTCGCGGCGAGCGAGATGCTCGGAATGCAGAGATGACAGAGGAAGCCGACGTGATCGCTTCCCCCGCCGAGGCTCCCGGGCCGCGGCTTCGGACGATCGCCCCGCCAGATCTCCGTCACCGACGAACCGGAACCACCCGGCTGCTCGACGCGATCCGCGGCGCGGATCACGGCGTCATGCAGGGAGGGTGATGCCGAGGCCCGGAAGTCGGTCCCCATGGCCGCCATGTCGAGATTGACGTACGCGACGCCCTCCGCTCCGAGACGATCCCGGTGCGCCTCGCACCACTCCGTCGAACCGATGATCCCGAACTCCTCGGCGCCCCACGCGGCGAACACCACGGTGCGTCGCGGACGGATCCCGGCCTCGAGCGCCGTCGCGAACGCGCGGGCGGTCTCCATGAGCACGATCGTCCCGGCGAGCGGATCGGCTGCACCGAAACCCCACGCGTCATGATGGCCTCCGACGATCACGACCTCCTCGGGCGTCTCCCGCCCGCGGATGATTCCGAGCACGTTGGCGGTCTCCATGAGGAGCCGCTCCTGACGAACTTCGAGTCGCAGTTCCAGATCCCCCCCGTCGATCCGATAGGGGACGTCGAGGCCCCCCTTCCAGTCCTCGTCCTCGACCAACGGTCCCTTCATCGCCGCCATGATCCGGTTCGCGGCGGCGTATCCGATCGGCTGAACCGGAATGGTGGGCAGACCGACGTCGCCGACGGGAAGCCGCTCGGTTCCGTCGATCGCGGGCTCGAAGGGCGTGAGGGGGTCGCCCTTGTAGGGCAGGGTCACGATCGAGCCGCGCTGGATGCACGTCTCGTTCGCCCAGCCTCCCTCCGGCCAGGTCGGACCGCGATCGTCGCCGGAATCGGCCGGATCCGTGAACATCACCACTCCCGCGGCGTTCGCCGCCTCCGCGAAGCGGACCTTGAAGCCCCGGTAGTTTCCGCCGTAGCGGACCAGCACGATCCGACCCGCGCAGTCGATCCCGAGCTCGCGAAGACGCGCGAAGTCCTCGGGACGCCCTCGATTCGCGTAGACCACGCCCGCCTCCACGAGCCCGCTTCCCGAGTAGGCGTTCCATCCCCAGTCGAGCTCCGGATGACGCGTCGCCGGATCGGCGAGCAGTTCACGCTCCCGAAGGGGAAGCGAGACGACGCCGCGACGACGTCGATTCGATGACCGGGCCTGGTCCGTGGCCGGCTCGGGATCACCCGATCCGGCGGTCGACGCTTCCTCGACGAAGGTGAGGCTCGCGGCGATCGGGCGACTGAGCAGCGGTTCGAACCGCCAGATCTCCGTCTCGAGCCCCATGCCCTCGAACGCCCCCGCGATCGCGGCGATGACCGCGGCATCGCCGGGACTCCCCGCCACGTGCGGCTCGCCACCGAGCAGGTCGTGCCAGGCGCGGAGGCCGTCCGTGGTCGGTGTCCCGGCGACCGTCTCCAGCAGCCGCTCGTCGATCGAGGACGGATCGTCGGTCTTGTTGGATGACGCGACCGAGGTGGCGAACGCGACGGTCGAGACGAGCCCACCGAGGCTCAAGGCGATGAAGGTGCGACTGGCCGACATGGAACACTCCAGGATGAGGACGAAGGTCAATGATGCGGGGGATTCGAATCGATCGTACGAGGCGGACGGACGTATTCGGTGAACAGGCGATCCAGGCGTTCGAGCGAATCGTCGATCCGACGTTCGCCGATCCGGCCACCGCGAACGGCATCCGCCAGCGCGTCGATCGCCCGGTGCTGGCGATCGGGGAGATGGCAGCAGAGAAGCAGGTCCACGCCCGCCTCGACCGTCCGGACCGCGGCCTCACCGGTCTCGACGAGATCGGCGATCGCGGCCATTTCGAGATCGTCGGAGATCACCACCCCCCCGTACCCGAGGGTCCGACGAAGAAGGCCGTCGATCGCGGCCGGGCTCATGGTCGCCGGCACGCCGGGATCGATCGCCTCGAACACGACGTGCGTGGTCATGACCGCGGCGACGCCGGCCCGGATCGCCGCGACGAAGGGCGGGAGCTCCACGGCGTGGAGGCGGTCCAGATCGTGGCGGAGCACGGGCAGGTCGTGGTGGCTGTCGAGGTCGGTGTCGCCGTGGCCGGGAAAGTGCTTCGCGCAGGCCGCGACGCCGCCGGCCTGCATCGATTCGATCAAGGCGACCCCGCATGCGGACACGATCGCGGGATCGCGGGCGAAGGCGCGGGGGCCGATCACCGGATTCGCCGGATTGCTGTCGACGTCCATCACCGGCGCGAGGTCGAGATCGATGCCCACCGGACGAAGGTCCTCGGCGAGACGACGACCGGTATCCGCGGCCGCCCACGCGCCCTCGAGGCCGACCGTGCGCATGGCGGGCGGGGGATCGAACCCATCGGCGAAACGGATGGTGTCGCCACCCTCCTGGTCGACGCAGACGAGGATGGGATCGCCGACGGGATCCGGAGAGAGCCGTTTGACCCGACTGATCGTCTCCGCGACCTCGTGTCGATCACCCGCGTTCCGGGCGAA
The DNA here is from genome assembly GCA_002684855.1 of Planctomycetaceae bacterium. Classification (GTDB taxonomy): domain Bacteria; phylum Planctomycetota; class Phycisphaerae; order Phycisphaerales; family SM1A02; genus UBA12014. The sequence goes on along the minus strand of NYWD01000046.1, from coordinate 22,002 downwards.
GAGGATGACGCTTCTCACGCCGCGTCGAATCAACGAGACGAGATCCGCGTCGGGCTCCCGACCGGGAAAGCCGACGCACACCAGACGGGCGACGCGTTCTTCGAGCGGATCGGACATCGTCCCCGCATGCTAGCGAAACCGGGACGCCGTTCATGCGATCCGCACCGCCCCACGATCGGCGGCCGGCCCGAAGCCGGCGTGGGACGACGATCGCCCGACCCCGCGAGGGATCGGGCGATCGTCGTTCCGCGAACGAGGTGGTGAAGCGATCAGAAGCCGATCGAGACGCCGCCGAAGATCATGTTGCTCGAGAAGCCTTCGCCGTTCCGACCTTCGTACTGAAGGCTCACGTTGACGTTGTAGGTCGGCGTCCACACGATGCCGCCGCCGAAGTAGGCGGTGTTGACGGTCTGGTCGTCGAGGCCGAAGCTCAGGCTGGTGCCCTGGTTCGCGAGGCTCACGCCGTAGTTCCCGTTGAAGTTGAAGTTGCCCTGCCAGCCGAGTTCGGCATCGAGGACGAGGCCGGGAAGGGCGCTCCAGCTGAGACCGCCACCCACCCGGCCGATCACCGAGCTGAGGTCGCCCGGCGAGATGCTGAGCGCCGCGGAGGAGCTCGTGTCCTCGTTGATGTCGCCGGTGTTGATGTAGGAGTACATGAACGACGCCTCGGGCGTCAGCGCCCAGCCCTCGCTGAGCTCGAACCGGTAGCCGCCGCCCATGGTGAGGTCCATCTGGAAGCCGCTGGCATCGGAGTCCGCGGAGATCTGGGTGCCCGGGATGACTCGCTTGAACTTGTAGTTGTTCCATCCGGCCGCGAGCGCGGCATCGAAGAAGAGTCCGTCCCCGTCGCTCCAGGCGAGGAATCCACCGCCTCGGACCGTGCTCACCCGGGTGTTGCCGAAGCCCGCGTTGAGGTCGCCGGTGATCTGCGAAAAACCGAGGTTCACGCCGCCGAGGAAGCCGTTGCCGAACTGCCAGGCGAAGCCGCCCATGCCGCCGTACTCGTTGCCCGAGATGCCGACGATGTCGCCTTCGCTCGGGGTGTCGAGGTTTCTTCCCCAGAACACGCCGAAGCCCTCGGCGGTGGTTGACGCGGGCGTCATCCGGCGAATCGAGCTCTGCACCGCCTGGTCGTCGGACGAGGTGTATTCGGTGCCGTTGGAGAGTCGGAACGGTGCCGGGGTGCGCTGCTCGACGATGTCGTAGCGACGCTGGATCTCCTTGCGGAGCACTGTGAAGTACTGCGTGTTGGCCGCGAGCTGGATGGTCGACACCTGCGTGGTCGGACCCACCCCGTCGATCGCGGCCTCGTACGCCTCGAGGGTGTCGATCGAGTCGAGCGCACCGAGCAGGACGCCCGAGTGACCCGTGGGATCGAGGTTGGCCTCGGCCCGCAGCGAGTTGAGTTCGACGCCACGGAGATATTCGGGGGTTCCCTGGAGCGGCGACGCGTAGTCGGCCGCGGATCGGGCCCAGAGTTGCGTGAGCGGATCCAAGCCGCCGCCGTTGTCGGGATTGACGCTCCAGGTCCGGGAGATCGACTGGTCCTGGCTGGTGGTCACCGAAGTGCCCCCGGTGATTCCACCGGGACTGTTCAACAGCAGGATGTCCTTGTCGTCGGGGATGTAGGAACCGTCCGCGACGGTGATCAGCACGTTGCCACCATCCGCGAAGTCGCTCATCCCCGCGGCGACGTCGATGACCGAGTTCTGGCCGAAGGTTCCGGCGTCGAGATCGTTGACGTAGTCGCCGGTCAGGTTGATGTTCAGGAGGGCGTCCGAGGAATCGGAGTCGAGGTCGCCGCTGTTGAGATCGAGGACGCCGCGGTTGTCGCCCACCGCGCCGACGACGACGTCGCCCGCGTAGTTCAGGCCCAGCGTGTCGACCGTGGCGTTCGCGACCAGGGTCGATCCGGCGAGCAGTTCGATGCCGTTGGTCGCGGTGACGCTCGTCTGGGTGATGCCGTTGCCGCTGAGGACCAGCGTCATCGGAACATCGAGGTCGTTCGGATCGCCGATGGTCAGCTTGTCGCCCACCGTCAGCGACGTCCCGGCGTCGAAGGAGCTGGTCCGGGTGAGTCCGAGGCTTCCGAGCACGTCGAGGGTGGCCGAGTCCTCGACCGAGAGGATCGAGAAGTCCGCGTCGATGCCGATGGTCGCCGCGGCGGAGTCGGCGAGCGTGAGGATCCCGCCGCCGGTGACCGAACCGGTCACGTCGAGGACCGTCGCGTCGTTGAGCGAGATCGTCCCTTCACTGGCGAGGTCCCCGGTGATGCTCACCTGCGAATCATCGTCGAGCAGCAGGCCCGCGTTCGCGGCCATCGTGCTGTCGCCGGTCACGGTCAACGTCCGGGTTCCCGCGAGCTGCACCTGGCCGCCTGCGTTGATGTCGAGGCCGTCCCCGACGTCGAGTCCGTCGCTCGAATCCGAACCGCTGAGGTCCACCAGACCATCGACCGCGAGCTTGCCACCGACGTCGGCGACCGCGGTGTCCTCGAGCACGAGCTGCCCGCCACCGGCGACCGCGAGATCGCCGGAGAACTGGGCACCGGAGTTCCCCGACCCGGTGAGTGATCCGCGGATCGCGGAGGCGTCGACGGTCGAGTTCCCGAAGATCAGGTTGTAGGCGCCGAGTCGGTCGCCGGAGAGCGTGGCGAAGCCGTCGATCGAACCGGCGTCGTCGAACTGCAGGTTGGCACCGTTGATCGCGTCGGCGGTGATGTCGATCGACGAGCCGCTCGCGACCCCGACCTCGCCGTCGCCGATCAGGCGGGCGCTGGTCTCGAGAAGCAGCGTTCCCCCGGTGACCAGCAGGCTGTCGGTGTCCTCCACGAGGCCGGTGGTCAGGCCGTCGCCGTCGATCCGGAAGGTCCCGCCGCCGCTCACCGTGGTGTTGCCGGTGTAGCTGGCGAGACCGCCGTAGTTGAAGGTTCCCTGGGTCACGGAGAGCGAGAGCTTGCCGGCGTTCCCGGCCGCGGTCACGTCGGTGATCGCACCCATGTACAGCCCGGTCTCGGGATCGGCGATGCTGCCGCCGCCCCGCACGGAGAGCGTGACGTCGTCGTTGCCGGTCGCGGTGATGGCCCCCACGCTGTCGGAACCGATCAGCTGGTCGAAGGCGATCGTGCCGCCGGACGTGCCACTGTCGAGCGTGACGCTCGCGTTATCGCCCAGCTGCAGCGAAGTCGTGCCGAGTCCGCCCGCCCCGCCGCCTTCGAAGGTCACGGCGGAGTCGTTGTTGACGTTGATGGTTCCCGTGAAGTCGCGAAGGAAGGGTCCTGCGAACTTCACGGTGTCGGAATCGCCGTCGGTCGTGATGTCGATCGTCAGTTCGTCCGCGCCCGCGGCGTTCGCGAAGCCGCCGCCGGTGGTGACGCCGTCGGTGCCGAAGTTGACGTTCGCATCCCCGGCCCCCCCGGTGGTGTCGACCGTGAAGTCGCCGTCGAGGGTGGTGGCCGCGGTCCAGTTGGCGGTGGCGCCGTCGTTGACCAGCAGCGTGAAAGGCCCGGGCAGTTCGGTCGTGCCGGCGAGATTGAAGGTGCCGGCCCCGGCCACCCGGAGCTCGGCTCCGGATTCGAAGATCGTCTGGCCGCGGAAGGTGACGCTGGATTCGGCATCCGTGGCGACGACGGTGAAATCCTTGGCCAGCGTGACTTCGCCGGCGAAGTTGGCTTCGCCGTCGCCGAAGACCAGCAGGGTGGCGTCGTCGATGAAGGAGGCGTCGCCGGTCACCGAGAACGTCGAATCGAAGTCCGCGAAGCCGATCGCGAAATCACCCAACGCGACGAAGTCGTTCAGGGTCACCGCCGCGGCGTTGTCCAGGAAGAAATCGTAGTCGTCGGCGACGGTGGTCACGCCGTTGAAGGCCACGCTCGCTGCGTCGAAGGTCGCGCTGCCGGGGACCACGGGGTCGCCGGGATTGGGGACGACGTTCTCGAAGTTGGCATCGTTGAAGGTGAAGACGTCGTCGGCGACGGTTCCACTGAGACCCGCGAAGGTCTGGCTGCCGGTCGCATTGAAGACGCCGTTGAAGTTGAAACCACCTTCGTTCGCGTTCCAGACGGTTCCGTCGCCGGAGTTCGTGACACCGTTGACGTCGACGAATCCGCGTTCGACGAGGATCACGCCGCCGTTGGTCGTGAAGGTCCCGTCGATCTGGACCAGGCCGCCGCCGGCGAGGTCGAAGGTCAGACCCCCGGTCGCGATCACGTCGATCTCGAAGGTGAAGCTGCCGTCCCCGGGATTGACGACCGCGGCGTCGGCGAAGCTGAACGACCCATCACCGTTGAAGATGACGTCTCCGTCGAAGGTGTTGCTCAGGCCGCCGATCCCGATGATGTCGTTCGCGACGTTGATCGGCCCGTCCTCGAAGAGCCCGAGGATGTCGATGATCCCCCCGGCGAAGTCGTTGCCGGCACCGCCCGGATAGGCACCGCCCCAACTCAGAGGGTCGTCGAAGGCTCCACTCCCGCCCAGCCCACCGTCGTAGTCCTGGCCCGCGGCGGCGAGCGTCATGCTCCCGATCGCGGCGAGCACCGCGGCCGCTCGGAGTCCTGGAAAGCGGTTTCCACCTCGGTTGGAGGCGATTCCGGAGGATTCGATCGTCTGGACGCTGGACGGCATGCTGGCATTCCCGAGGGGGTCTGAAACGACGAGATGTTTCGCTCGAAAGACGTGGAGGCCCGGCTCGCAGCGCAGGCTCCGCGGTGATTCATCGGCCACTCGAACGGCGAACCCGTACTGTTCTCGCCAATTCTGGGGCTATTCCCGGTCGTCCCCGCACGACTCGCGGGACCGCTCCAGGCCGGGATCATGCATCCAACCCGGGGGGAGGCTCCGTTTGCGCAATATTTGCGCTCATGAATGCCGGGATCGCCGAGCAGAGCGCTCGATGAGGTGGTCGAGGACGCTCGAAACCCGCCGGGACCGTGCTTGGATCCGCGGACCGAATCGGCCCCTCACTTCACCTGGGACATGGGAATCGAGGTCCGGTTCCGGGCGGAAAGCAGGGCCGCCTCGAGGACCCGCTGCGTCTCGTAGGCGTCGGCGAAGTCGGGCATCGGCACCTCGGGCCCGCCGCCGGCGAGGATCCGGTCGATGTCCGCCACCTGCGAGACGAATCCGTGCTCGTATCCCAGCCCGTGGGCGGCGGGCCAGTAGGCGTGGACGTACGGATGGGCGTCGGCTTCGGTGCACATGATCCGACTCCAGCCCCGCAGCCCGGGTTCGAGGGTGTGGTCCCACCACTGGAGTTCGTTCATCCGTTCGAAGTCGAACTTGAAGCTCCCGAGCTCGCCGTTGATCTCGATGGTGTTCCGGTTGAGGTTGCCGGTGGCCATGCGGGTCGCCTCGAACGAGCCGATCGCCCCGCCCTTGAATCGGGCCAGGAACATCACCGCGTCGTCCACCGTCGATCGACCGGTCCGGCGCCTGCCACGCTTCCCGGCGCCGCCTCCCTTGATCGCCGCGCGTGCCTCCTCGACGATCTCCCGTCGCTTCACGAAGGTCTCCTCGACCGAGCCGACGACCTCCGAGACCTCGTCGCCGGTCAGGAACCGGGCGAGATCGACGATGTGGGCGTTGAGGTCCCCGTGGGCGCCCGAACCCGCCTTCTTCGCATCGAAACGCCAGGCCATCGGCGTGTCGGGGTGGCCCCAGTCCTGGAGATAGGAAGCCCGGACGTGGAAGATCCGGCCGACTCGACCGGAGTGCACCAGCCGATGGGCGTAGGCGAGGGCCGGAACCCGGCGGTAGTTGAACCACACGAAGCTGCGCAGCTCGCGACGGGCGGCCTTGCGAGCCGCATCGCGCATCATCCGTGCCTCCTCGAGCGTCCCGGCCAGCGGCTTCTCGCATGCGACGTGCTTCCCGGACTCGAGGGCCGCGATCGACATCTCCGCGTGCAGATGGTTCGGCGTGCAGACGTCCACCAGATCCACCTCGTCACCGGCGACGAGGGACCGCCAGTCCGCGGTGCTCGAGTTCCAGCCCCACTGGGCGGCGAAGTCCCGACACTGCTTCTCGTCCTTTCCACTCGCCGCCTGCATGACCACCGGGCGGGGAAGATCGAAGAAGGTTCCGGCGGACCGCCACGCGTTCGCATGCGCCCGTCCCATGAATCCGGTCCCGACGAGGCCGACCCGGAGGTCGCTGCGGTCGGTCTTCCTCGTTCGACGGCCGGTCTTCCTGCTGGTCTTCTTGCGGCTGGGCATCTCGATGTCGCTCCTGGTGATCCGATGGGTTCGAAGGTCCGAGTATCCTAATCCCGACGCACCACCACGACGGCGGACCGCGATCCAAGGACCCTCACATGCAGAACGCGATCCCTCCCGACGACACCGATCCCCAGACGCTCGCCCGCAGGATCGATCATCTTCGACGCGAACTGGACCTGGAGCGAAGACGTCGCGGACGGCTCGAACGGGTCGCCGCGATCGCCTGCATCCTCCTCGTCGGCGGGGGCGGCATCGCCGCCAGCGCATTCCGACCGGTGGCGGACGTGGTGCGGACCCGCAGGCTCGAGATCGTCGACGAATCGAACCGGATCGTGATGCTCGCCTCCGCGGCCAAGCACGGAGGCCGGATCGACCTCTGGGACGACGCGGGCATCAACTCGGCCCGCCTCGGCGGGAACGGGACGGGCGGCGATCTCGCGCTCTGGAATCGGGACGGCCGACAGGTGATGGCCGCGTACGCGGACGGATCGGCGGGCCGGCTGGAAGTGAACGGCCGCGGTGGCGGCATCGGCGTCGCCCTCGCCGCCGACGCGCGGGGAGGGACCATCGTGGTCGCGAACGGCAACGCCGAGACCGCCGGGGAGATCCGGTGCGGTCCCGACGGCGGCGAATTCGTCGCGATCTTCGACGGCCGGGATGCGGGCGTGCTTTCGGCCCGACGCGACGGGGGACGGATCGTGCTCCAGGACGGTGACGGGCGCGAGTCGACCCGCATGCTCGGGACGGGCCGACTCGACCTGATCCGCGACCGGCAGACGCAGGCGTCGCTGGTCGCGACGTCCAACGGCGGCGGACTCCGGCTCTCCACCGTCGACGGCAACGTCAGGCTGACCGCGGACGCCGCCGAGACCGGCGGACTCCTCCAGGCCCACGATCGCGACGACGTGCCCGTGATCGCCATGGGCTCGGGACTCGGTGGCAGCGGCATCCGGGTCCGCAACGGCGACGCCGTGACCGTCGCGGCGATCGGCGTCGACGCCGATGGCAAGGGGGCGGTGGAGATCTCCGACGAGGATGGGGATCGTTGCGGCGCGCTGGTCGTCACGGGAACCGGAGGCAGCCTCGTCCTCGCGAACGAGGAGGGCGAACCGCACGTGGAGATCGGCGGCGACGTGGATGGCGGACTGGTCCGGGTCTACGACCGACGGCAGCAGGTGGTGGCGACGATGGAGGGACTCGGCGAAGGCGGCCGGATCGCGGTGGGCATCGAGTCGAAGTCGATCGGCGGATCGCTCGAGGCCCGGAACGACGGTCCGGCCATCCTTTCGATCTTCGGCCCGAGCGGACGGACGGTGGCCCTCGCCGCGGCCGCGACCGGAGGGCTGCTCAACCTGCTCGACCTCGGCGGGAACGTCGCAGTCGCGGCCGGCGCGGCGGAGGACGGACCGGGCGGGGTGGTCGCGGTGCGGAACCAGAAGAACACCCAGGTCGTCCGGGCCGGCGTGAACGAACGAGGCGAAGGCGAGATCGAGATCTACGATGCACCCGGAACCAGGAAGCGGAAGGTGTCGGCCCCATGACCAGCCGGAAGAGAGAGACCGGAACGACGCTCGGACGGCGTCCCATGCGGGGGAGTGGCGTCGGTGACGGGACTGCGGGGCGCCGCACCGCCCGAGGATGCTCGACGATCGCGACCGTCCTTCTGGGAGCGCTGCTCCTCGCGACACCGGCGTTCGCGGCCACGCCGCCGATGCCGACGCCACCGACGGAGGACGCGACCGCGAAGCCGCCGCCGATTCCGGACGCCGAAGCCTCTCCGAGGGCGGTGCTGGAATTCGTGCTCGACGCCGATTCCTCCGCGGGCACGCCGGCCGTCGTCGGCTGCTTCAAGAAGGACTCGCTCCCGCCCACCGCCGCGGTCCGCGACCGGGTCGTGCGGGACTTCCGGACTGCGCTGATCTGGCTCGGCTGGAACGAGACGACCTCGGCCGCGCTCCCGGAGGCCGACGCCGCCAAGATGCGGACCGTGGTGTTCCCGGCCGGCGAGGCGATGCCTCCCGCGATGCGCGAGCGGAGCACGATCCTCGAAAAGCGGACCGGCGGGAACTGGCGGGTGGAGATCGTCCGCGGGGACGACGGGGGATACCGGTTCGCGAAGGAAGCCGTGGCATCCGCGCAGCTCGACGCGGTGCTCGACGCGATCGCCGCGTTCAAGCGGGAGGGATCCGGCACCGCCGAGGAAACGCAGACGGCACCGCGAAACCTCGCGGAATGGGTCAATCTCCACGGCGCGGACTGGATGCTCGAACGCTTCGTGTTCCTCGCCATCTGGCAGTGGATCGGACTCGGACTGATCATCCTCGTGGGCATCGTGATCGACACGGTGATCCGATTCATCGCGCGAAGAGCCTTCCGATCGGTGAATCGGCGGCTCGACGCCGGGCCCGACGACGAGGCGGTCCGGCGGGCGAGCCGGAGCATCGGGGTCGTGGCGGCGACGCTCACCTGGCTGCTCCTGATCAACCTGCTGGAACTGCCCATCGCCGGGCTCGCCATCCTGCAACCGGCCGCCCAGTTCGCCTTCGTGCTCGCCCTGCTCTGGGCGGGGTGGCGAAGCATCGATCTGCTCGCCGACCTGGTCGGCGCGAAGGTGGCGGTCAGCGAGAACAAGCTCGACGACATCCTCGTCCCGATGGTGCGGAAGACCGCCAAGGTCCTGCTCGTCATCTTCGGGCTGCTCAACGTCGCGCCGATCCTCGGACTGAATCTCGGTCCGCTGCTCGCGGCGGTCGGCATCGGTTCGTTCGGCTTCGCCTTCGCCTTCAAGAACTCGCTCGAGAATCTCTTCGGAAGCGTCACGGTGATCCTCGACCGCCCGTTCCACGTCGGCGACTGGGTCGTCATCGACGGCGTCGAGGGGAACGTCGAGACGGTCGGACTTCGATCCACCCGGGTCCGCACCTTCTACAACTCGCTGGTCACGATTCCGAACGCGAACCTGATCACCAACAAGGTGGACAACTACGGCGCTCGTCGATACCGGCGATGGTCGACCAAGGTCGGGATCCTCTACGGGACCCCGCCGGCCCGCGTCGATGCGTTCTGCGAGGCGATCCGTGAACTCGTCCGCGAACACCCCTACACCCGCAAGGACTACTACCAGGTCTGGCTGAACGGCTTCGGGGACAGCTCGCTCGAGATCCTCGTCTACGTGTTCTGGGAGGCCCCGGACTGGCAGACCGAGCTTCGGGAGCGTCACCGACTCATGCTCGACATGATCCGGATCGCGGGCGAACTGGGGATCGACTTCGCGTTCCCCACCCGGACCCTCCAGGTGCAGCGGGCGGATCCGCCGAACGAACCGAAGGATCCGGATCTCGATTCGGCGGATCGCCGTGCGGCGATGCGGAGCGGCCGGACCGCGGTCCGGGCGGTCACGGAGGGAGACGACTGGAAGTCGACGAAGCCTCCGCCGTACACCTTCCTCTCCGCGAAGGAGACCGCCCGTCTCGACGAGATGGGCGAGGATCGGGCCGCGGAGACCGAGGACCGGCTCGCCGAACGCCAGTCCGCGAGGGACGCGGTCCGCGCGGAAGCGGAGGAGACGAATCGCGATCAGGTCGACCAGCGACAGTCGGGCGGCGAGTGAATCCCGGTTCCCGGCGACCATCGATCCCTCGGGGGGTATCATCGCGGATCAACGTCACCGACCGGGCCTTCGTCCGGTCGAAGCCGCCAGGGAGCCGACTCCATTGACCAGTCACACCCCGCTCGAAATCGCCGAATTCAGGCTCCTCCGTCTCGAGGAGGGCGTGGGGACGTTCGGAGTGCCGGGCACCGGATATCGGATCTCGCTCGTGGTGCCCGAGGGCTTCGACTCCCCCACCGGGCGCCGGATCCGGGGAAGGGTCCGCGGTCATGCGCTTCGAATGCACCGCACGTCGGCGGGCGGGAACTTCATCGAGCCTCTCGAAGGTCGACCGAGGATCGTGCAGGGAACCGTGATCGCGGTCGATCCGGACGCCGACGAGGTGATCCTCGACCTCGTGGTCCCCTTCCGGATCGCGATGGCGGAGGGACAGTCCGCGAGCGACTTCGCCACGGGCGAGATGGTCAACTTCTACATGCATCCCGGCGCCTCGTTCACGCCGGAGCAGGACGAGTCCTGATCCGATCGGAGCGAACCGAATGCTCCTGCTCATCGACAACTACGACTCGTTCACCTTCAACCTCGTGCAGCGCTTCGGCGAGATCGACCCGTCGATCGACGTCGAAGTGGTCCGGAACGACCGGATCACCCCGGACGAGGCGATCGCGCTGGAACCCACCCACCTCGTGATCTCACCCGGCCCCTGCACGCCGCGGGAGGCGGGGGTGAGCGCGGCGATCATCGATCGATTCCAGGGAAGGATCCCGATCCTCGGGGTATGCCTGGGGCACCAGACCATCGGCGACCTCCACGGCATGGTCGTCCGCCGCAACGACGTTCCGGTCCACGGGAAGACGTCGATGGTCCACCACGATTCGACGGGCGTCTTCGAAGGACTTCCGGACCCCTTCCAGGCCACGCGGTACCACTCGCTGGTGGTCGATCGGGCGACGGTTCCCGAGGGATGGAAGGTCTCCGCCTGGCTCGAGGACGGCATGGTGATGGGACTCCGACGCACGGGCGACGGGCCGCCGGTCGAAGGCGTCCAGTTCCACCCGGAGAGCTTCCTGACCACCGAAGGTCCACGGCTGCTGGCGAACTTCCTCGGGCTCGGCCGGTGAGCGCGGCCGGTCGGATCAGGCCGCGGTGCCGGCGACGCCGTCCCGCGTGACGAGGAAGAGCTCGCGGGTGATCGGATAGGGGAGACGTCGGTAGTCCTGGTCCACGCGCTTGCGGAGCCGCTCGACGAACCCCTCGGGATTCGCGGTCATCGCGACGAACATGTCGCGGGAGGGCATGGCGACGAGGAAGTCCCCGTCGAGCTCCGGGGCCAGACGCTCGTGAAGCCGCCCGAGGAGGACGCGTGCCGCGTCGTAGCCGTCGTGTTCCCCGAGGATCGCGGCCTTGCCGCCGTCCTCGCTCTCGATCAGCTGGATCTGAAGGTCGGGGGAATAGCGTTCGAGGTTGGCGCGGGCGATCTCGTCGAGTTCGTCCATGCTGGTGCCCCAGCGGACGACCTGCTCGACGGTGATCGACACGGTGACCTGGGGCATGTCGACCACGAACACGATCACCGTGCCGTTGACCCAGGGGACGTGCGCGACCTGCGATCGATCGAGCTGCTGGAAGATCGATTCCGGCTGGATCCGCGGCATCACGCGGGTCTTCGCCAGATCCCATGGAATCGGCGTGGATCCCATCTCGTCGCCATCGAAGATCTTCTCGAGGTAGTCCTCGACGATCTCGGTGCCGCGGTCCGGTGCGCCGAGGACCATTCGATAGAGATTCTCGAGGCCGAGATGCCGACCGTCGACGACCAGGTCGAACGGCCCGGTGAGCACCGCCTCGTGATCGGGCCACTGGTGACGGAGGATCTCAAGGACCTGTTCACCGAATGCTTCGGGTTCTCGTGGCAGCGTCGACATGGTGGCCTCCTGGTTCGATCCGGCCACCCCGCGACCGGATCGAATCATTTCCTTCTTCCGCATCGGATGGATGCGAGCCCTTCTGTCGTCCGGTACGCTCAATCGTGCGGTTTGGTTTGTTCGCGTCGTCCGTGTTCCGCAATCAGATGGTTATCGGCCGGACGCCCCGCCGCCTCCTCCACCAGATGCCCACCCGCGAGTGCAACCATGAGCGACGAACCCCACGCCCCGAAGGACCGACTGCACGCGTGGTGGGATGCCGGACCGATCGTCCCCGGACGACCACTGCTCGTCATCGCGGGTCCCTGCGTGCTGGAATCCGACGACGTGAACCGGGGGATCGCGGAACGGATGAAGCGCGCCTGCGACGACGCCGGCGCGATGCTCGTGTTCAAGGCGAGCTTCGACAAGGCGAATCGCTCGAGCATCAGGTCGGACCGCGGACCCGGACTCGAAGGCGGACTGCGACAGCTCGAGACGATCGGCCGGGAGTTCGACGTACCCCTGCTGACCGACGTCCACGAAGCGGCCCAGGCGATGCCCGCCTCCGAGGTCGTCGACATCCTCCAGGTGCCCGCGTTCCTGTGCAGACAGACGGACCTGCTCGTCGCGTGCGGCACCACGGGCGCAGCGGTTTCGGTGAAGAAGGGCCAGTTCCTCGCGCCGAACGAGATGCGCAACGTCCTCGAGAAACTCTCGGAGTCGGGATGCAGGCGGATGATGGCGACCGAACGGGGGACCTTCTTCGGCTACCACCGGCTCGTCACGGACTTCATCGGACTGGGCGATCTTCGCGAGATCGCGGCGGAATTCGGCGCACCGGTCTGCTTCGACGCCACCCACTCGACCCAGCTGCCCGGAGGCGAAGGCGAGATGAGCGGTGGACGCCCGGATCGCGGGCCGCTCCTCGCCAGGGCGGCGGTCGCCGCGGGAATATCGGCCCTCTTCCTCGAAACGCATCTCGATCCGGCCTCGGCGAGAAGCGACCGGGCCACCGTCATGCCCATCGATGTCGCGACCGACCTGATCGGAACCCTCGTCCGGATCCGCGAAGCGATCGACGCCTGAGCCGATTCGAAGGTCAGGACGCGAACTTTCGCGGCTCGAGCGCCTTTCGGGGTCCGCAGCGGCTATCGTGTTCGAAGGCATGAACACCAAGTGCGACAAATGCGATCAGCCCGCCGAGGTCCACGAGATCGACGTCGAAGCCGGCCGAGAGATCCACCTCTGCCGCGAACACGCGATCGAGGCGGGATTCCAGGTCCCCCAGTCGGCACCGGTCACCGATCTGCTCACGCAGTTCGCGACGATGCCGACCCAGGCCGATCCGCCGGCCCCCCGTCGCGTGGAACGACCCACCGCCTGCGTTGAATGTGGCTCGACCTTCGCGCGATTCCGGAAGACCGGGCTGCTCGGCTGCCCCGACTGCTACGGCGCCTTCGCCCGTCAGTTGGACACGGTGGTGGCGCGAAGCCAGAACGGCGCCAACGCGCACGTCGGCCGGGTCCCCGACCAGTCCTCGGAACTGGTCGATCTCCAGGCGCTTCGCCGCAGCTTGATCGAGGAACTCGACCGGGCGGTTGCGAGCGAGCAGTACGAGCGGGCCGCGAACCTCCGAGATCGGCTGAACACGCTCGCCGTCGGCGATTCCGGCGGTTGAACAGCACCACGAGATGACTTTCCGATGAAGCTGAAGCAGACCGGCCCCTGGATAGAACACTCCGGCCCCGACGCCGACGTGGTCGTCTCGAGCCGGGCCCGGCTGGCCCGGAATCTCGCGGGCCTGCCCTTCGTCAACCAGGCCAGCGACGTGCAGCGACGCGAGATCCTCCAACTGGTGCGGAGCCTGCCGTTCGCCTCCGAACGAGGCGAGGAACTGGTCTGGATCGACCTGCAGCACTCGACCCCGGAGGACCGGCGACTGCTCTTCGAGCGTCACCTCGTCTCGAAGCAGTTCATCGAGTCGGTCTCCCCCCGTGCGGTCGCCATCGCGGACGACGAGCAACTCAGCGTGATGGTGAACGAAGAGGACCACCTCCGAATGCAGGTGCTCCTTCCGGGCCTCGAACTGGAGGAGGCATGGCGGCGCGTCGTCGAGTTCGACCGCCGGCTCGAGAAGCACGCGGACATCGCGGTCCACCCCCGATGGGGATATCTCACCGCCTGCCCGACGAACGTCGGCACCGCGATCCGCTTCTCGGTGATGCTCCACCTCCCCGGCCTCCGTCTCACCAACGAACTGGAACGACTCCGCCGGGCATCGAACGATCTCGATCTCGCGGTGCGCGGCTTCTACGGCGAGGGCTCGGACAGCAGCGGGGACTTCTACCAGGTGAGCAATCAACTCACCCTCGGAGTTTCGGAGACCGATCTGCTCGCGACCTTCCTCGGTGAAGTGGTTCCGAGGATCGTCGCCTACGAACGCATGGCGCGGGACATCCTCGTCGAACGCAGCGCAACCCTTCTCGAGGACCGGGTGCACCGGGCGCTCGGGACGCTTCGCTCGGCCCGGCTCCTCGCGATCGAGGAATCGATGAAGCACCTCAGCCGGGTCAGGCTCGGCATCTCGCTGGGACTGCTGCCCGACGTTCCGCTGGGCACCGTCCAGCGCCTGTTCCTCGAGGTCCAGCCCGCGCATCTTCGTTGCGTCCGACCCGACAGCATCGACGACACGGCGCTGGAACCGGTCGGAGAGGATCGAATGCTCGATGACGAGCGGACCCGGAGACGGCGTGCGGCCCTCGTCCGCCACGAACTCGGTGGATGATCCCGCGTGGGGTTGACTCAGTCCGCCTCAGTCCGCCTTAGTCCGCGTAGAGACGATCGCAGTCCCCGGCGAAGGCGAAGTCCTTGGCGGAGATCCCGCCGGCGTCGTGCGTCGAAAGGGTCAGGGTGACCTTCGCGTATCGGATCAGGATGTCGGGGTGGTGCTGGACCTCCTCCGCCCTCGCGCCGATCCGGTTCACGAAGTCGATCGACCCCAGGAAGTCGCCGAAGGTGAAGGTCCGCTGAATGGAGTCGCCGCTGAGCGACCACTCGGGTCGTTCGACGAGGGCTGCCTCGATTTCCACATCCGTGAGTTTCTCGACCATGATCTTTCCACTGCCTCCGAGGACCCGGACGGGGGTCGAGGGCCTTCTCGCCTGTTGAATCGGGTTCCTCCCCGGGGAGTGCCCGCACCCCCGACCCGCCGAAGACGTCACTATACCCCCCGATGGCGGACGCCCAAGCCAATCCCGGAATCCCAGGTTCGACGCGAACGACCCGGCTCGCCCCGAGCCCGACCGGCGACCTGCACCTCGGAAACGTCCGCTCGCTGCTGCTCGCATGGGCCATCGGCAGGCGAGCCGGCTGGAGGGTCCTCCTCCGTCACGAGGATCTCGATGCGTCTCGCGCGTCCGGCGACGCCTGCGATGCGATCGAAGACTCCCTTCGATGGCTTGGAATCGACTGGGACGAGGATGCGACGCGACAGTCCGAGCACCTCGATCCGTACCACGACGCCATGCGTCGCCTGGAGTCGAGACGCCTCGTCTTCTCGTCGAGTCTGAGTCGCCGGGCGGTCCGCGAGGCGGCCGGGGCCCCGCACGGCGGGGGCGAGGTCCGGTTCCCCGCGGAGCTCAGGCCGGACGACGAACGCGCCTGGCGTTTCGATGGAAGCGACACGAACTTCCGCGCGATCACGCGGCCCGGTCCGGAGATCGTCGAAGACGAGCTGCTCGGAACGCACCGATTCGATCCCTCGTCGGAGGTCGGCGACCAGATCGTCTGGACCAAGGCCGGCCGCCCCGCCTACCAGTTGGCGGTGGTCGTCGACGATCACCGACAGGGGGTGACGGACGTGATCCGGGGCGCCGACCTGCTTCCCAGCGCCGCACGCCAGCAGCGCCTCCACGCGGATCTCCGGTTCGAGACGCGACCGAGGTGGTGGCATCTTCCGATCGTCCACGACGAGTCCGGCCGCCGCCTCGCCAAGCGCGACGGCGACACGGGCGTCGAGGCGCTTCGGGCCGCGGGCGTCCGGCCGGACCGGATCATCGGCCTCATGGCACGATGGAGCGGCATGTCCGGAACTCCGCGATCGATCACCGCGGCGGCGTTCGCGGACTTGCTCGATGAGGATGCGCTCCGGAGGATGGTGTCCCGGGAGGCGACCGAACCGCTTCGATTCACGAAGGAGGACCGACGATGGCTCTTGGAACCCTGAACGACGCCGGTCGATTCCACATCCCCGTCGAGCGATCGATCCGGGCCGGCCTGGTCGGGGCGTTGATCGCCCTCGCGGGATGCGAGCCGGTCGCCGGCCCGGTGGACGGTGGGATCGAGACCGTCCGGATCGGAGATCGGACCTTCAAGCTCGAGCTGGCGCTGACGCAGGCGAGCCGTCGCCTCGGTCTCGGTGGGCGGAGGACGCTCGGGCCCGCGGAGGGGATGCTGTTCGCCTTTCCGGATCCGGCGCCGCAGCGGTTCTGGATGTACGACTGCCTGATGGACATCGACATCGCGTATCTCGATCCGATCGGATACGTCACCGCCGTGCACACCATGCGAGCGGAACCACCACGGGGACCGGAGGAGGACGAACTCGACTACCGGTCGCGACTGCCGGGCTATCCCAGCCTGTATCCGGCACAGTTCGTGATCGAACTCGCCCCCGGAACCTTCGAGAGCCTCGGCATCGAGGCGGGTGATCGAATCCTGATCGACGCGGACCGACTCGAGATGCTCGGCGAGGCATCCGAAGACGAACTCCCGGATGCGTTCGCGCCTCCGGGAACCGGTCAACGCTGATCGATCCTCGAGGCGCGTCAGGAACGGCCGCGTTCGGCGAGCATCCGATCCACGTGGGCGGCGACCATCTTCGCGAAGGCGTCCGCCTCGAGGTTGACGCGGTCGCCGATCACGAAGTCGCGCAACGTGGTCCGTTCGAGGGTCTCGGGAATGAGGGCGATCTCGAGGCCGGTCACCTCGGTCCCCTCCCCACCGGCACGGATGGTCCTTGCGACGGTGAGCGACACCCCGTCGACGGTGATCGACCCACGATCCACGAGATGCTCCCGAACGCCCGGCGGCGCCTCGATGCGAACACGCCAGTCGTCGCCGTCGTCGATCTCGAGAACCACCCCCGTCCCATCGACGTGGCCCTGGACGAGATGACCGCCGAGCAGCGTTTCCATCGTCGCCGCGTGCTCGAGATTCACCCGATCGTCGACCGCGAGTCCGCCGAGCGTGGTCATTTCGAGGGAACGGTGGATCACGTCGAAGACGTGACGCCCGTCGGACGACTCGACGACGGTGAGGCAGCACCCGTCGACGGCGATCGACGCCCCGTCCTCCGGCCGGTGATCCCAGTCCGAAGCGTCGATCGACAGACGGCGTCCGGTCGGGATCTCGTGAACCTCCGAAACGGTGCCGAGCGCCTGGATGAGTCCGGTGAACATGCCTCGAGGGTAGCCCCACCACGGCTCCGTCGCCCTCTCCCGGCCCGGGAACCTTCCGATCGAGCCCGACGAAATCCAGCCCGGAGACCGATCGGAAGCCGATGTCGCCGTCCGGGGCCCCGTTCCGGGCATGAAGGGATGCCGCCGTCTCGATACACTGTCGCACCGCGCGAGGCCGTCGCCGACCGCGTCCGGCCAACTGGAGATACCGATGTCCGCAGTGCGTCACCAAGTCCGAAACCTCGCCCTCGTCGCCCTCGTCGCCGCCGTGACCCCGATCTCGGCAGCATCCGCCGACGACCGCGACGATGCACTGGCCGCTCGCAAGGCCACCCTCGACCGGAAGTACGCCTTCGGTCCCTCCCCGGCCGCCGCGATCGACTATCGCATCGCCTGGCAGACATCGACGGGAGACGAGCCGAAGCGGATCGACCTCGTGGACGATGACGTCTACGTGCTCAGCGATCGGAACCGGCTGACCCGGATCGACAGCGGCTCCGGATCGCAGGTCTGGACCACGATCGCGGCGGACCCGCTCGATGCGGTCTGGGGCGTGACCGCCGGCATCCCCCGCGCGGGCGACCAGCCGTTCGGGCAGAACGACGACGACCGGATCTACGTGACTTCGGATCCGGTGGTGTACGTCGTCGACCACAAGACGGGCGCCGTCGTCGATCGCCAGGATCTGGAGCGCATCCCCTCGACGGACGTGATCCGCTACGGCAAGTACCTGATCTTCGGGAGCCGGATGGGCCAGGTGGTCTGGCACCAGTTCACCGTCGGACAGGCGTGGCGAGCCAATCAGCTGAAGGGCCCCATGGTCTCGAGCCCCATCCTCGTGGGAGACAACGGAATCGCCGCCGCGAGCGAGGGCGGCACGTTCCTCATGCTCGACGCGAAGTCCGCCGGCCGCATCTGGGGGGAACGCCTCTTCGACGGCGTGACCGCCCCACTCGCCGCGGGCGGCGGCAAGGTCTTCGCGGCCGGCAAGGACCAGTACCTCTGGGCGTTCGACGCCCGCAGTGGTGCCACGTCCTGGCGGTACTTCACGGAGAGCCCGCTCACCGAGCCGCCGACCTACGTCGACGTCGACGGCGGCCGGGTGCTCCAGTGGGTCCCCAGCGAGGGACTGGTCTGCCTCGAGGCCGATCCGACCAACGCCGTGGAAGGTCGCAAGGTCTGGACCCTTCCCGGCGTGAGCGGCCGTTCCATCGGCCGGATCAACGGAGACGTCGCCCTCTGGGACGCCGATGCCCGGATGCTGCGTCTGGTCGACGTCTCGCAGGGCGCGGTGACCAGGACCATGCCGCTTCCGCAGATCGAGATGCTCTCGATGGACGGCGAGACGATCTTCGCGGTCGCCGGAGACGGACGCGTCGTCCGCCTCGATCCGATCGGCTGATCCTCGAAACCGATCCGAAGCCGAAACCGGATCGCCGGCGGCGTCACCCGACCGGTCGGCGATCCGCCTCACCTTCCGGACCCCTCATCCATGCCCGATCTCGTTCCCATCCGCCGCGCCCTGATCTCGGTCAGCGACAAGACCGATCTCATTCCCTTCGCGAAGGGCCTGATGGACCGAGGCATCGAGATCGTTTCGACCGGCGGGACGCATCGCGCACTGAGCGCCGCAGGACTCGCGCCGGTCGCGGTCGACGACCTCACCGGATTCCCCGAGATGATGGACGGCCGCGTGAAGACGCTCCATCCCGCGGTCCACGGCGGAATCCTCGCGTGCCGCGATCAGGAATCGCACCTGCAGGCGATGGAGGACCACGGGATCCTTCCGATCGACATCGTCTGCGTGAACCTCTACCCGTTCGAGCAGACGATTCGGCAGGACGGCGTCGCGGACGAGGAGGCCATCGAGCAGATCGACATCGGCGGACCTTCGATGGTCCGTTCCGCGGCGAAGAACCACGGCTTCGTCACGGTCATCACCAATCCCACCCAGTACGACCGGGTGATCAACGAACTCGACGCCCACGACGGATGCACCTCCGCCCAGCTGCGACGTGACTTCGCGACCACTGCGTTCGCCCGGACGGCGGAGTACGACGCGACGATCGCGGCCTGGATGAGCGGGACGTCGTCCGCACGCTTTCCCAGCGTCCTCCGGCTCAACTTCGTGGGCCAGCGCGGGCTTCGATACGGCGAAAACCCCCACCAGGCCGGGGCGGTCTACCGCGATCCGGACTTCCAGGGACCGAGCGTGACGAACGCCCGACAGCTTTCCGGGAAGCCGCTCTCCTACAACAACCTGCTCGACGCGGCGAGCGCCCTCGAGCTCGTGCAGGACCTGCACGACGTCGATCCCGATCGTCCCGCCGCCGCGGTGATCAAGCACACCAACCCTTGCGGCGCCGCGGTCGGCGAGGATCTCGCGGAGGCGTTCGACCGCGCCTACGCCGGTGATCCGCTCGCCGCCTTCGGCGGGATCGTCGCCCTGAGCGGCAACGTGGATCGTTCCACCGCATCGAAGATCGCGGAGGGAGGCCGGTTCCTCGAAGTCGTGCTCGCTTCCTCGTTCGACGAGGACGCGGCCGAGCTGCTGGCCGAACGCTGGAAGAACTGTCGGTTGCTCGCGGTCGGCGCACTCGACGACGAAGGCCGCGAAGGCCTTTCACTTCGATCGATCCCCGGCGGTCTCCTCGCGCAGGAGCGGGACACCCACCCCTTCTCCGCCTCCGACCTCCGCCAGACCGCGGGACCCGTCGCGGACGACGCGGTCCGCACCGCGGCCGGGCTGGCCTGGACGGTCGTCAAGCAGCTGAAGTCCAACGCGATCTGCATCGCGACTCCGGACCGGCTCCTCGGCGCCGGCGCGGGGCAGATGGATCGGGTGGCCGCCTGCCGACTCGCGGTGGAGAAGGCCGGCGATCTCGCGGGGCTCGCCGGGAGCGGGCCCGTCATCGCCGCCAGCGACGCGTTCTTCCCGTTCCCGGACGGACCCGAGATCCTCATCGACGCGGGTGTCACGTGCCTGATCCACCCCGGTGGGTCGAAACGAGACGAGGAGACGTTCGAACTCTGTGAACGACGAGGCGTGACCTGCCTCCTCACCGGGATTCGACACTTCCGCCACTGAATTGGAACACGTCCTCGGCATGGCGAGTGCTACCATGTCGTGGCGATCGTCTTCCGACGGACCGGCCCCGGAGCAAGCTCGTGCCGACCCCCAGCCAGCCGAACCTCGATCATCCCGACCTGCCCCGCGTGAAGGCCGCCTTCGCCGACGTCCGCTTCCAGGCGACGGAGTTCCGCGGCATGACCAGCCTGATCGTCCCCGCGGACCGGACCCACGACGTCCTTCGGTTCCTGCGCGACGACGCGGACTGTTCCTACGAGTTCCTCTCCGACGTGACCGCCGCGGATTATCTCGACTACGTGGTGGACACCCCCGCGAGATTCGGGGTCATCTGGTGTCTCCTGAGCCACACCACGGGACGCCGGCTCACGGTCAAGACCTGGCTCGACCCGACGATCGACACGGAGGGGATCGTCGAGGACCCCGGCCTGGTGGTGGACAGCGTCTGCGACATCTGGGCGGGTGCCGAATGGATGGAGCGGGAGGTCTTCGACATGTTCGGGATCCGGTTCCGAAATCATCCGGACCTCCGCAGGATCCTGCTCTGGAAGGACTTCCCGGCCCACCCGCTCCGGAAGGACTACCCGCTGCGAGGCCGCGGCGAGCGCGAGTTCTACTCGGTCCTGGATCGCGACGCCCGCTGAGACATCGGCCGGACGCCTCCGACGCCGGCCTCCCCCCGACGACTGCCGAGACGTCGACCGTGGACGGCTCGCGAGGATCCGACACCATGCCCTCCACGAAGACGAAGACCGGGAAGAAGAAGAAGAAGACCAGGCGAAAGACGAGCCGAGGATCCTCCGACGCGACCAACGTCGTGGTGCTGGGCGGAGGCCTGATCGGCTCCGTCATCGCCAGCGACCTCGCCGCCAGCCGGGGCATGCGGGTGACGGTGGCGGATGCGAGCAAGGACTCCCTGAAGAACTGCGTTCGCCGCACCGATCGACCGATCGAGACGGTCGAAACCGATCTGTCCGATTCCGGCGAGATCGCGAGAGCCGTCGCGGACGCCGACCTCGTGGTGGGGGCCCTTCCCAGCGGACTCGGCATGAATGCGCTGGAGACGGTGATCGACGTCGGCCGGCACTACGTCGACATCTCCTTCATGTCGGAGGAAAATCTTCACCTCGCGGATCGTGCGAAGAAGAAGCGGCTCTCGGTCGTCGTCGACATCGGCGTGGCTCCCGGCATGAGCAACATGCTCTGCGGGTACGGGGCCAGGAAGCTGGATCGCTGCGATCGACTCGAGATCCTGGTCGGGGGCCTGCCGCGACATCGGCACTGGCCTTGGGAGTACAAGGCGAGCTGGTCGCCCGGCGACGTGCTCGAGGAGTACGTGCGTCCGGTCCGGGTGGTCGAGAAGGGCGAGATCGTCTGGAAGGAGGCGCTCGCCGAACCCGAGCTCGTCGACTTCGAGGGCGTCGGCACCCTCGAGACCTTCCTCACCGACGGACTCCGGTCGCTCGCCGACACCCTCGACGTCCCCGACATGGTCGAGAAGACGATGCGGTTCCCGGGACACATCGAACTGATGCGGGTGATGCGTCACCTCGGGCTGTTCAGCGCGGAACCGGTCACCCTGCCCGACGGCACCTCCGTCCGGCCGCTCGACCTCACCAGTCACCTGCTCTTCCCCCAGTGGAAGTTCGAGAAGGGCGAGCCCGACTGCACGATCATGCGGATCACCGCCGAAGGCCTGCTCGGCCGGGTGCCCACGCGGATGA
>NYWD01000045.1 GCA_002684855.1 Planctomycetaceae bacterium | reverse complement strand
GATCGATTTCGCGCTCGTTCCCGAGGGGGCGATGCCCGGGACGATCCGAACCTTCGACCCCGGCGCCGGCGGGCACCGCGGTCTGATCCTCGAATATTCCGATTGACTCGGTGCCGGCTTCGCCCGGCGTCGGTTCCCGGTCAGCCGTCGATCTGGAGTTCATCCCAGATGTCGAGGATCCAGAGCCCCATTGATTCCTCGCTCGCGATCTCCCCGTCGAAGTTGACGTCGGTGGGGATCGAATCGAGGAATCGGGAGCCCACGTCCGCCTGGTAGAAGGTGGAGCCATCGCCTCGCAGGACGTTGAAGCCGGTTTCGTGGTTGAAGTCCGATCGACTTCGAAGCCCGTCGGTGAGGAGAATCACGTTCGGATCCGTCATTCGCCGCCGGGTCGGCCCGACCATCTGCTCGGGATCCGCCCGCTTCAGGTGGCCGGTGTAGTGGTAGTTGCAGAACGCGATTTCGGGGCCCGTTCCCTGCGTCTCGCCGAGGACGGCCCTCGCCCGATCGAAGGTGTGTCCTCCGCTGTGGGCGGGGCAGAAGCACGACGCGGGCGAGTCGATGTACCGATCCTTCCAGAGCAGGCCGATTCCGTCGAAGCCGGCCACGCCGACGTCGTCGTTCAGGTCCCCGGAATTCAAGGCCATCATGTTGGCCGGTCTGTTGACCGTCTGGAAGCGGGATTCCGGCAGTCGCTCGTTGTTGTCGCCGCCGAAGATCATGAAGGACACGCCGATCTGTCGTTGATTGGCGGAGCAGACGAGTCGGCGGGCACCTTTTCTCGCCACTTCGAGACCGGGCAGGAGGAGGGATGTCAGGACGACGATCACCGCAAGCACGACCACGAGCTCGATCACGCTGAAACCGAAGCCAGAACGACAACTCCGTCGGGCGCGGGCCCGGAAGGCGGATGTGCTCGGATCTTGGCGACGGTCAGTCAAGCGACCTCCTGTCGATATCGGGTACCGGAACGTACGACGTGCCTCGGTGACGCCGGGAAGCCGTACGCCTAGACGATAACGCCCCCAACAGGTCTTTGGAACAAATTCCAGTCTTTTGAGGGATCCGGCCCGCCCCCCTCGCGGATAACCTCGATTGGTTGATGTTCCTTTCGAATTCCAGAGATGTGCTTTGCCGGGTGGACCGGACCCATGGATTCACCGAATCATGAAGACTGGGTGCTGATGCAGGCGGTCGCCGAAGGCGACGAAGCGGCCGCCAACCGGCTCTACGACCGTTTCGGGGGGCTCGTCTTCAAATCCTCCCGCCAGGTGCTGCCGACCACCGCGGAAGCGGAGGATGCGGTTCAGGAGGTCTTCGTCCGACTCTGGAAGACCGCCGAGCGGTACGACCCGACGCGGGCGAAGCTCGTGACCTGGGTCATGTTGATCACCCGCCGTCATCTGATCGATCGGCTTCGCCGAAAACAGGTCCGACCCGCGAACCTCAGCCTCGAGGGGGATCCCGAAGGCCGGAGCGGAGCGCCGTCCAAGCGGGAAGGATCGATCGAGCGGGACGAACATCGCCAGCGACTCCTTTCGCGGGTCGCGGAACTTCCCGCCCTCCAGCAGGAGGTGATCACTCGCGCGTACCTGCAGGGATTCACGCTGCGGGAAGTGGCGGAGCAGCTGGAATCACCGCTGGGCACCGTGAAATCCGCATTGAGTCGCGGGCTTGCGCGATTGCGGGATCGTCTCGCGGACGAGCAGCGGGCAGCGGACGGTTGACGGCGTCGTGCACGAGCAGTCCGAGAACGCCGAACCGGCGTTTTTCCCGTGAATGATGCAGCCGCCGGGCGAGCGCCTGCGGATGTCGGGGGACGCCGGTCAAGCAACGGCAGCCGGGGCGGGTCGATGAAAACGGGGGTTGAGTCGCTTCGGCGGGAATGGACCGTTCCCTGGAGGCTTCGAGAATCCTCCGGATGATGGAACGAACCCGAACCCGGTCCGTCTCACCAGCGACCGGTGATCCCGATCCGGGATCCCGATTCCACGTGTGTTCTCCGCGAGTCCATTCTCGCGTTTGTTAGAGTTTGAATCAGCGACGTCATTCCCGCCGTGCAGGTCACGGGGCAGGGGATCGTCGGAAACGATCTGGAGTGTGGGTTCAAAGATGTTGCAGATGGAGTCAATGGCGGTGGAAGAACTACGGGACCTCGCGATCCTCGAAACGCTTGGGTTGCTGGAGGAAGTCGACGAAGCCAGGTTCGAGCGGGCCTTCGTGGACCTGTCACCGGATCAGCAGGCGGAGTTGCTCGACCTTCAGTCGGCGGTGGCGGTCGAGATCGCGGGCGCGGGCGACGAGGAACCGGATCGGGCACTTCGCTACAAGGTGCTCGCCCGACTCGCGTCCGAAATCGACCATGACGATTCCGCATGCGGCCCGATCGCCTCGATCGGGGACCGGGTGCGTGCGATCGGCAGCGAGACTCGAGGAACGCAGGAGCCGGTCGCGGCCGGTTCGCCGATGGATGTCCGCCGGATGCGCCGAACCTCGATGATCTGGCGTGCCGCGACGTTCGTGCTCGGATCGAGCCTCATCGCGCTCGTCGTCATCCAGCAGCAGACCGCGAGCCTGAGCAGTCGGCTGCTCGATCTGGCCGACAACAACATCTCGCTCAAGGAACTCCAGGGGCGACTCGGCGGAATCGGTTTCCCGGAGCACGAGGCACGGCTTCTCCTCGATTCCTCGACCGCACGATCCGTGGCGATGGCGGGCGGCGCGGGTGCCGGCATCCTTCTGATCGAGGAGGCCGGCGAGACTCCCGGACAAGGCATGATGATGCTGTTCGACATGCCCGCTTCGGCGGACGTCGAACTCGTCGCCTTCGATTCGGAATCCCCCGGATCACCGGTGGTGCTCTTCGAAGGGACGGTCGGCCGTTTCTCCGCATCGCCGATCGATCTCGGCGGGAGGGCGATCCAGGGTCTCGCCTTCGAGATCCGCGAGCGCGGGACCGGCAGGGTCCTTCTTCGCAGCGATCTGGCCTGATCGATCGGAACTCACCGGTCCCGGCAGGCCGTCAACGCGTCAATCCTCGGCCCGTGAGGACCACTCGAATTCGAGCGGTTCGAGTTCGGCCGCGATCTCGGTGCGTTCGGTCTGGAGACGCTTGGTCTTCCGACCGTCGGTGTAGACGTCCGGATCCATCATCGATTCGTCGATCTTCCGGATTCTCGACTCGCACCGCTCGATCCTCGATTCGAGATCCTTCGTCGACAGCTTCGCGAGTTTCGAAGTGACGTTCCTCCGAGGCTTCTCCCGCTTCCGTTTCCGATCATCCGTGGACGCCTTCCGTGCCCGGGCCTCCTTCGAGGACGCGGCGACCTTCGCCTCCTCGGCCTCCTTCCGACGCCGCTCCTCCATCTCCAGCCACTGCGAATAGCGACCGTTGAAGATCCGGACCGATCCCTCGCCGTCGAACACCAGCAGCGTGGTGCAGGTCGCCTCGACCAGCGCTCGATCGTGGCTGATGAGGAAGATCGCGCCGCCGCGTCCCTTCTTCGCATCCCCGTAGTCGAGCAGGGCCTGTTCGAGTCGTTCCGCGCTCGGGATGTCGAGATGGTTGCTCGGTTCGTCGAGCACCAGCAGATTGAGCGGACACGCGACGAGGCCTGCGAGCACCATCCTCGCCCGCTCCCCGCCGGAGAGCAGCTTGATCTGCTTCTCCATCTCGCGACCGGAGAAGAGGAAGGCGCCGGCGAGGTCCCGGGCCTCCTGTTCACGCACCTGCCCGTCGGGGCTCGCGTCGCCCATCGTCTTCTGGAGGTACTGCCAGACCTCCCGGTCGGGATCGATGTGGTCCTGGTTCTGGCGGAACCACCCGACCGAGAGCCGGGGACTCCGGCGGATCGTGCCGGCATCCGACTCGATGTCGCCGAGCATGCTGCGGATCAGCGTGGTCTTCCCCGCGCCGTTGGGACCGATGACCCCGATTCGATCGCCCGGCCGGAGACTGAGCGAGAGATCCTCGAAGAGCCGGTGGTCGTCGTAGGCCTTGGAGAGATGCTCCACCGCGATCAGGACGTCCCCGGCCCGGGGCGGCTTGGGCAGGTTCAGGGCCATCACGTCGAGTTCGATCGGCTTCTCGGAGAGTTCCTCCTCCTTGAAGCGATCGAGCCGGGCTTCGCGACCGCGGGCCTGCTTCGCCCGCTGTCCGCCCTTGTACTTCCGGATGTAGGCCTCCTCCGCGCGGATCTTGTCGAGCTGCTTCGCGTGGATCCGACCTTCGACCAGCTTCCGCTCCCGCCGCTGCTCGATGAACGCGTGGTAGTTGCCCGGATACTCGCGGACCTGTCCGAGTTCGACCTCGACGATCCGATTGACCACGCGGTCCAGCAGCCAGCGATCGTGGCTCACCAGGATCACCGCGCCGTTGACCTCCTCGGCGAGGAAGTTCTCCAGCCACTGACGACCGTTGATGTCGAGGTGGTTCGTCGGTTCGTCGAGAAGGAGCAGGTCGGGTGATTCGAGCAGCAGGCGGGCGAGTCCGAGGCGGGCCTTCTGACCGCCCGAAAGCGTGTCGACCGGCTGGTCGAATCGATCGTCGGTCAATCCGAGGCCGTGCAGGGTCGCGTCGACGCGATGATCGACGGCGTAGCCGCCGAGCGCCTCGAGCTGGGTGTCCAGTTCGGACTGCCTGGCCATGAGACGCTCGAGTTCCTCGGGTTCGGCGGTGGCCATGGCTTCGTAGACCCGCTCGAGCTCGCGCTGGGCGACCTCGAGCCGTTCGAAGGCCCGGCCGGCGGCCTGTCGGAGCGTGTCGCCGGGGACGAACTCGGGGTGTTGCGAGAGATGACCGACCCGGATGCCGCGAGCGAGCTGCATGTCACCGTGATCCGGAGTCAGCTCGCCGGTGATCACCTTGAGCAGCGTGCTCTTGCCGGCTCCGTTGCGGCCGACGAGTCCGATCTTCTCGCCGGGTTCCACCGACAGCGTGGCGCCGTCGAGGACGGTCCGGGTGGAGAATTCATGGCGGATGCCGGCGAGGGTGAGGAGTGGCATGGGGTCGCGAAGTGTATCGGCCGGACACCTCGCCGACGATGCGTCGTCGGCCCGGCCCTCACCGACGCCCGTCGAATCGCCGGATGAAATCGATCTCCCACCCCGGTCGGGGTCGGGCATCCTGATCCGGGTTTCCGGGCGAAGGTCCTGTCCGCATCGAGCACACGCGACCCCGGCCCCGCGTCCCTCGCCACGCATTCCGGCGGTCACCGATCTCGGAGAGGCCGGGATGAGCACGCGGGCGTCCGGAGCGTCGGACGATCGAGGGTCGTCTACACTCCCTGCCCATGATCGGGACCTCTGGACAAGTCCGCTCGGGCTGGGGCCGTCGGCTCCTGTATCCCGCGATCGCGCTGGCCGCGGGGGGGCTGGTTGGCTACTTCGCGGAACGGACTCAGGACGTCGCGGCGGAAGCGAGGCAGGTCGTCTCCGAGCTGATTCGGACCTCGGATGATCCTCCGCCAGCGGGGTTCTCCATGGAGGGAACCGCACGAGCCGCCATCGCCGCGCTTCTTCCGCCGCGCGGGATCGACGCCGTCGAGGTGGCCTCCGACCACGCCGGGAACATCGCGACGGTGGTCGTGGTCGGCGCCGACGGGGGCCGGGTGGAGATCGATCTCCGGGGTGCGCCGCCGGAGTTGCGATCGGTTCGGCGGGTCGACGGCCCGGCGTTGGACGAGTCGAACGGGAGGATCGAATGACGACGGTCTGGCTGAACGGAACCATCGAGCGTGCCGACGATGCGCGGGTCTCGGCGTTCGACGCCGGCTTCCAGCACGGCGTCGGTCTCTTCGAGACGATGACCGCCCGCGGGTCGCGGGTGCTGCACCTGAACCAGCATCTCGATCGCCTCGAGAATTCGCTTCGTTCGCTCCGGCTCAGCGAGCAACTCCGTTCCGGTCCGCTCGCGGAGGCGATCCAGTCCACCGTGGACGCGGCGTCGATCGAGGTCGCCCGGGTCCGGGTGACGATCACCGGCGGCGACCTGAACCTGCTCCACGACGGCGGCGACGGACA
Organism: Planctomycetaceae bacterium; assembly: GCA_002684855.1. GTDB lineage: Bacteria > Planctomycetota > Phycisphaerae > Phycisphaerales > SM1A02 > UBA12014. Next base: position 33,628 of record NYWD01000045.1, on the reverse strand, counting down.
CGAACCTACCATCATGATCGTCGCGCAGCCCGCGACCGCATATCCAGGGGAACTGTTCGAGAAGGGGATCCGGGCCACGGTGGCGGACGCCCGCGCGAATCCACTCGACCCGTTCGCCTCGCACAAGACGCTTTCCTACTGGTCCCGACTCTCGGAACTGCAGGCGGCGGCCGCGAAGAACGCCAGCGAGGCCCTCTGGTTCACGGTTTCGAACCACCTCGCCGGGGGCTGCGTCAGCAACGTCGTCCTGGTGAAGGACGGTGAACTGTCGTCGCCCATCGTGCGTGGAGAGGAACCGGACGGCGGACTTCCCTCCCCGGTCCTGCCGGGCGTGGTCCGGGAGGAGGTCCTCGGACGGGCGGCGGGGGAGGGCAGGCCGGTCCATCGCCGAATGCTCGACATCGACGCCGTCCTCGCGGCCGACGAGATCCTCCTCACCAACTCGAGCTGGGGCGTGATGCCGGTGGTGGGGGTGGAGCGGGAGACCATCGGGGACGGCGAGCCCGGACCGGTGGCTCGTGCGATGCGCGACTGGTGGCTCGCGGAATAGATGGCCGACCGGCGTCCGGCGGACCGCTCAATCGGGCGTGCGCGGGATGACCCGGACGTTCTCGCGGCCGGGCGATTCCGGGTCGGCGGCGGGCCGGGTCGCCGTGGTTCGCATGCCGGGCCTTCGGCCGAGGACGAGGCCGACGAGCGCGGCGGCGATGCCGAAGGCGAAGAGCGTCAACAGCAGGACGACGCCGAGCACCAGGATCGGGATCGCGAGGACCAGCGCGACGAGCCCGGCGAACAGCCGCCCGAAGGGTCCTCCGCGGTCGATGCGGCGGAACCCGTCGCCCATCTGCTGGCCGACGCCGATCACCCGGACGAAGGGCGTTCGATTGAACGGGTTCTGCTCGCTCATGAGGGCATGGTACGACGGCGGGACTCGAGGAGGTCGTCCGGGGGCGGCTTCCGGCTCGATCCGGTGGATCGCCGTTCGATCGCCCGGGGGCTCGGATCGGCCCGGCATGGAGCGTCTACCATGGAGGAGTCGCCCACGGATGGAGAGCCGATGACCGAGTCGCGTGCAGGCCAGAAGACGAAGCCCGTCGCCGAGGAGGCGTCGATCGCCCCCGACGGTTTCGTCCACCTCCATCTCCACAGCGAATACTCCCTCCTCGACGGCGGCAATCGCGTCAGGAAACTGGTCGACCGGGTGAAGGCGCTCGGCATGACCGCGGTCGCGGTCACCGATCACGGAAATCTCCACGCGGCGTTCGAGTTCCATGCCGCCGCCCGCGCCGCGGGCATCAAGCCGATCCTCGGCATCGAGGCCTACGTCGCCCCGGACCGGGAGGGAAAGCCCGGAGATCGCCGTGATCGAACGCGGACCGGCGTCGCCGACGGCGGATTCCACCTCGTCCTGCTGGCGCTCGATCTCGGTGGCTGGCGGAACCTCGTGAAATTGAGTTCGGACGCCTTTCGCAACGGCTTCTACTACAAGCCGAGAATGGACAAGAGCACCCTCGGGCAGTGGAACGAGGGTCTCGTCGCGATCAACGGGCACCTCGGATCCTCGCTCGCGTTCCACCTCACCAACTTCGTCCGGACCAACGACCAGGGGCACTGGGAGCTCGCGGTCGCCGAAGCACGATGGCATGCGGAGACCTTCGCGCCGGGACCCGACGGCGAGCCGCGGTTCTTCGTCGAGCTTCAACGCCACGTTCCCGAGCAGGAGCGCATCAATCCGCTCCTGAAGAAGCTCGCCGGCGAGCTCGACCTCCCGCTGGTGGTCGACAACGACGCGCACTTCCTCCGGGCGGAGGACCACGACGACCACGACACGCTGTGCTGCATCAGCATGGGCAAGACCAAGGACGACCCGGATCGTCTCCGCTATCCGGAACAGCTCTACGTCAAGGATGCGGCGGAGATGGCCGCCCTGTTCCCCGAGCCCGACGAGCNGGAGGCGATCCGNAACACNGTCCGGATCGCCGANCGCTGCAACGTCGAACTNCCCGANGGNGAGAACCACGCNCCGGTCGTCGAGGTNGTNCATCCNGGNGAGCCGCCGGANTACGACGGNGGNGATCTCACCGAGTGGTTCAAGCGGTACTGCGCCCGNTTCGAGNTGCGNCCGTTCGAGNCGNAGGGNNCCGACGNNGCNNANGCNGAGGCNCTCAAGGACGGATGCGACCGNGCGCTNCGNGATCTCTGCGANGCGGGGCTNGTNTGGCGNTACGGTNCGGACGGCGTGACCGANGAGATCCGGGCGAGGCTGGANCGNGANCTCAAGGTGCTCGCNGACAAGCTGATCTCCGCGTACTTCCTGATCGTNTGGGACTTCGTNAACTGGGCGNGNCAGCGNGGCATTCCNTCGAACGCCCGTGGNTCGGGNGTNGGGACNATGGTGGGCTACGTGCTCGGNCTNTCNAACGCNTGNCCNGTCCACTACGGCCTGCTCTTCGAGCGATTCACNGANCCNGATCGNGCCGANTANCCCGACATCGACATCGACATCTGCCAGAACGGTCGCGGCGACGCGATCGAGTACGTCCGGGAGAAGTACGGACACGTGGCCCAGATCGTGACGTTCGGGAGACTCAAGGCGAAGGCCGCGATCAAGGACGTCTCGCGGGTGATGGGCTTCCCGCCCGCCGAGGGACAGCGACTCGCGAACCTCGTCCCGAACGAACTCAACATCACCATCGACGACGCGATGCAGAAGGCGCCNGAGTTCCGCGAGGCCTGCGACGCCGACCCGCGGGTCCAGCGGGCGGTCGACGCGGCGCAGGCCCTGGAGAACCACGCGCGTCATTCCGGTGTCCACGCCGCCGGCGTGATCATGGCGACGCGACCGCTGGACGAGATCGTGCCGCTCTGCAAGGCGACGGGAAGCGACGACGTGGTCACCCAGTGGGACGGCCCCACCTGCGAGCGGATCGGNCTGCTGAAGATGGACTTCCTCGGACTGCGGACGCTGTCGACGATCGAGCGGGCGAGGCAGCTCATCCTCGAATCGGTGCCCGAGGCCGGCATCTGGAGCGCCGTCGGCCGCGAGATGCCGACCCCGGGGACCGCCGCCGCGAGGACCGCCGTCCATCCGCTCGACATGGAACGGGTGCCGCTCGACGACCAGCGGGTGCTCGACCTCTTCCGGCGCGGCGAGACCGGGGGCATCTTCCAGTTCGAATCGGGGGGGATGCGGAAGCTGCTGGTCGAGATGAAGCCGGACCGGCTGGAGGACCTGATCGCGGCGAACGCACTGTTCCGACCGGGTCCGATGGAGCTGATCCCCGACTACAACGCGCGGAAGCACGGAACGCAGAAGGTCCCCTCGGTGCACGAGATCGTCGACCGGTACACCGAGGAGACGTACGGCATCATGGTCTACCAGGAGCAGGTGATGCAGGTGCTCCATGGACTGGGCGGCATCCCGCTCCGCACCGCGTACACCGTCATCAAGGCGATCTCGAAGAAGAAGATGAGCGTGATCGACTCCGCCCGGTCGGACTTCGTCGAGGGCGCCGCGAAGCACGGGGTCGGGAACCGGCAGGCCGACGAGCTTTTCGATCTCATCCTCAAGTTCGCGGGTTACGGCTTCAACAAGAGTCATTCGACGGGATATGCGATCGTCGCCTACCAGACCGCCTACCTGAAGACCTACTTCCCGAACCAGTACATGGCCGCGGTGCTCACCTTCGAGAGCCAGGCGAAGAAGGTCGAGGAGTGGTCGGTCTATCTCGAGGAGTGCATGCGGGTTCCGTTCCCGGACACCACGACGGCGCGACCGCATGTCGGGGTGACGGTCCGTCCGCCGGACGTCAACGTTTCGGGCGAGGACTTCAAGGTGGTTTTCGACGAGGGCGAGACCCCGGGGAACTGCGCGGGCCACGTGCGCTTCGGCCTCCAGGCGATCAAGGGGATCGCCAAGGACGGCATCGCGTCGATCGTCGCGACCCGGGAAGCGGACGGCGTCTTCGAATCACTGCACGACTTCTGCGAGCGCATCGACCATGCGCGGATCAATCAGAAGGCCGTCGAGTCGCTGGTCCGCGCCGGCGCCTTCGACTCCGTGCACGGTGCGGAGGCGAGGGCGGCGATGGTCGCCGCGGTGTCCGACGCGTTCAAGGCGGGCAAGGCGCTCGCCGCGGATCGTTCGGCGGGCCAGAACATGCTGTTCGGCGGCGGGGGCGAGGCGGAATCGGCGGACGACCGGACGCCGCGCATGCCGCTCCCCGAGGTCAAGCCCTGGGACCAGATGACCCGCCTCGCGGAGGAGAAGGAGACCCTCGGGTTCCACGTGTCCGGTCATCCGCTCGACGGGATCCAGGGGCTGATCGAGGAGTTCTGCAACGCGGGAAGTCGCGACGTCGGCGAACTCGGCAACGAGGCTCCGGTGGTCTTCGCGGGGGTCATCAACCGGGTCCGACCGGTGGTGACCCGGAACGGTTCCAAGATGGCGATGCTCACGCTTTCGGACAAGCACGGCACCGTCGAAGGCGTCGTCTTCAGCGAGGCCTTCACCAAGCACGCGGACCAGATCCAGGTCGATGCGACGGTGGTGCTCGTCGGCCAGGTGGAGACCGGCCGTGGCGAACCGCAGATCGTGGTGGAGCAGGTGATACCGCTGGATCGCGTCCCGAACCTGCTCTCCACCCGGATCGAGATCCTCATCGACGCCACGCGGGACGGCGACGACGAAGCGGCGACGCGACATCGAATGCAGTTCGTGTCGGGCCAGCTGAAGCAGGCTGCGGGCAGCGTGCACGCGCTGTCCGGGCGACCGGTCGAGACGGTGCTGCACCTCCGGCTGGACGGTGGACGACACGTCGTGCTCTCGGCCCCGGGGGTCCGGGTGGTCCCCGACGACGACCTCGTCGGCAGGCTCCGCGAGGCGGGGGCGGACGGGATCAAGGTTCGCGGCGGTTTCATCCCGCCACGACGGGAGAATCGCAGGCGACGTTTCGCGAAGACCGGCTCGACCGGCGACTGATCCCGGCTTCCGACCGGGCTCGACCGACGCTCAGGGCATGAGCCGCATGGTCTTCCACCGATCGCCGTCCGCCACGTAGGTGACGCGATCGTGCAGTCGGAAGGGGTGTCCCTGCCAGAACTCGAAGCGTTCCGGCCGAAGCCGGTAGCCGCCCCAGTGCGGAGGCCGTGCGGGATCAGACCCGTCGGCGTGGGTCGCGTCGACTCGTGCGCGCCGGGCCTCCAGCGATGCGCGGTCCTCGATCGGGCGGGACTGGTCGCTCGCGATCGCGTTCAGACGGCTTTCGAGCGGTCGACTCGAGAAGTAGGCGTCACTCTCCGCGTCGGTCGTCGGCTCGATCGAGCCTTCGATCCGGACCTGCCGATCGAGCGTGTCCCAGTGCATCAGCAGCGCCGCCCGGGGGTTTTCCCCGAGTTCCACGCCCTTTCGACTCTCGCGGTTCGTGAAGAATACGAATCCCCGGTGATCGTACTGCTTGAGCAGCACGATCCGCGCCGTGGGTCGACCGTCCGGCGTCGCGGTCGCGACCGTCATCGCGTTCGGGTTCGGAAGTCCGGCCTTCTCGGCGGCTTCCTCGAACCAGGCGGTGAACACGTCGAACGGATCATGGGGCGGTGCGTCGAAATCGAGTTTCATCGGAGACTCCGTGTGGGGCCGGACCCGGCGGTCATCCACGATCGGGATCGGTCGAAGGAGGGGGCGACGCGGGGAACTCCCCCGCATCCCCGAGCAGGCGATCCATGTCGAGGGCGTCGACGTCTTCGGCTCGCAGCTCGTCGAGATGCTCGGCGTCCAGGATCCGCGGCGATTCGGCGGAATCGGATGCCGGTGCTGGCGAGGGCGGGGCGGTCGCCTCGGGCTGGTCCCGAACCGGCCCGTTCGCCTCCTCGCCGGTCGAGGCCGCGACGCTCCGCGCCTCGGGGCCGGGTTCGACGTCGAGGAGCGTTTCGTCGATCCCGAAGAGTTCGAGCCACGCTTCGACCTGTCTTCGAGGCATCGCATCGCTCGAGGCCGGGACCGACGCGGCCTGATCGTTCGAGGGGCGATCCCGTCGATCCGCCGCGACCGCCTCCAGGAACGCCTCCGAGGAGATGATGGAGGCCCGTCGACGGCGTGCCTTCACGGCGATCTCCCGGTCGCTCGTCACCACGGTGAGCCGTCGAGGCGCGGACGAGCCGGCGACCATTCGAACGATGAGTTCGTCCGCCGTGACGCCGGGGCCCGCGAAGCGGACGTGGATCCGACCCGTCTCCTCGACCGAGTGCGGCTTGGGCACCCCGTCGCAGACGAGGACCGTCTCCTCGCTCCCGAAACGACTTCCAGAAATCAGGATCGACAGTTCCTCGAGGTCGATCCCCGCGAGGTCCGGTGGAAGGACGCCGACGACGTGAAGGACGTTGTACGCATCGACGAGGAGGGGCACGAGGGTTCCTTCGGCGGGGTGGGATCGGTGATCCGGACCAGCGTATAGATCGGAGGGTCCGGGCGGGGAGCACGCCGCGTTCGCGGTGGCGGCGGAGTCGATTCGCGCGTGGGGCTCGTGCGGATTGCCGGAAGTCGCTTTTTCGCAGTAATTTAGGGGTCATGAGGTTCGTCCGGACGGCCACCGCGGGGCTGGGTCCACGGTCCGATCCCCGGGAATCCGCCTCGAAAGTCGAGCGCAATCCGGCATCCACCCGAATTGCCCCTTGCGGGGAGCGGGGGGATTGGTTGTAATGCTTTGCTTCCCCGAGAAATACCGCTTTTCGCGGTCTGGAGCAGCGACGGTCATGGCGATTCGAATCAAAGCCCGTGGTGGCGAGAGTGCGGAGCAGATGCTCCGTCGATTCAAGAAGCTCTGCGAGAAGGAGGGACTGACGAAGGACGTGAAGAAGCGTCAGTACTTCGAGAAGCCCTCCGAGCGAAACCGTCGCGAGGCCCGCAAGCGGGTCGCCAGAGTCGCCCGCGTCGGCGCCCCGCCCCGCTGAATCACCAGAATGAATGGTCCGGGATTGGCGATCGACGACTCGATTCGCCGATGACTCCTCGAAGGCGCCGGGTCGATCCACACGGGTCGGACGCGGTGCATGCCGTCGTGGTCGACGGCGAGGAAGTCGTTTCCGCTCCATCGAGACCTGTCAGGTTCCCGTCCGCCCCTTCCGTTCGAATCGACCGGTATCCAAGCAAGGACCACCTACCAGATGAACACGATGATCCCGTTCCACGGACTCACCCTCGCTGAAATGCCCGGCATCGCCGAAGCGCCTGCGTGGTTCCTCGCTCCGATTGGCGCCGTCTGCGCCCTGATCGCAGCCCTCCTCTTCTACAAGTCCGTCATGGGACACACCGAAGGGGACGCCGAGATGGTGCGGATCGCGAAGGCGGTCCGGGACGGTGCCGGTGCGTACCTCGGCCGGCAGAACCGGATCGTGACCGGCGTGTTCGTCGCGTTGCTCGTGCTGCTCGGCCTCATGGCCGCCGGCGGCCTGCAGGACTTCTGGACGGTCGGTGGCGTCGCGGTCGCCGGCATCCTCTCCGGCCTCTGCGGGTTCTTCGGGATGAAGACGGCGACCAACGCCTCCGCCCGGACCACCGCGGCCGCGAAGGAATCGCTCAACCAGGGACTCACCGTCGCCTTCCGGGCCGGCGCCGTCATGGGCCTCTGCGTGACGGGCTTCGCGCTCTTCGACATCTCGCTCTGGTTCTTCATCTTCTACGTCGTTCTCGGCGACTCCTTCGCCGGCGGCCTGGTCGACATCACCACCGTCACCCTGAGCTTCGCGATGGGGGCCTCGCTGCAGGCCCTGTTCGCCCGCGTCGGCGGCGGCATCTACACCAAGGCCGCGGACGTCGGCGCGGACCTCGTCGGCAAGGTCGAAGCCGGCATTCCCGAGGATGACGCCCGCAACCCCGCGACCATCGCGGACAACGTCGGCGACAACGTCGGCGACGTGGCCGGCATGGGCGCCGACCTCTACGAGTCGTACTACGGTTCGGTGCTCGCGGCGATGGCCCTCGCCGCCGCGGCCGCGATCCAGCTCTCCCTCGGCGACGCGGACGGACTCCGTCTCGTCACCGTTCCGCCGGCCCTCGCCGGACTGGGGATCCTCGCCTCGATCCTCTCGATCTTCGTGGTACGCACGAAGGAGGGCGCCACGCTGGCCCAGCTGCTCAAGAGCCTCCACGGCGGTGTCTGGGCCAGTTCCGGCCTCATCGTCCTCGGTTCCGCCGGTCTTCTCTGGTTCGCGCTGGGAAGCCCCGAGATGCTCGACGCCGGCGTCGTCTGGTGGCGGCTCTGGATCGCCATCGTCGTGGGCCTGCTTTCGGGACTCGTGATCGCATGGGGCACGGAGCAGTACACCTCCTACGAGCACGCTCCCACCCAGCGGATCTCCGAGCAGGCCCAGATGGGCCCCGCGACCGTGATCATCTCCGGCATCGCCGAGGGCATGAAGTCGACCTGGATCCCGCTGATCACCGTGGTGGTCGCCATCCTCGTCTCCTTCGTCGCGGCCGGCGGTGGCGACACCTTCCTCATGGGCGTGTTCGGCGTCGGCATCGCGGCGGTCGGCATGCTCTCGACCCTCGGCATCACGCTCGCGACCGACGCCTACGGCCCGATCGCGGACAACGCCGGTGGCAACGCGGAGATGACGCACCAGGAACCCTTCGTCCGAGAGCGGACCGACATGCTCGACTCGCTCGGCAACACCACCGCCGCGACCGGAAAGGGATTCGCGATCGGTTCGGCGGCCCTCACGGCGCTGGCCCTGCTCGCGGCCTACGTGATCACCGTCAAGACCAACCTCGGCGTCGTCTCCGCGACGCCGGAACAGGTCCAGGCCGAGACCTTCGTCTACGAAGGCCACGGCGTCTTCGCGATGGACGGGAATCCGTCCGGCGACGAACCCGCTCCGGTGGGCGGTCTCCTGCTCGCCGCCCGTGATCGTTCGGTGATCCTCGCCGGCTTCGATTCCGGGGACTGGAAGGTCACCGATGCGAAGACGCTCGGCGACGGATCGCTCTTCGAGATGCAGGACGGCAACAAGTCCTACTTCTTCGAGATCGTCTCGACCGAGACCGCGACCATCCCGCAGCTGCTGCAGTTCTACAACGTCACCCTGATGAATCCCAAGGTGCTCGCCGGGCTCTTCCTCGGCGTGATGCTGGTCTTCGTCTTCTGTGCCATGACCATGAACGCCGTGGGCCGTGCGGCCTTCGCGATGATCGACGAGTGCCGGCGTCAGTTCAAGATCATGAAGGCCGCCTTCAAGAAGGACGGCATGTCCGACGAGGACATCGCCGACCCGTTGAAGTGGCCCTACCGGGTCGACGTCGACGGCAAGGAATATCCCGACTACGCGTCGTGCGTCGACATCTCGACGGCCGGTGCTCAGAAGGAGATGGTCCTTCCCTCGCTCATGGCCGTCGCGGTGCCGATCGTGGTCGGCCTCATTCTCGGCGTCGCCGGGGTGATGGGTCTGCTCGCGGGCACGCTCGTCTGCGGCTTCGCGGTCGCGATCTTCATGGCGAACGCGGGTGGTGCGTGGGACAACGCCAAGAAGTACATCGAGACCGGCGCGTTCGGTGGCAAGGGCTCCGACGCCCACAAGGCGGGCGTGGTCGGCGACACGGTCGGCGATCCGTTCAAGGACACCTCCGGTCCCGCCCTCAACATCCTGATCAAGCTGGTGAGCGTGGTCTCGGTCGTGTTCGCCGCCCTCATCGTCAAGGTCGGTCCGACCATCTCGAGCATGCTCGGACTCTGATTCCTTGAGTCGGACCCGATCCAACAGTGATCCGGAACAGGTCCGGGCGTTCACCCTCGAGTGCGCCCGGACCTGTTCCGACATGAAGTGCGCCGACGTCAAGGTCCTCGACGTCAAGGGACTGAGCCAGGTCTCGGACTACATCGTGGTCGCGAGCGGCACCAGCAGCCGCCAGATGAAGGCGGTGGCCCAGGCGCTCGAGGACCTCGGCAAGGAGACCGACGAACCGCCTTTCCGGACGAACCGTGATTCCGGTGGCACCTGGGTCGTGGTCGACTTCGTGGACGTGGTCATCCACCTCTTCGAGCCCGAGCAGCGGTTCTACTACGACATCGAGGCGCTCTGGAAGACCGGGGCCCGCATCGACTGGAGACGGCCCGGCGACCCCGCCGCGTCGAGACAAGGAGACTGAAGCGATGCTGCGGGAGGTCCTGTTCGCCAAGATCCACGGCGCGAAGGTCACCCAGTGCGATCCGGACTACGTCGGCTCGATCACCATCGACACCGATCTGCTGGACGCGACGGGACTTCGCATCAACGAGAAGGTGCTGGTCTGCGACGTCGACAGCGGCAGCCGCTTCGAGACCTACGTGTTCAAGGGCGAGCCCGGCTCGGGCATCATCGGCATCAACGGGGCCGCGGCCCGGCTCACCGCTCCCGGGAACACCGTGCTCGTGATGTCGTTCTGCCACATGACCGTCGACGAGATGGACGTCCACCGTCCGAAGGTCGCGATCATCGGTGAGGGAAACGTCGTCGATCGCATGATCCAGTACGATCCGGCCTGATCCAGGGGGCGTGGGCCGCTCGCCGGGGGCCGGCCTCGACGGCGTGCTCCAGGAGGCCGAGTGATGATCCGAAACGCCACCTTCAACGCGCTCGCGTCCACGTGCCTCGCGATCGGCGTCTCGTCCGCGGCGTTCGCCCGGTCCCCGGAAGTCGATGATCCACCGAGATCCGAAGTCGTCTCGTCGACGCTTCCGGTCGGGCGATGGGTGACGGAAGTCCCCGTCCCGCCGGTCCCGCGACCCGTGATGATCCAGTTGGCGATCGATGGATCCACCGAACCCCCGTCGATCACCGGGAGCGTTCCGCTGCTGGCGATTTTCGCCGGCAAGCCGAGCCGTCGGACCGTCGCGGGGGAAGTGGTCTCGCTCGACTTCTCCGCCGCCGGCGTCACCTGCCGCCTCGATCTTCGCGCCGCGTCAACGAACCGGATCGACGGCGTCGTTCGATTCACCGGCGACGCGCCCGACGAGATGAAGGGGGTGGATCACGCATTCGTCATGCGTCCGATTCCGGATCTCGCGGGGATCGCCGACGTCGAACGGCATGGGACGGTGCTTCGGCTCCCCGGCGGCGGACGCCTGCCGTTCTCCATCCTGCTGGGGAGGGCCGAGGGGGCGATCGTCGCGGAGATGGACATTCCCGCCCAGGGCGTGAATCGGCTCCTCATGTTCACGGATGTCGAGCGGACCGCGACGCTCGCCGAAGCCCGACCCGGTTCGATCGCCTTCCGGGTGGGCATGGGGATTCCGGTCGAGCTCTCGCTCTCGCCCGCCGACGATTCCTGGGAGGGGACTTTCAGGCAGGGATCGCTGGAACTGCCGGTGACGTTCTCGCGTGTCGAGGGGCCCGCGGTCCTCGCGGACTTCCGTCCGCAGGATCCGAAGCCGCCGCTGCCCTACGAGGTGGTCGAGGTCGTCATGCCGTCGCCCCGGGGGCACGAACTGCACGGCACGCTCACCGTCCCGCGGGACACCGGCGATCGAGGCGTTCCCGGCGTGGTGCTCGTGTCCGGGAGCGGGCCGCAGGACCGGAACGAGACGATTCTCGGCCATCGCCCGTTCCTGGTGCTCGCCGATCGTCTCACCCGCGCGGGCATCGCATGTCTCCGATTCGACGATCGCGGAGTGGGCGCCAGCACCGGTGACTTCCAGACCGCGGTCACCCACGACTTCGCCGACGACGCCGCGACCGCGCTGGCGTTCCTCGTCGATGCGAGCGGTGTCGACGCGGGCCGGTGCGGACTCCTCGGCCACAGCGAGGGTGGCGTGGTGGTGGCGATGGTGGCCGCCGGGCAGGTCGCGACGGCCCCGGACGCCGAACCGGCGTTTCTCGTCTCGATCGCGGGTTGTGGCGTCGACGGCGGGACCGTGCTCGAGGACCAGCTTCCTCGGATCTACCGGGCGTCGTCGCTCGACGAACGGATGATCGACGCCGTCTCGGCGGCCCAGAAACGCCTGATCGCGGTGGTCCGCGAGGATCCGATCGATGAATCCACGCTGCTCGAGGCGGTTCGCGGCCTGCATTCAGCGCAGGAGCGAATGCAGCCGGAACCCTTCACCGACGAGATCCGGTCGCGGCTCGAGGATGCCGCCGTCGCGCAGATGACCTCGCCGTGGATGGTCAACTTCATCCGGTTCGATCCGGTCACCGCCTGGCGGCGGGTCGGAGTGCCGGTGCTCGCGATCAACGGAACGCTCGACACCCAGGTCGCCGCCGACATCAACCTGCCGGCGATCGAGAAGGCGGTGCGAATCGGCGGCGGCTCGGTCGAAAGCCTCAGGCTCGAGGGTCTCAACCACATGCTGCAGCCGGCGACCACCGGCGGGCCGGACGAGTACGGCGCGATCGAGACCACCATGGACGAAGCCGCGATGGCGATCATCGCGGACTTCATTCACGACGCGTCGGGGCGACCGCCCGCCGCGAGACCTGAAGGGGATGCTTGATGTCGTTCGGATTGAGTCGTGGTCGTGAACAGGATTCGGGCGATTTCGGTCTCGACCGGAGCGATCTGCCCCCCTTCGAGGCGGGGCGCTGGGATCCGCGGACGCTCTTCCGGATGCCGGAACGTCGCTTCGAGCTCGAGATCGGTTCGGGAAAGGGCACGTTCCTGGTCCAGCAGGCCGGATTGCAACCGGAGACGAACTTCCTCGGCATCGAATGGGCGGGCGAGTTCTTCAGGTACGCGGCCGACCGCATCCGGCGTCGCGACCTTCGAAACGTCCGGATGCTGCACGACGATGCGAGCGAGATCGTCACGCATCGGATCCCCGATGCATCGTGTGCCGTCGTCCACCTCTACTTCAGCGATCCCTGGCCCAAGACCCGTCACCACAAGCGGCGGGTGATGCAGGACTCGACGATGCGGGCGTTCCACCGGATCATTCGGGAAGGCGGCGAACTCCGCCTGGTCACCGATCACGACGATCTCTGGTCGTGGTACGAGGACCACGCGCGTCGACACGCGGATCTCTTCGATCGCGAGGAGTTCGAGCGACCGGAATCCGCGGGGGAGGGCGAAGTGGTGGGGACAAACTTCGAGCGGAAGTTCCGTCGTGAGGGTCGTCCCTTCCACGCCATGACGCTTCGCCGTCGCTGAGGTCCGATTTCGACGCCCCCCGGGAGGAACGGCCCGCTAGTCTGGTGCGATGACGCCGCTCAGCGATCTCGAACTCCTGGCCCGACTCGTGGCCTTCGACACCACCAGCGCCACCCGGAATCCCACCCGCCCGCTCGGCGACTTCGTCTGCGACTACCTCGATCATCGCGGGATCAGGGCGGAGCGATTCGATTGCGGGTACGGGCAGGAGAACCTCTGGTTCGAGACCGGGCCACCCATCCGTGACGACGGCGCGGGGCTGCTTCTCTGCGGTCACGTCGACGTGGTGCCGGCGACGGAACCGGAATGGACCGGCGATCCCTTCACGCTGCGGCTCCAGGGTGATCGTGCCATCGGCCGCGGCGCGTGCGACATGAAGGGCTTCGACGCGATCGCCCTCAACCTGCTCCGGTCGGCCGCGGAGGCCGGCGGGCTCGAGACGCCGCTCGCGGTGCTGCTCACCTGCAACGAGGAGATCGGCACGGTGGGCGCCGGTCGGTTCGCGGAACAGTGGGGCGATCGACCGATCCCTCGCCGCACCATCGTCGGCGAGCCGACGTCGGAGCGGGCGGTGCAGGGGCACAAGGGGCATCTCTCCCTGTCGATCGAGATCGGTGGTCGAGGCTGCCACACCGGATTCCCCGATCGCGGCGTGAACGCGATCGAGCGGTCCGTCCCGCTCCTCGCGGCGTTGCGAGACCTGCGGGAGACCATGGTGAAGGAACGCACGGAATCCAGCGATCTCTTCTCCGAGACGCCGTTTCCCGTCCTCACCGTCGCGGCGATCGAAGCCGGGACGGCGATCAACGTGATGCCGGATCGCTGTGCCCTCCGGGTCGGAGCTCGGCTCCTCCCCGGGCAGTCCGCGCGGGACTTCGTGCCCCGACTGGCCGCCGCGATCGAGGCCGCTGGGATCCCGGTGCAGGTTCGCGAGGGACTCGAGCACCCCGTGCCGGATGGAGGATCCCCGCTGGCGGAGGACGCCTGCGTGATCACCGCCACCAACGACACGCCGTCCTACGCGATCGATCCGTCCAGTCCGTTCCTCGCCGAGGTGCGGGGGATCGCCGACGCGGTCGACGGTCGCGGCGTCAATTTCGGAACCGACGCAGGACGTCTGGTGCCGCTTGGATGTCGGAGCGTGGTCTGGGGACCCGGGGACATATCGGTCGCGCATCGCCCTGACGAGTGGATCTCGATCGAGGAGATGACCCGATACCGAGATCGGCTGGAGCGTCTGGTCCGGTGAGTCGGAGCGACGGTGCTCGCGAGGATCACTCCCCGACCATCTGCTCGCCGCCCTCGCCCGAAACCGTGGATTCGTCGTTCGTCAGGACGTAGCCGACGAGCGCGAGCAGCATCAGCACGACCGCGATGATGCCGGTCTTCTTGGTCTTGCCCTGGCGTCGTTCGGCGCGTCGGACGGCGAGTGATCTTCGTTCGGTGTGCATGGGTGTTCCGTTGGGTGGTTGAGGCCCTCTAGGGTAGCGGAGGATCGTCGCCGGGTGGGGGCGGTGCGTCGTGGGGCCGCAGGGGACGTGGGTTCGCGATCTCGATCAGATTGCCGTCCGGATCGCGGAAATGGACCGACCTGATCGGTCCGGTCGCACCGTGACGATCGACCGGTCCCTGCACGATCTGCAGACCGTATCGCTTCAGGTGCAACACCCACTGTTCCGCGGGGGTGCGGGAGACGAGACAGAGGTCGGCGGAGCCCCAGGTGGCGCGGCTTCCCTGCACGCCACCGCCGTCCTCCTCGGTGCGCAGGACGATCTGCTGTCCGCCGAATCGCAGGGCGCGTTCGTCGTCGCCGGTCCTGATCTCGTCCATGCCGAGGACGGCGCGGTAGAAACGGGCCGCGTGATCCGGGTCCCGCACGGTGAGCACGAGGTGGTCGAGCCCGTCGACCGAGGGCCCACCGCTGCGGGTGACGTTGGGAGTGGCATCGTCGATGAAACCGGTGATCGCCTGTCGTCGCCGGTCGACCACCAGCTCGAAGACGTCGGGACGGGCGTAGTGACCGACCGGATCGAAGTTCTGTCGCTCCTCCCGGATCCGGGCGGGATCGAGATCGACCACGAGCATCGTCTCCTCGCCGGAGACGAGCGAGTCAGGATCCACCATCCACTCGCCGTCGGGGCCCGCGACCCCGGATCCCCCTTCGAGCAGGAAGGGTTCGTCGGATGTTCGAAGCTCCTCCAGCCCCACCACGTCGGCGGGAACGTCGGCCGGGGCCAGCACGCCACCGACGCTCACGGCGAAGCATCGTCCCTCGCGGGCGACCACCCGGGTCAGGTCGCGGGTGAGCGACTTCGACCCCGGCCAGAGCAGGATGTGCACGTCGAGGCCGTCGCTCTGGAGGGCGGTCCGCGCGAGCGGCATCCAGTTCTCCCAGCAGTTGAGGACGCCGACCCGGAGTTCGCCGACCCGGCGGGTCCGCAGCCCGGCGCCATCGCCGTTGCCCCAGCAGAGTCGTTCCTCGTAGGTGGGCACGAGCTTTCGATGGTTGTTGACGAGGTGGCCTTCCGCGTCGATCCAGAGCGCCGAGCAGTAGAGGGTGTGGCCCCCTCGGTCGACGGCGCGTTCGACGGCGCCGACGACCACCTCGACGCCGCGGATCGCGGCGGCGGCGCAGATCGGCTCGAGGTGCCCGTGTGCGGGCATCACCGATTCGTCGACGTATCGAGCGTGGACGGCCTTCTGCTTCGGGGCGTCGAATTCCGCACCGCCGGTCCGGGCGAGCCAGACCGGGTATCCGGGAAGGCACGCCTCCGGGAACACCGCGATCTCGGCGCCCGCGTCCGCGGCGGCGTGGATGTGCCTCACGATTCGCTTCGAGGTCTCGTCGCGATCGAGCAGTGCGGAACGAAGTTGGATTGCGGCGAGTCGCATGTCGGTCCAGTTCGAGGTCGCGGGGAGGAACCGTCAGTCGTCCGGTCCCCGGTCGGACACGGCGTCGCTGGACGGTCTCGTCCAGTCGTGGTCCGGATCGCGAGCGAGGGCTCGTCCCGCGAGTCGGATGCAGCGTCGACAGACGAGGGCCTCCTCGCGGACCGGGCTCCTGAACGCGGGATCGCGGCGTGGTTCGAGACACATCGTGCAGACCCATGCGGGGCCGGAGACGACGTCGTCCTCCGGGGTCTGCGGGGGGGCGTCGTCCATGCCCGCATCGACCACCGACCGCCAGGCGGTGGAGAGGCAGTTGCCGCAGATGCAGGAGCCTTGATGGCCCTCCACCAGCGGAATGTCGTCGCTCCAGGGCCGCGCGCAGAAGTCGCACAGGACGTCGGAGGGAAGCATGGAATCTGGATCGGCGCCGGGGCGATGCATGGACGCGTATCCTACCAGTCGTAGCCATGACCTCCGGACTGTCCCTCGCCAACAAGGTCCTGTTCCTCTTCGGCGTCGCCTCCCTCGTGATCGTCGCCGGGACGCTTGCGCTTCCGTGGATCCGTTCCGAACAGCTGGTGTTTCGAAGCCAGCTCGAGGTCTCCCGGCAGCTCGCCGACACGTGGCTCGAATCACCTTCCCGCACGTCCGCCACGGGGCTGCTCCCCGTACAGCTCGTGCCGCTGGACGACATCGATCCCACCGAACTCCCTTTCGCGTCCGACGCGGTTCGTCGGCTCGAGGCCTCTCCCGACCTCGAGGAGGTCTTCCAGGAGGTCGAGTCCGGCAACGAGATCATCTACCGATACGCCCGCGGACTGCGCGGCGCGTCCTGGCGCCGCGCGGCGATCATCGCCGAGGTCGATCCCGGTCCGCCGGCCTTCGCCGAGGATCTCGGGGGACTGCTCCTGATCGAGCGGCCGAGCAGGCTCGCCGCGGGGCAGCTGCTCTCGACGAGGATCTACCTCGTCGCGGTCGGGATCGTCGCGGTCGCGCTTTCGACCCTCTTCTTCTGGTTCATCCTCAATCGCGTGATCCTGAAGCCGGTGCGACGACTCCGCGACACGGCGGAGCGGGGGGAGCAGGGCGACTTCACCGTCCGGGCCGAGATCCGCACGGGCGACGACTTCGAGCAGCTGGCCGATGCGTTCAATCGGATGCTCGACGAGACCTCCCTCACGGCTTCACGGCTGAGAAGCATGAACGAGTCGCTCGACTTCAAGGTGACCGAGCTCTCCGAGGCGAACATCGGTCTCTACGAATCCAACCGCTTGAAGAGCGAGTTCCTCGCGAACGTGAGTCACGAGCTGAAGACGCCGTTAAACTCGATCATCGGATTCGCGGAGCTGCTCGAGGAGCTCGCGGCGCAGGAGGAGACCCCGGATCCCAAGCGGGGACGCTACCTGTCGAACATCATCACCAGCGCACGCCGGCTGCTGGAGATGATCTCCGAACTCCTGGAGATGGCCAAGATCGAGGCGGGACGGGTGGAACTCTCGATCGACCCCGTCGACGTCGGGGAACTGATGGAGGGCCTGGTGGCGATCATGCGACCGCAGGCCGAGGCGAAGCGGATCACCATCGAACATTCGGTGGCCGGTGAACTGCCGCGACTCGAGACCGACGCGGGCAAGCTCCAGCAGATCCTCTTCAACTTCCTCTCCAACGCGGTGAAGTTCTCGCCGGAGGATTCGGTGGTCATCCTCGCCGCCGAGGGTTTTCTCCGTGGTGACGGATTCAGCGGGGTCCGCTTCCGGGTGACGGATCACGGGCCCGGGATTCCGAGCGATCTGCAGGAGACGGTCTTCGAGAAGTTCCGCCAGGCCGACGCCTCCCACACCCGTTCATTCGGAGGCACCGGCCTCGGGCTCGCGATCTGCCGGGAACTCGCGGAACTGCTCGGCGCGAAGGTTTCGCTTTCCAGCGATCTGGGGTCGGGCTCCACCTTCAGCGTCGAGGTGCCGCTGACCTATCGCGAGCAGGAGCTGCAGTCGCTCCTGGACTGACCGGGATCGTCATCGGATCAGTCGGCCGATCCGCTCGTCCGCGTCCGGAATCCGCCGTCTCGCCATCGCCGCGTCGAAGGGGTCCGGGAGCGGATCGAACTCGGGGCGTCCGAGCGCAAAGGCCACCACCGCCTCGGCCACCCGGACGGGCGACACGCCACCGTCCGGGCTCCAGACGCCGTAGTCCGCCCAGCCGAGGCGGATGCCGGATCGCTCGAGCCGGCCGTCCGCATCCAATCGCTGCAGCGTCCAGCGACATCCGGTCGCGTCCTCGGTTTCGTCGACGAGTTCGAACATGGACGAGGAGGGTAGCGGTTCGATCTCCGATCCGCGGGGCGGTCGTCCGTCCGCACCGGATCCCAGACCTCGTCGTAAGATGGGAGGCGTCCGATTCCGGATCCTCGCCCAAGTCACCGTCCCCGACGGACACTCGAATCATGACCTTCGTTCTCGAGATCATCCGCCTCGGCATCAAGAACCTGGGCCTGCACAAGCTGCGGTCCTCCCTGACCAGTCTCGGGATCATCCTCGGGGTGGCGGCGGTGATCATCGTGGTGTCGATCGGCGAGGGCAACAAGCAGTCGACGCTCCGCCAGATCACCAATCTCGGGGCGACCAACATCATCATCCGAAGCCAGAAACCGCCGTCCAACCAGTCGGCGAGCAACCGCACTTCGCTGGTCGTGGAATACGGGATCACGCGGCTGGATCTCGAACGCCTCGAGCACTTCATCGGGCCCACGGGAAGGACGGATTCCCAGGATCCCGTGGACACCCGGTTTCGACTGCGGGGCAAGCACCTCGTGCCGCTGAAGGCGGTCGGAAACGAGATCCGCCGACGAAACGAGCGAACCATCAGCCAGGTGTTCGGCACGACGCCCGAGCTCCTGGAGACCGCGAACCTCACGGTGCGGCCCGGTGGGCGATACCTCGTCCCGGCGGACATGGAGGCCTCGGCACCGGTCGCGGTGATCGGGTCCGAGATCGCCGATGCCTTCTTCCGACTCGAGGATCCCGTCGGCAAGGAACTGTGGATCGACAGCCAGGTCCTCAAGGTCGTGGGAGTGCTGGAACCGATCGGACTGGCCGGCGGGGCCGGGGTCGCCCTGGTCGGACGCGATCTCAACAAGGACGTCCACATCCCGATCTCCACCGCGAAGCGGAACTTCGGGGACATCGTGACCCGACGCGAGAGCGGCTCCTTCAGCGGCGAGGACGTCAAGATCAGCGAGATCTACCTGCAGGCCGAGGACACCGACGAGGTGATCGACCTCGCCCGCCTCGCGACCCGCATCCTCGAACTCGATCATCCGACTTTTCGCGACGTGCAGGTGATCGTGCCGTACGAACTGCTGCAGAACGCGAAGCGGACGATGTTGATCTGGAACATCATGCTGGTGTCGGTCGCCGCCATCTCCCTGCTGGTGGGGGGGATCGGAATCATGAACATCATGCTCGCTTCGGTCGTGGAGCGGACGCGGGAGATCGGGATCCGTCGCGCACTCGGAGCGACCCGGAACCACATCATCGCGCAGTTCCTCGTCGAGACCGGTTCGATCTCCTCGCTCGGAGGGGTCCTTGGAATCGTGCTCGGGGTGGGGATCTCCCTCGGCCTTTCCTCCTTCATCGAGGTGCTGCTCGCGTTCCCCCTGTTCCGGGAGCTCGTCCAGGGTGAATTCAAGCTCGAACCGGTGATCGTCCCGTGGTCGATCTGGTCGAGCCTGCTGGTCGCGGTGGGGGTGGGGCTCGTGTTCGGGATCTACCCGGCGATCATCGCGAGTCGGAAGGATCCGATCGACGCGCTGCGCCACGACTGACGCCCGCGATTGCGGCCCGGATTCACCGAGGGGGACGAGCGAGCAGCTCCACGTCGCCGTGACCCCAGTCCAGCCAGCCTTCGAATCGTCCCGCGGTCTCGAAGCCCGCCTCCGAGAGCCTGATTCGAGTCGCGTCGTCGACGAGATCGGGGTAGAGCATCACGATGCGGTCCGGTCCCGTGGCGAGCATCGCCGCGTCGAGGTGTGAACCGAGTTCGCCCGCATGCTGCAGTCGCAGGTCGAGGGCTGACGCGTAGTAGTCGGCGACATCGTCCCCGAGTCCGATCGACCACGCGGTCATGGTCGGCGGGGCGGTCTCCGCGAGGGCCTCGACCGCGTCTCGAATCGGTTGTCTCGACGGTCGGATGACGAGCGCGGTGCACCAGCCGATGGCCAGAACGAGGGCCGCGACGTAGGCGGGTTCGGAACGCTGCGGCAGGAACGAGAGGGCTCGGATCCCCGCGGCGACGAGGAGGACGGCACCGGGGACCAGGAACAACAGGAATCTGGCGTAGAGCCAGCCGTCTCCGGCGAGCAGGACGATCCCGGTCACCAGCCCGCCTCCGACCGATGCGGCGGTGGCGATTCGAAGGCGCGGCCAACGGCTCGACTCCGTGCCGCCGAGGATCGCGAGGGCGAGTCCCGGAACGGCCGCCCACGGATACCACGAGCCCCCCAACTGGAGGAGTGCCTGCCGGGCCTCGATGCCGAAGAGCGAGGGTTCGTCCCCGTCGGTGGCGACGAACTCGCCTCGCAGGACGAGGAAGGACGGGAGCACGGGAGCGAGGACCAGCAGGGTGGTGACGCCCCCGAGCAGCAGCCCGACCGCGAGGCGGAGACCGGGACCACGTCGATGCCGTCGGAGCACCCAGGAGAGCGCGAGCAGGGCATGCCCGAGGGGGACGAAGGCGAAGGCGAAGTGCGACCAGCAGCCGAGGGTGGCGAAGGCGGCGTACCACAAGGCGGCGGCTCGATGGCCATCGGAGATCCTGACCACCTGCCAGGTGGTCAGGATCGTGAACAGCATCATGAGCGAATATCCGCGAGCATCGACGCTCTCGAGCACCGCCACGGGCATGAAGGCCATGACCGCGGCCGCGATGATCCCGAAGCGATCGCCATCGACGGTCCGGGCGAGTCCGAACATCGCCGGAACGCAGGCGATGCCGGCAAGCAGCGCGGGGGTGCGGAGCACCAGCTCGTTCACCCCTCCGTTCGCGTCGATCATCAGGCTCGCCAGGGCCGAGTGCAGGACGTGGTTGCTGAGGGCGTAGTAGTTCCCCAGGGCGGGTCCGGGGCCGTGGACGGAGAAGGAGGACATCGCCGCGATCTCGTCGTACCAGAGGCTTTCGTCGATGCGCAGCAGGCGAGGGACGATCGCGAGCACCGTCAACAGGACCACCATCGACTTCGTCGCGAAGGTCGGCGGTGGGGGAAAGGCGGGAAACCGTGGGATCGGCGAGGTCCGGTCGAACCAGCGAAGGAGCCACGGGGCGGTGGCCCACGCGACCGCGGCGAGGGGTGCGGTCAGGAAGAGGAGGTCCACGCCGCGCACCGTCTCGGGGGGCACGTCACCGAGCCGCTCGAACAGGAGGGGATGCACGAACCAGGCGAGCCAGGTCGCCCGGGACGCGAGGAGCACGATCGCGAGGCAGGCGAGCCCAACGCATCCACCCGCGATCACCACTGGATCGTGGAGGCCCGGCTTCGACTTGGCGGGAGTCGGATTCACGCTGCGTGGAAGATACCGCGCTCGTCGATCCCGACGTCGAAGCGATGGCGGACGATCAGCGTGGTTCGAGGAGGATGCGCGGCGGGGCGATCGCCCTGGGGAGGCCCTCGATGCCCATCAGCACGAACGCCGGTGCCCGGACCACGATGGCGCGATCCTTGAGCCGAGCGGTCGCCCATCTTCCCTGGACGTAGATCGGGACCGGCGTCCCGGTCTCCGGATCGATCCGTCCGGGATCCAGATTCCGTCCTTGGAACGGGTCCCGGGGATCCACCGGGTCGACCAGTCCGTCCGCGATCTCGGCCTCGCTCACCGGATGCCAGGCGTCCGGTTCGACCTGGGCGACGATCGAGCCCAGCAGGTCCGCACCGATCTGCCGCGGGGTTCGGCGGAGGGTCTTCTCCCGGGTCTCGCCCAGTCCGAAGCCCCTCCGGAATTCCGCTGGAGGGACGAACGAAGGTGGTTCGAGCAGCAGGTCCGTCACTTCGATCACCCGGGTGATCGGTCGGGTGCGTCGCGCGAGGGTCTCCCGCGGGCCGACCTCGAGGATTCCGGAACGGACCTGCCAGGTGGCGCGACGACTTCCGCTGGACGCGTCGATGAGTGCGTCGAGGGCTTCCACGGCCACCACGTCGCGAAGCGAGATCGAGATGCTCGACGGTGCCCGTGCGTCCTCCGCGACCTTGGGGAAGTGGTCGATGAAGTTGAGGCCGAGCACGTCGGCGAATGCGCGTCTCGCGCTGCGTGGATCGGCATCCTCGCAGACGAGATCGATGCGAAGCATGCTCAGGCGGCCGTGCACGTCGGCATCGGATCGGGCCCAGAAGTCTCCATCCGGTCGGGTGCGTTCGGCCCCGACGATCCGGACGGTTCCAGTCCCGGGGTCGGCCGTGGCGTCGGTGGGTGCCGCATCCGAGGGACGATGCCCGACGGTGCATGCGACGACCGCCGCGACGAGAAGGTTCGCGGTCGAGTGTCGGATCATGATCGGTGCCCTCAGGGGTTGCCGCCGCCTCCCGCGGAACCGGTGACCGTGGTTCCGCGGAACTTCACGTTCTCGATGATGGAGATCGGTGCGGTGAAACTGACGTACCGTCCGTTGCGACGCTGGGCCGGTGCCGCACGTCGTCGCGGCGCGAACGGGTATCCGCCGATCTGTCGCTGGATGTAGTCGGGGGCGCGAATGATCAGAACGCCCTCGTAATAGCGGATGGAGGCCGCATCGCCCCCGTTCATCTGCCACGCATCCGGCTCGATGGTCTCGACGATGATGTCGATGAGCTGCTGGGTCTTCTCCTCCTCCGAGAGGCGTTCCGGCTCCCCTTCGGGATTGCCGAACGGCGCACCGCCGCCGCCACCGCCGCCACCACCACCGCCGCCGCCGCCACCGCCGCCGAATCCACCGCCGCCGCCGCCGCCGCCGCCGAATCCGCCGCCGCCGCCGCCGCCGCCGAATCCACCGCCGCCACCGCCGCCACCGCCGGCGCCGCCGGACTGGAGCGAGCTGCTCAGGTCGAACTCGGGTGCGTTGTCGAACATCGGAACCTCGAAGAGAAGGTCACGGATCGGATACATCCGCAGCTTGCGGGCCGCGGGGGCCGAAAGACGCTCCTTGGTGCCGAGCTCGATGAATCCCCGACGAAGCTGCCAGGTGCAAGGGTCGAGGTCGCCGCACTGGTCGAGCATCATCTCGACCACCGTGAGGGCCGGCTTGTCGGTCGCCTTGAGGGTGATGGGGGTGTCCGGGTCGATGCCCATTCCGCTGCGGTCGTCGTTGTACCGGACGACGAGATCCACCCCGAGGATCTGACGCAGGTAGTCGAACGCCTCGCGGGCCGGCGTCTCGTCGAAATCGACGCTGATGTCGGTGTAGATCAGGGCGCCGAGCAGGGCGGCCTGACTGGTGTCTCGCGACGCCTCCGCCTCCCGCTGCTTGGCGACCGCGCGAATCCGGTCGGAGAGATTCTGCCCCATGGCCGAATCACTCACCCAGGCCGGGGCGATGCCCGCGGCGAGGATGGCGACGAGGGACAGACGGTTCGTGATCTTCTGCATGGCATGGACTCCGATCCGGACATTGGACGGGCATTTCGAACCCGGGTTCCACGTTGTCTGGGAGGCGATTGACGGTTCGTCCCCCCTCCAACCTCCGATGAGTATATGAAGTGGATCCCGTAAAACCGTCCGGAGTGGCCCGAAACGGATCCGGAAGCGGCTTTCGATGGTCCCAGGCGGCCGTTCCGGTGACTCCGGGGCTCATCAGGGCGTCGATTCCAGGAGGAGCAGGACGGCCGTCGCGTTCGCCGCGACGGACTGCTGCGGAGACCACGGTGCGATTCTGAGCCCACCTGCGGCCTTTCGCCAACCGGGCAGGAGCCGGGCGTCCGGTTCCCGCGTCTCCAGTTGTCGCAGGAAGCGGACGATCCCCTCGAGGCCTTTCGTCGCCCGGTGGTTCGCGTCCGGATCCTCGCCGGGCAGGTGCTGGAGGATCGCCATCCCGAGGCCGGGCCGAAGCGACCTCGCATCGACGATGCTGTTCGCGCCGGCCCGGAGTTCGAGGCCGCCCGCGAGATCGAGCGCATCCTCGGACTCCTGCCGGAGCAGGAGCGCGTCCCGGACCGCACGCAGCGAGGCCAGACGTGGTGAACGTTCGCCGGTCCGACGAAGCCGGGCTCTTTCGGCAACCGCGAGCCACTCGAACGACGCGATCATCGCGTCCACCGATCCATTGACGCTCCAGGCGTCGTCGAGGCGTTGCACGAAGGTGGCGTCATCGACGAGTTCCACCGGCGTCACGCCGAGCGCGGCGGCCCGTCGGGCGCGGCCCACCCGGTCGGACGGCGCCGCTCCTTCCTCGATCGCCCGGAGCGCCCGGAGGATTCCGGCCTCGTCGTCGAGGGAGTTGGCGGCGAGCAACGCGAGGTCGGCGTTGGTGGGATCCGACAGTTCGGCGTCGGTGGTCTCCTCCAGCAGGTCCAGGGCGGTGGATGTCGAACGACGATCGAGCTCCGCATCGCCCGATCCGGCGCGTCCGCTGGCCGCGAGCGCCCACGCCGCGAGGAGGCGGTCGGTGGGGGCGGCCTCGAAGGGATCGTGCCGATCGGCGACGGGGTCGTAGTCCCCGAGGAATCGCGGACGCTCCTCGGTGTCCTCGATGTCCATCGGACGGTGGAGAAGCAGATTGGCCACGATTCTCCGGCGGACTTCGTCGACCATCGCGGGTCGCAGCGGCGTTCGTTCCACGCGATCGCCGGACCGGCGGAGGATCCGGGGGAATTCATCCGACGCGGACTGCCCGATCCGCATCGTCTCGAACCTCCGGAGCGACACCCGGTCGATCTCGCGGAGCTGTGGCAGATCGCGGGGCGGGAGCCCGAGTTCGTCGAGCAGCCGGAAGATGATGGAGGTGGTCGCTCCCGCCGTGCCCGTGGCGAGTTCGCGCCCCGGGAAGCTGCGGGCGACGGCGGTGCCACGTCGAATCGCGATGCCGTCGATTCCGGGTCGGAGGCGCGCCGTCGCCGTCGCCAGCGTGCCGCCGAGCAGGGGCTCGTCATCGCCCGCGAATTCGATCTCGAGCGCGAGTCGGGCGGGAAGCGAGTCCCGCAACGCGGCGGGCAGGTCGCGGACGCGTGCGTTGCCGAACGCCTGGGCGAGGGCACGACCGAGCGCGTTGCGGACCGCGAGATCGTCGCCGGCGGCATCCGCACCGCGACCGATGGCCCGGCCGTCCATCCGCAGGATCACGCCGACCGCTCGCGTTCCCGCGATCTCGATGCGGGCCGCTTCGGAGTCCTCCGGGGGGAGCGAATTTCCGTCGAGCCACGCGCGGGCCCGGAGCCAGCCGGCCACCGCGTCCTCCATGGCGGGCGGTGCCGCGGCGGTGAACGTGGCGATCAGGAGCGTGGTGATCGCGGCGATCGTCCGAGAATCGAACGGACCGCGGCGATGATCCGCGTTCCTGAAGCCGGGATCGGGGGGGGTTCGGATCATGCGGTCTGGCGGTTCATGTCGGTGCATGGGAATCGAGGCCCACCCTTGCCTCCCTTCCCGTACGAGGCAGACTCGGGTGTTCAACAACCAAAGATCGGAGAATACCCCATGCTCGCCTTCCAGCTGTTCCAGTTCTCGGCCCATCGCCGCCGTCTCGTCCTGCTCACCAGTCTCACGTTCATGGCGATGTGCTGAAGAACCCGACAAGACTCTCTCTCGCGGGTGGATCGGCGGCCACGCCCGATGGCCATCGGCCGATCCCCACGAAACGCGGGCCCGTCCTTCAGAGGACGGGCCCGCGTGTGCTTCGACCGGGATCGTTCCGGATCAGAACTGGATCTTGTCGGTACCCATGGCACCGTGATCGTCCATGCCTCCGCGCTTCGGCGAGGGATTCTCGAAGCCGTCGGCTCCGATGTCCGCCGAGTAGTCGGTGGTGTCGTTCGCACCCCACTGGGCCCGCTTGAGGCTCAGGCCGATCTTGCGATCGTCGGTGTCGACCCGGAGGATCTTGACATCGACCTCGTCGTCGACCTTGACCACGTCCTGCGGGTTCTCGATCTTCTGATCCGAGAGCTCGGAGATGTGGAGCAGTCCTTCGAGGTTGTCCTCGAGTTCCACGAAGACGCCGAAGTTGGTGATCTTGGTCACCTTGCCCTTGACGATCATTCCCGGGCGGTACGCGGTCGGGATCGCCTCGATCCACGGATCCTCGCTGAGCTGCTTCAGCCCGAGACCGACCCGCTGCTTCTCCTGGTCCACCTCGATGACCACGCACTTGACCAGTTCCCCCTTCTGGAAGATCTCGTTGGGGTGGGCGACCTTCTTGGTCCAGGAGATGTCAGAGACGTGGAGGAGACCGTCGATGCCCGGCTCGATCTCGATGAACGCACCGTAGTTCGCGAGGTTGCGGACCTTGCCTTCGATGATCGTTCCCGGCGGGTACTTCTCGGCGACGAGCTCCCAGGGGTTGACCTCGGTCTGCTTCATGCCGAGCGAGATCTCCAGCTTCTCCTTGTCGATGTCGAGCACCACGACCTCGACCTCGTCGCCCACCTGCACGCATTCGCTGGGGTGGTTGATGCGGCGGGTCCAGGACATCTCGGAGATGTGCACGAGTCCCTCGATGCCCTCCTCGATGCGGACGAAGGCGCCGTAGGTCATGAGGTTGACCACCGATCCCTTCACGCGGCAGCCGACCGGATACTTGCCTTCGATCTCCTCCCAGGGCGATGCCTCGAGCTGCTTGAGTCCGAGGGCGATCTTCTCCTTCTCGCGGTCGATGTTGAGGATCTTGACCTCCATCTCCTGCCCGATCCGCACGACTTCGGACGGGTGGTTGACCCGGCCCCAGCTCATGTCGGTGATGTGCAGGAGGCCGTCGATGCCCCCGAGATCGATGAACGCGCCGAATTCGGCGATGTTCGTGACCGTTCCCCGGACCACGTCGCCCTCGTTGATCGAGCCGAGGAGGTTGCGCTTGGCCTCCTCGCGTTCCTCCTCGACCAGCTTGCGACGGCTGATGACGATGTTCCGACGTTCCTCGTCGATCTTGAGGATGACGGCCCGCACGTTGCGACCGATGAATTCGCCGATGTCGCTGGGACGACGGATGTCCACCTGGCTCGCGGGAAGGAAGACGGGGACGCCGATGTCGATCAGCAGGCCGCCCTTGATCTTCCGCATGCACTTTCCTTCGACGACGTCGCCCTCGGCCCGGGTGCGGAGCACCTGCTCCCAGCCTCGGATGCGATCGGCCTTCCGCTTCGAGAGCACGACGGATCCGCTCTCGTCCTCGGTGCTCTCCAGCAGGACCTCGACCTCGTCGCCCGACTGGAGATCGGCGGCGGTGTCGTCGAACTCGGTCTTGGGGACGAGTCCCTCGCTCTTGAGGCCGACGTCGATCACGACGAAGTCGCCGGCGAACCCGACGACCTTGCCCTTGAGGATGGTGCCCGCGGAGAAGCTGTCCATGTCCTCGCCGAGCAGCGAGTCCATGTCGCCGTCCGCGACGTCGTCGCCGTAGGCGGTGCGAAGGAGCGATTCGGCCTCGAGGTCTTCGATCCCGAGGTCTTCGATAAGGTTGTAGTCGACCATGTGGTTTCTGGGGGGTGTGGTTCCTGGCCCGGGTCGTCGCGGGGACGGTCGGGTCGAACCGGGGACGGGAATGGATGCGGCGTCGACGCGCGTCGACGGGATCCGCTCGTCCGGCGGGGGTCCCGACCGACCGGACGAATCGAGAAGTATATGGTCCCGGCCTCGCCGACAAAAGTCCGTTTCGGCCAAGTACCATCGGACCCATGGATCCTCGAACGACGCCCGAATCCCGGAATTCAGGTCGTTGGCGGGCCTTCGGCCCCGGACTGCTCTTCGCCGGTGCCGCCGTCGGCGTCTCGCACGTCGTGCAGAGCACGCGGGGCGGGGCCGAAATGGGCACCGCGGCCGTCGTGGTCGTCGTGGTCGGATGTCTCGTGAAATGGCCCGCGTTCCGTTTCGGACCTCACTACGCGGCGGTCACGGGTCGATCGCTGCTCCATGGATATCGCCTCCAGGGCCGATGGGTCCTCGCTTCGTTCGCGCTCCTGACCACGGCGATCCTGTTCACGACGCTCGCGGCGGTGACCGTCGTGACCGCCGGCCTGCTCCTCAGCCTCGCGCCGCCGATCCAGGGGGTTCTGGAATCCTCGGGCGTCGTCTCGGAACCGGGGCGGGCGGCCGCCGTCTCGGCCGCGCTCCTCGCGCTCACGGCGATCCTGCTGGCCACGGGCGGCTACCGGCTGCTGGAAGGGCTGATGAAGGTCGTGATGCCGGTGCTCGTCATCGCCACGTTGCTGGTCACGGTGATGGCGATCCGTGGTCTCGGCGGCGCCGATCTCACCATCGTCCCGCCGATCGCCGATCCCGCCGATCGGACCATGATGGCGGCGATGGTGGGCTGGATGCCGGCGCCCATCGACATCGCGGTCTGGAGCTCGCTCTGGACGATCGCCAGGGCGAAGGGGCGTTCGATGGATCGGCAGCGCGTGCTCCAGGATTTCGACGCCGGTTTCGTCTCGACGCTGGTGCTCGCGGTGCTCTTCGTCCTGCTCGGCGCCGCGGTGATGCGGGATTCGGGGGTCGACTTCCAGGGGTCGTCGGTCGGCTTCAGCAACCAGATCATCGATCTCTACACCACGAATCTCGGCGACTGGTCGCGACCCCTGATCGCATCGGTGGTCTTCGTGGCGATGCTCTCGACGACGGTCACGGTCGCGGACGGATTCCCCCGGACGGTGGCCGCGCTGTTCCGGGCGTTCGGGGACACGTCGCCTGCCGGAGACGGCGTGTCCGAGGCGACCAGCGGATCGACCCGGTGCGAGGGCAGCCCGGTGGTCTACTGGATCGTGTTCCTCGTCGGTGCGATCGGCGCGATCTCGATCCTCGCCCTGGGACTCGCCCGGAAGAACGGCATCACCTTCACCGGACTCGTCGACTTCGTGACCGTGACGTCCTTCATCGCCGCGCCGGTGCTCGCCTGGTTCAACCACCGCAGCGTGTTCCGGTCGATCACCCGCGTCGAGGACCGGCCCTCCCGGTGCTGGTACGTCTGGTCCTGGTTCGGCATCTCGGTGCTCGGCGCCTTCGCCACGGCCTACGTGGTGGGCCGGATCGCGGGCTAGGCGGTGGGACCGGAGGACGAGGCGGTCGATGCCCGCTGGTTCGAACGGAGCACGAGGAATCCGATCGCGCCGGCGACGTTCAACGCCAGCGTCACGGCGTAGATCATGCCGGGGTGGCCCCTCGCCGCGAGGGCGGTGTAGATCGCGACGCCCAGGAACGGGGCGACCAGACCTCGAAGGCCGGTCAGCATGACGTGCACGCTCATGTACTGGCTGTCCCGGTGGGGTGGGGCGAAGTGCTGGTGACCGAGGTTCCAGGCGAGCATCCCGCCGCCGAATCCGATCCCGAGCATCGCGGAGGCCGCGAAGAGCACCGGCAGGAGGTGGAACTCGGTCGCGACGAGGAACAGGACGCTGGCGGTGACGAACGACCAGGAGTGGACGGCGCGGAACGAGATGACGTGCATGCGATCGAGAAGCCGGGCCCAGATCGGGATGGCGAAGGGCATGACGATCAGGGGGACGACCGTGGTGACGAGGATGCCGGTCTGGTAGGAGGTCTCGAATTCGTCGTCGAGGATGATCACGAGGGTCGGACCGATCATGAGGTTGCCCGTTCCGAAGAGCATCATGCAGGCCATGTAGCCGGCATAGCGGCGATCGTCGCCGAGCACGCGCAGCACCGAGAGGGGGTTGAGGGCCGGGCGTTCGGAACGATGTCCCTGTCGTTCGGCGCGGGCCAGTCGACTCTGGCCCCGAAGCCGGACGCCGCCGTAGATGATCGCGCCGACCACGCCGAACGCGGCGAGGAGCGGGAACATGAAGCGGATCGATTCGACGTTCTGATCGAGGCTCCAACCGATGATGAACCCCCCGGCCGCCATCACGAGGACCTGGACGGTCGCGAGACGGCCCGTGATGCGGGTTCGGTTCGCGTCGGGATAGTTCGCCCGCCAGACCGAGGTCCGGATCGTGACCACCGCGCTCCAGAAGATCCATCCGAGAATGACCAGGGCGACGAGCATCCAGGCCCCGAACGCGGTTCGCGGCGTGAAGGCCATGCAGGCGACGCAGCCGCTGGTCGCCAGCATCAGTCCGGAGAGGAAGGGGACCTTGCGGCGGCCGTTGGCGACCGTCGCCCAGACGCCGCTGGTGAGGTTCCCGATCGCGGTGGAGGCCGCGATCGCCGCGACGGCCAGGTCGAGTCCGGCGTCCGGGAGGCCCGGGAGCCCGGCGAAGGTCTTCTTGAGGAGCACGCCCATCGTGCCCCCCTGGATGCCGCCGAGCATGATCGGGAGGAACGCCCACGCCGCCAGCTCGCGGCCGTAGTTCCGCCGGAGCATGGGTGGCAGGGTTCTGGGGTGGAAGGTCGACACCACCATCACGACGAGCCGGATCGGGAATGTCGCGAGGCGTTGCAGGGGCACGAGATGAATTCGTCGACGGGAGAAACGGGGAGTCGTGAAAAACGAACACGGGGTCCCGAAGGCGGGACCCCGTGGGGTTGGTCAGGAATGGTCGCGGAGCCGCGTCGCCCGAAGGGCCGTCGGGCTCACTGGCTCGGCTGGCCGCTCGTCGAGATGATGTCGTACGGGCTGAGTCGACTCGGACGATCGAAGAGCCAGATCCGACCAAGGTCGCCCCAGAACATGCGGAGGTTCTGGTTT
The DNA here is from genome assembly GCA_002684855.1 of Planctomycetaceae bacterium. Taxonomy (GTDB): domain Bacteria; phylum Planctomycetota; class Phycisphaerae; order Phycisphaerales; family SM1A02; genus UBA12014. Next base: position 2,811 of record NYWD01000045.1, on the reverse strand, counting down.
CCGACGACCGCCATGTTCCGTTCGATGTCGACGTCGCGTTCGGTCAGGCCGACGATGTGGGGGGTGAGGTCACCCTTGATGGCGTTGAAGCTGACGTCGGAGGAACTGGCGCAACCGCCGAGGCCGATGGTGGCGACGAGCAGGAGGCAGCTGGAACGGAACGCGGCGCGGGTGGTCATGTCTGTGGATCCTCAGGGAAGCCGGGGTGGGATCTGATCGATCCTCGAATGGTGGATGTTGACAGCATCTCGGCAGGGTGTCAAACCGCCGCGGAGACCTCCCCGGCACGCCTCACCGCGGTTTCCGCGGATTGTTCGACCGTACCCGAAACTGGGGGTAGAGTTCCCTGATGGACGCCGGGCGACCCCTGTCGGGCCGTGCCGGAACCCCCTGTCTCGAACCGTTGCGAACCCCACGGGGTCGTACGACTTGCGACGATGGCCAAGCCTCACGGGCACCACGATTTCGTGGCACCTGGAGTGGAAGGTCGGGATCGATGAGCGGCGAACCCACCTTAAACGCGGGGTTTGAGCTCCGGGTTCCGGTCCAGCCGGGAATGCTCCCCGGCCCGCCGATCGATCGGTGGCGGACCCGCCGGGGGTCGCACCGGCGTCCATTTCGGCGACCGGCCACGCTCGCCGCTCAGTGGACGGAAAGAGCTCGGTACGTCGCGAGGACCTCCTCGAGTGATTCCGGGACGACTCGGAGTCCGCCGATGGAGGTCATGAAATTCACGTCGCCGTTCCACCGGGGCACGACGTGGGCGTGCAGGTGCGACGGCAGGCCCGCCCCCGCGGCGTCTCCCTGATTCACGCCCATGTTGACGCCATGCGGCTGGAAAGCCCTTTCCACGAGATCGACGGCATGATCGACCAGACCCCAGAACGCCGCTCTTTCATCGCTCGAGTGGTCGAGGAGCCGGGGCTTCGCGACCCCGAGGGCCACCAGCAGGTGACCGTTGGAATACGGGAAGCGATTGAGCATGACGAGGCCCCGGTCGGTGCGATGGACCACCAGCATCTCCTCGTCCCGGTCCGGATCGGCCCAGGCGGCGGCGATGAAGTCCGAGAGCACGGGTTCGCCCTCGGGGATCTCGGCCCGGCGCCGTTCGAGGTCCCGGAGATACGCCATTCGCCAGGGGGCCCAGAGATCCTGATGCATCGGACTTCACCTTTCCAACGGGTTTCGGACGATCCCGGTCGTCGCCGACCGAAGCGGGACCGCATTGTGACGGAACACCACGACGGGCGCCGCGGTCGGACCCCCGAGGTTCGTAGGATGACGACGTGATCCCCGAACGCCCGACCAAGATCCTCGTCGCGATGAGCGGCGGTGTCGACTCCTCGGTCGCCGCCGCCCTGCTCCGGGCGGCGGGCCACGACGTGGTCGGCGTGTTCATGCGGCTGGGCTCACCCGGGGATGCGCTCGAGGAACTGATTCCGGGCGAGACCTGCGATCCCGCGAAGGTCCGGATCGGGAAGCAGGGCTGCTGCTCGGTCGGCGACGCCGAGGACGCGCGGCTCGTCGCCGCGAAGCTCGATGTCCCGTTCTACGTCGTCAACTTCAGGAAGGAGTTCGGTCGCATCATCGACCACTTCGTCGCGGAGTACGACGCCGGTCGCACGCCGAATCCCTGCGTGCGTTGCAACGACTGGCTCAAGTTCGGCCGGTTGCATGAATACGCGGGCCAGATCGGGGCCACGCACGTCGCGAGCGGGCACTACGCCCGGGTGGAACCCGTTCCGGGAGGAGACGGCCACCGGCTGCTTCGCGGCGTCGACCACGGCAAGGACCAGTCCTACGTGCTCTTCGGCACGCCGGCCGACCGGCTCGGCGAGATGGTGCTGCCGGTCGGTGGGATCCCCAAGTCCCGGGTGCGCGACCTCGCCGAGGAATTCGATCTCCCGGTCTTCGACAAGCCGGATTCGCAGGAGATCTGCTTCGTGCCCAACGACGACTACGCGGGACTCGTCTCCCGGAAGACCTCGACCGGGGTGACTCCCGGCGCGATCGTCGACGGTGAAGGCGAGATCATCGGCGAACATCCGGGTCACCAGCACTTCACGATCGGACAGCGTCGGAAGATCGGCATGGCCCTCGGACGGCCGATCTACGTGGTGGCGAAGGACCCCGTGGCGAACACCATCACGGTGGGGGGTCGGGAAGCCCTGCAATCGAGCGGCTGCCTCGCCAGCCAGACCAACTGGCTCGCCGAGCCGCCGACCGAGCCGCGTGACTGCACCGTGCGGATCCGATACAACGCCGAGCCCGTACCCGCGACCGCGCGGATGGTCGGGGAGGATCGGCTCGAAGTCCGCTTCGACGCGCGGCAGTCGTCGGTGGCGCCGGGGCAGGCGGTGGTCTGTTACGACGGCGACCTGGTCCTCGGCGGCGGCTGGATCGACGCCCCGATCGCCTGAAACGCCCCCCGGAACGACGGGGATCGCCGTTCGAGCGGGCTCGCATGCTCCAAGATGAGGCGGGACCGGATCCCGTTCACCGGCGAATCCGGGGAGGATCCCCCGCGACGGCGGCCGTCGCGTTTCGTGCGATTTCGCGCTCGCGACAGGTTCGGAACGAGATCGAAAGCCCGCTTGCTACGTGTTTTTCGCTTTGATGACGACTTTCATCTTCGAAATCATGACCAGATCGACTCGTCGTCCGCCCGCGCCTGATCCGGCTCGACGACGGATGCGGGTGAATCCACCTTGGTCCCCCGGTCGGCCGGGAACGGCCAGCCAGCGAAGAGCAGCACGGTGTAGAGCACGAACGACGCGGTGAGCAGCACCCCTTCGAGTCGGCTGATGCGGT
>NYWD01000044.1 GCA_002684855.1 Planctomycetaceae bacterium | reverse complement strand
AGGAGGTCGAATTTTTGAGAGTGCAAAGAAACAAAAGTTGCCATGCATGCAGGAGCTGAATTAGCTCTATTTTACACACTATACTTCTGGGCTGGTATACAGTGTTACATCAAAGCACCGGCTGCCAGTGTGATGAATGCCAGGAGTAAGCATGAAACCGACTTCATGGTTGAAGACGACCTAGAGTACCTGGCCCACTCGTCCTCCCAAGAAGTCGATGACCATCTGGTTGCGGATGGATATCCCTTCTGTGGTTGAACCTCAAAGTTAGTGTTGAAGGCGCTCATGCTTATGGACTGGGGGTTGTCCATGCCCTCTCCTTGGGCCCCATCAGCGCAATCAGTGACGAAAGCGTAACAAAACTCTCCCGGAGCGCATTCGGAGCTGGATCGCCCTTCACATGGTCTTGAACATGTTTCACTGGCATCTTCAAACGTCTTGCCACAGTAGAACAGGTTTGTTTGGCATCCAGTGTGAGCAAAGCAGCTCTGCCCAGCATCACATTCAATCGATGAACCACTGCTACATGGCTTAGAGCATGTCTCGGCAGCCTCGAGCCAGTTGCTGCCACACCAGAAGCTATCCCTTGCACTGCACCCTGTGCTTTCGTAACACTGCATCTCATCAGGGCATGACGAATCTAATCCGTCTTGACAGGCAATGGAGCAGGTGCTCGAGGCCAGCTCCTGCGTCTCTCCACAAAAGTAATCGTTCAATGGAACATCTTCAGGATCAGTTTCGTGCGGCCCGTCCTCAGTTCGTTCGCAGGTAGTGTATGCAAAGCATCCTTGCATGCCGGGACAGTCGAGTGAACTTCGCGATGGACATGGTGTCACGCAGTTGTTGTTGGCATCGTCAAAGCTCACGCCACAGTAGAAACTTCCAGTGTTTTCACAACTCGTCCAAGCAAAGCAAGCCTCTCCGTTGTCGCATTCAAGCGCATCACCTGTTGGACAGGCCTTGCTGCACTTGTCACTTGCATCTAGCCATGATTTCCCGCAGAAGAATGACTCTTTGTTGGCACACTCAGTTTTACCGTAGCACTTAGTGTCGCCAGGACATTCACTGTCCTGTCCGCTGGGGCACGCGTTCGAGCAAGTCATGGCTGCGGACTCCTGTGAAGAACCACAGTAGTATGTATCAGAAGGAAACTCTAACCCGGATGAGACACTTGACAAAGCCAGCGGTGCATCTCCATTGTTGCCACCAGGGCTCAACTCAAGTGATATGTTCACGGTAGTGTCTTCTGTTGGGCTAGACCCAGATGATGAATATTCTTGCCAGGTTGGCATGCTTCCGATATTAGGAATGGACAATGGAATAACAACCTTGGTTGGCTCGTTTGCTTTGACTGAAGGGCTTGGGGCTGGATTCGGTGAAGGCTGGGCATTGACAACATCGACTGTAGGCTGTGATTGAATCAATGTCTGGGGTGTGATCTCTCCTTGGCAACAAGTACTTCCGAATGCGGCCTGGACTCCGACACAATTGTTGTCACCTTCCGTAAACATGTTTAAAATCAAGTTGTACGCACTCTCACAGCTCATCAGGTCGCCATTGAATTTCACATCACCATTAATGCCTCTCTGTCCTGGTCGGCACAAGTTGCAGGCTTTCGCATACGGCTGTAGAACCGAAACAGCAATTGATGGAGATTTGTCGGCTGAGGTCGGATCACCTGCCGGGGTCGGGGCGTTGTCACTACTCGGCTGAGTATTTTGAGAGGTCACCTGAACTGTGACTTGACCTTGGCCACTGCCCGGGCTGGCAGGAACGGCTGGGGTGGGAGACGGGTTTGGCTGAGGAACAATGTTGAGGTCTATTTGGACTTTGACGTTGGCATCATCATGGTCGGGGGCGGTAGTGGCGGTAACACCATTGGTCGGAAAGCTCCCATCTAGAACAGCGCTGACAAGGCTGCCGGCTGCGTTGTCGGACGTTGGAGCAGAGTTGAGCTCGGGCTGCCCCTCCGGGACAAAGTAGCACAAATCTCCACTGTCGCACTCTCCGGACGTGCAGGGCTTTCCACTATTGTGGCAGTAAAAATTCTCGCTGAAAACCTCCCTTTCAGGGGCAGGACCTGGAACATCTCCAAACGGATTTCCTGAGCCGTCCCATCCACTATCATTGCCAGTAGTTTGTATGTTGGCATCGACATTTACACCGACATTCACGCCAAAAGGCTTTGGAGCGGGAGCTGGCACCTGCATTGTTGTTTCCTCAATCTGAAGGGGCTGAGGCAAGAATACTCCCGATACTCCAGTCAAGCTGGCAAACAACGAATCCTGCTTGAGAAAAGCAACATAGTCGGCGCGGTCGCCATCTGTTTGGAAAGGCCCTTCGACTGCATCATGTACGTCCATGTTACCTTCGTAGGCGATTAATTGGCTGAACTGGAACATATGGGAGCCGGCTTGGACGCGGCGCTGAACGCGAAGCATCTTCCTGCGGCGAGACTGGGCGAAGCTGATGACACCAACATCATATTCTGTCACGACATTCGACACCCCTGTGGCTTGATTATCATTATAGTAGCCCTCGAAATAGTCGGCTGTCATTGTCTCCCAGGCTAGAAGGGTGGATGCAGGCAAATTCTTCCCTAGACCCTGGAGCTCCATAGAAATGCCAGATACCTTGAAGCCTTGCACAGTCGGTGGTTCGGGTGCCGGGGCGGGCTGGGGTGCAGGTTGTGCTGGGGGGTTTGGCTCGGGCGGGGTGGCCTCGCTCACAGAAGATTCAGAAACTTGTGCGGACTCGGGCTCGGGCTCCTTTGGAGAAGGCTTTGGTGCCGGCTCGGGCTCGAGCTTCTCTTCGCTGACAATTGGCTGCGGCTTCGGCTCGGNCTCCTTTGGAGAAGGNTTTGGTGCCGGCTCGGGCTCGAGCTCCTCTTTTGGTNCTGACTNGGGCTCGANCTCCTCTTTGTTGACAATTGGCTGTGGCTGCGCCTCGGGTTCCTTCGGTGACGGCTTGGAAGCAGGCTCTGGCTCGTCGTCCTTCTCGGCTTGCACCTCATTGTCGACGTCGACTTCAATNGGCTGCGCCTCGGGAATTGACGCGGGCTCGGGTCCGTCTTCTTCCTTCTCATCTTTCACCTGTAAGTCGACCTTGACCGGCTGGATCTCATCAACAGGTTCGGGTTCCTTCTGGCCGTCTTCTTCGATGATTTCAACTTCAAGTACTAGATTCTGAGTCTTGTCAACCTCCTCGGCCTGCTGCATCGGCTCCTCCTCGATAGGGGTAGTATCCGCCGGCTTGGGTGCCCAGGGGTTACATGTGACTTGTCCCCAGCAGCGCGCCTCGCCAGGGCAATCGCCGTCGCTCCCTCCGGGACAAGGCGCGGCGCACGAGGTGGCTTCGGAATATGTGACTCCACAGTACATTGAACTCGTGTCTTGTTTCACGAAGCCAGGAGCAGACTGCCCTTCCATCTCGCATGGAGAATCCTCAAAGCAGACTGAGTCCCCAGGACACTCGTTGCCCATCGGGCAGCGCTTTGGGCAGAACTCCATCATTTGCATATAGCTGTCGCCGCAAAACCTCTTGTTGGGGTCGCCCTTCTTCTTGACGCCAAACCCTTCAGTCTTACAGATCAGATCGTTCCCGGTCAAATCAAAACAAACACCAAAAAAACCGCACTCTTCATCGCTTCCCGTGGGACATTTCTTCGGACACTCCTCGAGGACCTCGTTCCACGAGTTGCCACACCAGAGCATGTCGGGATCGGTAGGCTCGACAATTCCCAGTCCGGTGGTGTTGCAGTACATCTCCTCTTCGCTCATGTCCCAGCAAGTCATCTCATTCCCGTCATCGTCCACACCACACTCATCGTTGCTTCCAGAAGGACAGGCCTCAGCACAGTTCTCGACGAGGTGCCGGTATGACGACCCACACCATAGAAACTTTTTACGCTCCTCGATGACGTCGAGGTAGGAGTCTAGCATGGTGCACTGCCCTCTGGTAGCCCAGCAAGTCATGCCATCAGGACACTCGTCGTCAGTTCCCTCAGGGCAGGCCTGATGGCATCCGCTCGCGGCATCCTCGGCATCGGCTCCGCACCAGCTAAGGGGAGCACCGACCTTGTGCGTCTTGACGCACTTCCTTAGCGGTCCGTTGCAAATCTGACCTCCCGGGCATTCCGACGAGTGCATACTGGGGCACGGCACACCGCACTCTTCATCGTAATCAGGCATGCGAAAGGTCTCGCTGCAGTAGTAATCTTGTGGATTCAGATCCTCGGTCGGCTTCATTGAGATCGTGGGATGCATAGACGGTGACAAAGTCGGCTTGGGCAGGTCGTAGTCGTAGATCAGACCGAGGTGCGTCGAGGAGCATTCCCCGTTGTCGCCCTCCCGCGTGTCGTAGCATGCCTGCCCGGTGGGGCAGTCGGCGTGGCTCCCATACCGGCACCAGACCTTGCGGGGGTTGTCACAGTCGGATGATGCGTCTGCCTCATCCTTGCCGCAGAAGAGCCAGTTCGACTCGTCGTCTAGACCCACGGGACTCGATGACGGCTTCGGTGTGGTAGGGGCCGCCGTAGTGGGAGATTCACTGGGTGTTGAGGTGGGGATCAAGGTGGGAGGCGTGCACATACCGCCGATGGCAAAGCAGAGCTCGCCTGATGGGCAGGGAAGCATACGTCCCTCGATGCTTGGACAGGGAATCGCGTTGGGGTCGTTATTACAAGAATCCTTTGCCTGCTGCCACAGTGTTCCGCAGAAGTGCATGCTGGGGTTTGTCATGTTCCGTCTCTCATTCGCCCACCTCTCCCGCTCGAACTCGGTCGGCATTGCCGTTATCGTAGGTGACTCAGTTGTCGGAGCCGGAGTATCGTTCGGCGAAATGGTTGGCACGCCGCTCGAGGGGCTGTACGAGGGGCTCGCCGTCGGCGCAACGGTCGAGTTAGTCTCGTCGGCGGGTTTGGCGCCCAACAAGGCAAACATTTCGGTTCCCTCATCCGGACCCGGTCTCTTCTCGCCAAGGTTTGGAATGGTCGTGAGCACCTCGTTCTCTCCCGCGGTGTTCTCGTGGCTGTACTGCTCGTCCTCCCCGTCCACGTAGGCCTGGAGCGGGGCGAGCGTGTCACCGAGCTCTGCGTCGTCGACCACGTCGAACTTCTCCCCATCCACCTCCGTGCCGTTCGTGACGCTATCGCAGGGCAGGTCAGGGCCGAAACAGTACATGCCCGGGGCGCAGTTTACGGTGTCGATTCCCACGAAGGAGCAAGGCTCGTCACACCGCATGATTGCGTCCTCGTAGTTCCACCCACAGTGGCTTCCACCTAGAGCCGCGGTTGAGAGATGGCGTGAACTCAGATTGAGCAGCAGCGCCGAGAGCGCGATCGACTTGATGTAGTTCGTCGTCATGATACCCAGCCTGTCCTGCAGTTTTATCTTTTTGATTTTGCGGCTTGCCCTCGGCTTTCTGATTCCCCTTATTCCCCAATGTCAGCAGATTATAGCAATGCTAAAAGCGATCCAAAATGTATGCACGCCCGCTCGTTGGGAAGAGGCTCTAGTATGTAGAGCGGCTTGAGCGGGTGTCGATCTTTGATTTTGATCCGACCAGACGGACGGACGGACGGAAGACGACGAAGACG
>NYWD01000043.1 GCA_002684855.1 Planctomycetaceae bacterium | reverse complement strand
CGTTCGAGACGGTGGCCCTCGACAAGCCGGGGTTCACGCTGTGGCTGCCGGTGCTCAATTCCGGTCCGCTCCGCGTCGGTGGTCACCAGAACGCGGGCGGGACGAACAACCAATTCCTGCGCGGCTCGATCGACGAATTGCGGATCAGCCGTGGATTCCTGCCGACCGAGCAGCTGCTCGACGCGGCGTGGCCGGACTGCGACCGCAGCGGCACCCCGGACGCGTCCGACGTCCTCGACGGAACGAGCGCCGATTGCAACGGCAACCTCATTCCCGACGAGTGCGACCTGGCGGCCGGGACCAGCCTCGATTGCCAGGGGGACGGCATCCCGGACGAGTGCCAGCTGGCGGTTCCCGCGTCCTATCGATGGGACGACGATCGCTGGGACGGATGGGACGGCTATTCGACCACCTTCTCCGACGGCGCCTACACCGGCTGGCTCCAGAATTTCACCGTGACCGACGGCGCGGGCCTGATCACCCATGTGGAAATGCAGGTGAGCGATCTGGCGGTCGGCCGGAGCATGACGCTCCACGTCTGGTCCGACCCCGATGGTGACGGCGATCCGACCGATGCGCAGGTCCTTTCCTCGCTGCCCGTGCAGATCGACGAGTCGATGGGGTACGAGCTCGTCCGGTTCGACGTGCCGGACGTGGATCTCGGTCCGGACGGCGTCTCGTTCTTCGTCGGCGGGGTGATGGGGGAACCCAGCTCCTCGGCCCTGATGATCGACTTCGCACCACCGCACTACTTCGGGGTCAGCTGGATCGTCGGGCGCAGTACGCCGATCGACCCCGACGATCTCGCGGCCGAGGCGGTCGAGTTCGCGCTGATCGAGGCTTCGTTCCCCGGAAACTACGTGGTGCGCGCGGTCTCCGACCCCGGCCTCGGGTACGTCGACTGCAACGAGAACGGCGTGCCGGATTCATGCGACATCGACTCGGGCGACAGCGGAGACACCAACGACAACGGTATCCCCGACGAGTGCGAGTGCGTCGGCGACCTCGATGGTGACGGCGTGGTCGACGCCGGCGACCTCGCCGCCGTCCTCGGCGCCTGGGGCCCGTGCGGCGGATGCGTCGAGGATCTCGACGGTTCGGGAGTGGTCGACTCGAGTGACCTGGCGCTGATCCTGGTGGCCTGGGGCGGGTGCTGAGGAACCGGACGGGTCGCGGTCGGTTCCGGAACCGCCGAGTCGGGAACGGAGGCTGCGGTGCCCGGTCGAGACGTCGCTATCTCGTTCGCTTCCGCAGGCCGAGCAGTTCCTCGGCCCGTTCTCCGAGCGGGCGGTCCGCCAACGTCGGCTCGGTGTGCTCCGCGAGATGTTCGACGACCTCGGCGTAGACCGTCTCCCGGTCGGGACTGGTGTCGATCTCGATGCAGCGTCCCTGTTCCTTGAAGAGATTCACCGTCGGCAGCGTCACGGCCTTGAAGGTGTCGAAGCGCTGCTTGAGGCTCGTCAGGTTGTCGTCGCTTCGGCCCGAATACCTCGCTCTTCCCATGATGCGCTGCTCGAGCACCGGGTAGGGGCACTCGAAGTAGAGCATCCTGGGGAGTTCGACGTGGCGACCGAAGACCTCGTACCACGCGTCGAGATTGCCGAGCGATCGTGGAAATCCGTCGAGCAGGAAGTTGCTCCGGCCGGTGCTCCGGGTGACCGTGTCCATCGCCTTCTTGAGAAGGGTCACCACGATGTCGTCGGGTACGAGGTTCCCCGGCGTGATGAATCCGTCGATGGTCTCGGCGAGCGGACCACCACGCTCGAGCTCGTCCCGCAGGATGTCGCCGGTCGAGAGGTGCGTCCAGCCGAGCTGGGCCTCGGCAAGCTCGCACATCGTGCCCTTGCCCGCACCGGGGCCGCCGAGCACGAACACCACGTTGGGCTCGGGGCAGGGCTGCCGGGGATCGCAGTGATGGATCGTGACGGTCGGGGCGGGGGCGACGCCCTTCTTGTAGACGTGCCATTCCCGATCGGTCGGCGGCAGGTCGTCATCGCAGGTGACGTCGTAGGCGAGGTGCCCGTCGAGTCGCGCGATGCGCCAGGCGCGATAGCTGTTGGAATACGAGAGGGACGGGCTCCGCTCGCCGGCGCCGTCCGCGCGGTCCCACGCCATCTTTCCGTTCCAGTAGCCGGGGCTCGAGATCGTTCCGGATTCGCTGGCCGCCGGCGGTGCGGTCGAGGGCACGAAGAGCCCGTCGATCTCCGGGATGCCGGCACCGGACACCTCGATGAACAACGTGTTCGGAATGGGAGCGTCGGTGGAGGGCATGATTCGTTTCAGCAGGGTGATCGGCGCCGCCGGGATCGTGCGGCGATCGACGTCGGAGGTGCGAACGGCGGATCCGCGAGTGTACCGCCCACGGCTCCGTCCGCCCGGATCTCGATGTCCGAGGGGTCCGTATCCCGATGAAGGATCCGAATCCGGTCGCCTCCCGTCCTCACGCGGACGGATCGGGCGTCAATTCGTCGATGCTCCGGAGTTCGCGGGCCGTTCGGTCGTTCTCGATCTCGAGAATCCGGCCCGGAATGTCGACCTTCTCCAGTCGTTCCGGATTCCATTTGCGTTCGACGAGCTCGGCCTGCAGGGCCTTCAACCGAGGGATCTGCGAGCGTGCGGCGCCGCCGTAGACCCGGAGTGCGTCCAGGCACCGCTCGATCCGGTTGCCCATGCCCCACCGTTCCGGGTCGATCATCGTGACGCACCAGGGAAGCCCCTCCTCGATCCCGTGCTCGGCGAAGAGGTCGAGTCCGGCGAGGCGGATGCCGTCGGCGAACATGATGCCGCTCGGGGCAGGTTCGACGAGGGCGTCGTGGATCGCGGGCAGGAGCGGCTTGATCGCTTCGAAGGAGAGGTTCCGGTAGACGGATCCGACCGCGCCGCGGGCCCGGCCGTCCTCGTTCTCGAGTCCGGCCGCCACGGCCGCGAGGAGTGCATCCCGATCGACGCCTTCAAGCGACTTCCCGAGCATCCCGTCGCGCCGGTCGAACAGGGCGAAGCAGAGGTATCGCTGTTCCATGCGACGTGGATCCGCCGCGTCGGCCGGCGCCGCGAGCATCGCGAGCAGGTCGGGCAGGGCCGTCATCGCGGGACCGCCGATCGCCGCGATGGCCTCGGCGGCCTTCACACGAAGCCAGAGATCCTCGGATTCGAGGGTGGTTCGCAGATCGTCGACCAGCGGTGCGGCCCGGCCCTTCAGCATGATCGCGGCCTGGCACGCGCCGAGCCGGCCGTGCGGATCGTCGCGTCGGAGCATCTTCCGCAGGTTCGCGGTGGGATCGCCGTCGCGCCGGGCGAGTTCGATCGCGGCGCGCTCCCGCACCACCGGAGACCAGCTCTCGAGGTTGCGAAGCAACTGCCGGATCGATCGTTCGGACCAGGTCTCCAGCCGGGTCCGAGATCCCCAGTCCCGTCCGTCGGCGACGAGGTCCTCGGCGGTGCGACGATCGACCTCGGGCGCCGTCGCGGGGGTGCGGCCGGTGAGGTGGATTCCACGAAGGGGCTGCGCGTAGGCGAGGAGCATCGCACCGGTGGCATCCCAGTTCCGGTAGCTGTCGGGCTTCGCCTGCGGAGGGCCCTGATGACGGAAGGTCCCGTCCCAGCGGCGGGCGAGGTCGTAGTACCAGCCGAACTCCTCCATCCACGCCCCGCTCGCTTCCGGACCCGAAAGGGCGACGCCGGGCATCGCCCAGAGCATGTTGAAGTAGTTGCCGGTGTGACCGTTGTCGCGCTCGTTGCCATGCGACGCCACGCTCATCCGGGAGAAGTACTCGGTGGCCTCCGCGTCGCCGAGCAGGTTGAACAGCACCGCGGCGGCACCGTTCTTGCCGTTGTCGTCATGCGTCTCGATCCACGGGTGGTGGTCGCCGTACGGGATGCTTCCCTTCCCGACGTAGAACCGCGTCAGACGGGCGGTCTTCTCGATCGCCTCGTCGAGCTCGGCATTCTCGACGCCCGCCTCGCGCGCGAGGACCAGTGAGATCGTCATCGGGAGCCCGGGCGCGTTCATCATGCCGTAGCCGGAAAGCCGGCCGTTGGGCTGCACCATCCGGTGACCCCAGGAGCCCACCTCGCTCTGGCCGTTGACGATCTCCATCGTGATCCGCTCGAGTTCGGGCATGAACGTCCGGTCGCCGGTCGCGAGCACGTATTCGGCCATCAGGAGGTTGATCGGGCCGTACCACCACGAGTGCAGGCTTCGGCGTTCGAGATCGGAATAGGTGGAGAAAGCCTCGACCTGCTGCCGGACCAGCGGCAGGTAGTCGGGGTCGCCGCTCGCGAGGAGGGCGAGGGCGTTGTAGCACCGTTCGATCGGCGTGCCCTTCTTCGGATTCGCCGCCATCGTTCGAGCGAGCCCCTCGCAGCCCCGCTCCAGGATCTTCGCCGACTTCGGGCAGTCGAAGGGGGCGGTCGCGGCATACCGGCCGAGGGTGGGGAGCTTCACGGCGACGCGGGTGCGTCTCCCGTCGCGCCATCGGATCAGGACGAGGCGTCCGCTCGTCCGTTCGGCGAGGCCGATCGCGCGTCCCAGCTCGGTGCGGGGATCGTTCTTGAAGAGTCGGGCACCGGCTCCGAGAATCACGTCGCCGGGTTCGAGCACGCCGTCCGCGGGCGATCCCGGCTCCACCGTCGTCACCATGACCTGCCGGGCCTCGCTGGTCTCCAGCTTGTTGCTGTACATCCAGCCCCTCGCGCCGGTCGGACCGAGGTTCCAGTCGTGGGTCGCGCCCTCCGGGATCGGCTCGCCCTTCGTGAAGTCGGGGTTCGCCACCTTCGACGGGGGCGCGGCGGCATGACCGGGGATCGTCGTCGAGAGGACGACGAGGATGGTGCAGAGCGTGGCCTTGATCATGAAAGGGACTCCGAGTGAAGAACGGACCGCATCGAGGTTAAACGGTTGTTCCTGCCGGGTCGAGACGCTCACTTCAAAATGACCCGAGACGGCGGTCCCCGTCCACCGGTTATTCTTCGGTTCGCGATGAACGAGGACGCACGGCATTCCGACACGGCGGCCCGGGATGCGGCCCGTGGTCCCTCGCCCGACGGCCCGGGGATCCCCGAACGCCGGCGTTGGCCGGCGTCGTGGTTCTCGAGGCGGGAGACGACTTCGGATCGAATCTTCGCGACGGATCCGTCCGTCGGAGCCGTCGCGTCGGGTGGGCGGGCCTCATGAGCGGGGAATCGACGCCGATGCTGCGACGCGAGGTCGGCCTCGGGGGGGCCGTCCTGCTGGGGCTCGGTTCGATCCTCGGAACCGGGGTGTTCGTCGGTGTCGGGATCGCGGGCGGGATCGCGGGATCGATGGTGGTCGTCGCGATCGTGCTCGCCGGGGGGCTTGCGTTCTGCAACGCCGCCAGCAGCGCCCAGCTCGCCGCGAAGCATCCCGTGAGCGGGGGCACCTACGAATACGGGATCCTGTTGCTGGGGCCTCGAATCGGTTTCACCGCGGGCTGGATGTTCCTCTGCGCGAAGTCGGCCTCGGCGGCGACGGCCGCGCTCGGATTCGCGAGCCACCTCTTCCATACCTCGGTGATCCGGAACGAGCAGTGGGTGATTCCCGTGGCGATCGCCGCGGTGGCGACGATGGTGATCGTCGTCGCGATGGGGATCCGCCGCGCGAATCTCGTGAACGGGGTGATCGTCGCGGTCACGATCGGTGGATTGCTCGCATTCGTGATCGGCGGCTTGCGGTGGCTGTCCGGTCCGAACGGCGAGTGGTTCGATCCGATGGTCGACGACATGGGATCCTTCTCGTTCGCCCGCGACGGGGCCGGCCTGCTCGAGGCGACGGCGCTGATGTTCGTCGCGTACACGGGATACGGAAGGATCGCGACGCTCGGCGAGGAGGTTCGGTCGCCGCGTCGGACGATCCCCCGGGCGATCGGCATCACGCTGGCGGTTTCCGCGACGCTCTACCTGCTGGTCGCGGTGGTTTCGATCGGTCTGCTCGGGTCCGACGGAATCGCCGAGGTGACAAAGGCCACCGCGGCCCCGCTGGAGGTCGCGGCGGCGATGCTCGAGACGCCCTGGATCCGCTGGGTGGTCGCGATCGCCGCGGTCACCGCGATGCTCGGGGTGCTTCTCAATCTCGTCCTCGGGCTGTCGCGGGTGGCGTTCGCGATGGGACGGCGTGGGGATCTTCCGGCGAGCGTCGGGAGCGTCCGCGAGACCACCGGAACCCCGGTCGTGGCGGTGATCCTCGTCGGTGCGATCATCGTGGGACTGGTGACGCTCGGAAGCGTGCGGATCGCCTGGTCGTTCAGCGCCTTCACCGTGCTCGTCTACTACGGGATCACGAACCTCGCGGCGCTCCGGCTGGCACCGAAGGACCGCTTCCTGCCGCGCGGACTCGCGTGGCTCGGAGTCGCGGGATGCGGATTCCTCGCCTTCTGGGTCGAATGGCGGATCTGGCTGGTCGGTCTGGGAGTGATTCTCGCGGGACTGCTCTGGCGATCGGCGTTCCGACGNNTCCGGGGCTGAGCGCNCGATCCGGCCGGGTGGTGGTTCCCGAGNGGGCGTCCGCGCCAGGTTGCATCGGTGCTCGTTCGGGTCGANGATGGAGGCGACGATCGCGTGGGGCGCCNGGCTCCGCGGATCGCGNACCCCACGAGCCGAGGAGCCCAGTCCCATGCCGACCCGTCCGATCGTCCGTCTCGAGCTCCGACTCGCCGCCGTCGTCCTGCTGGTCCTCTGCGTCTCGCGCCCCGGTGCGGCCGAGGTTCCACGTGAAGGCCCCGTGAAGGTGTTCCTGCTCGCCGGGCAGTCGAACATGGTGGGTGCCGGACGCATCGAGGCGAACCCCGATCGCAACGAAGGGCGAGGGTCGCTCGAGTGGATGGTGGAGTCCTCGCCGCTCGGGGCGAAGGTTCGAGGACTGCGGGATTCCTCCGGGGAGTGGGTCGAACGCGAGGACGTCCTGATCTGGAACTTCGGACGAACGGGCGGACTCAAGCCCGGCTACGGATCGAACCCCGGGAACATCGGGCCGGAACTCGGGTTCGGCACGGTGGTGGGGGAGGCCCTCGACGAACCCGTGCTTCTCATCAAGATCGCCTGGGGCGGGAAGAGCATCGGCAAGGACTTCCGACCACCGAGCGCCGGCGGCGAGGTGGGGCCGGAATACCGGATCCTCGTGGACCTCACGAGGGAGGTTCTGCAGGATGCCGCGAGGCACTTCCCCGAACTGGCGGGTCGCACCTTCGAACTCGCGGGCATCGGCTGGCACCAGGGATGGAACGACCGGGTGAACCAGGAGTTCAACGACGCCTACGAGACGAACCTCGCCCACTTCATCCGCGACATCCGTCGCGACCTGGATGCGCCGGGCCTTCCGTTCGTCATCGCCGAGACCGGCATGAGCGGTCCGGACGAGAAGCATCCACGCGCCTTGTCGCTGATGGCCGCCCAGGCCGCGGTCGCGAAGAGACCCGAATTCCGGGACGACGTCGCGTTCGTGGGCACCCGGGCGTTCTACCGCCCGCCCGAGCAGTCGCCGTCGGGACAGCAGTATCACTGGAACTCGAACGCCGAGACCTACTACCTCATCGGCGAGGCGATGGGCGTCGCGATGCTGGACCTGCTCGACCGGTCGAAGCGTTCGAAGTGAGACGCCGACCGGGCGTGCCGCGGCGCCGCGACGTCCGATGATGCGATCCGCGTTCCCGCCGGTTCGTCAACGGATGACGGGGACGATCGCATCGGCCCACATCCGGTAGGCGTCCGGCGTCAGGTGGAGGTAGTCCGGCATGATCTCCTTCGGGATCGTGCCGTCCGGCCGCATGAAGGCGTCGCCGAGCGGCAGGATCGTGAAGCGAGGCCGGCGACCGGCCGTCGTCGCCGCGGCCCGTTCCCCGGCGACCATCGCGCGGAGCGCCTGGTTGATCTGACAGATGTCGCCCCGCATCGGGTTCATCCGCTCGCCGCGGGGGAAGATCTCGAGGATGTGGATGGTGGCATCGGGGCACTGCTCGGCCAGGGTCTCGGCGACCCTGGTCACGCCCGCGAGCGTCTCCGCGGCGTCGCTCGTGCCGTGGCCGAGGTTGTTGGTGCCGATGAGCAGGACGACGTGCTTCGCATCGAGGCGGGTCAGCGGGGCCTCCCGGAGACGCCAGAGGACGTGTTCGGTCCGGTCCCCGGAATTACCGAGGTTCAAGGCGTTCAGTGGTGCGATCCGAGCCTTCCAGGTTCCCGCTCCGGGGCCCTCCCAGGCCTGGGTGATCGAGTCGCCGACGAACAGCACGTCATGCGGAGCGGATTCCCGAGCCCGCCGGAGGAGTTCCGCCTGCCTCGCGATGGCCCATTCATCGGTTCGCGGGGCGGGAACGACGGCCACCGGAGGTTCGGGACGGGCGTCGTCCTCGCCGGGTCGCGGCACCGCGGACCGGGCGGCCGGTTCGGCGAGTGCGAGCAGGAGGACGGCCGACAGCAGGGGGAAGGTGTGATTCATGACGGCGATTCTTGGGGGGCGGTGGTGTCCCGTCAACACGGATTCCGAGCGGGTGGCAACGGTCGAGGATCTTCTCGCCCGGCATCGGTCGCGGGAGGCCCGATTGGAACGCGATTGTTTCAGGGTGTTCCAGCTCCGTGAAGAAGAGATAAGGATGCGGATTTCGTTGATTGCGGTTCTCGGCGAAACGGCATCGCGTTGCACGCGCGCCAAGGCCTATTATCAGGCGTCCGAAATTGGGCAGAATGTCTTTGGTCGAGTCGGGGCATCCTGATAATTTCGAACTGTTTGGAACGCTCTGGAACGCCTTCG
>NYWD01000042.1 GCA_002684855.1 Planctomycetaceae bacterium | reverse complement strand
GAGGAAGAGGAAGAGGAAGAGGAAGAGGAAGAGGAAGAGGAAGAGGAAGAGGAAGAGGAAGAGGACGAAGAGGACGAAGACGAAGAGGACGACGAGGAGGAGGAAGACGAGGAGGAGGACGACGAGGAGGAGGAAGACGAGGCGGAAGAAGAAGAGGACGAAGAAGAAGAGGATGAGGAACTCGAGGGGGAAGTAGAAGAAGCGGGCGAGGGTGAATCGGAGGAAGGGAACGCGATCGCACCCGATGAAGTGGAAGCGGACGCGGAAGATCGCGATCTTGAAGGTGACGAAGCCTCGGATCGGATCGAAGAGGTGCCGGGCGAGCTGACCTACGAGCCGCTCGAGGACGACGCGAACCTCTGGTCGGATTTCGATGAGGACTCGAGGTCGATCTGACCTGCCACGGTCGACCTGCCGCGATCCCGTGATCGCCCGAAGGTGACGAACAAAGGCCGCTTCTCCCGGAGGCCATGGAATCCCCCGGTATGGTTCGCGGTGGGGCCGCGGGGCGGGCGATGCATGCTTCCGATGAGATCTGGTTGATGGCCCTCGCGGACGCCCCGGGATGGGGGCCGGCGACCATCGACCGGCTTCGACGGAGATTCGGCTCGATCGACGCGGTGCGGTCGGCGTCGGTCGATGTCCTCGCGCAGGTCGCCGGGAAGCCGGTCAGCGTGGTCCGGCGGCAACTCGCAGGCCTGGACATGCGACCGGCGAAGGCGGATCTTCGGCGACTTCGACGGAACGGCGGCGAGTTGATCGGGATCTTCGACGCGCGATATCCACGATTGCTGCGGGACATCGCCGATCCCCCGACCCTGTTGCGTGCACGAGGGCGAACGGCGACGCTCGAGTCGTCTCCGGTGGTATCGATCGTCGGGAGTCGACGGGCATCGGCGGTCGGAATCGACCTGGCGGGGCGTTTCGCGGCATCCCTCGCGGGCCATGGCGTGGTGGTGTGCTCCGGCGGCGCCCGAGGCATCGATGCGGCCGCGCATCGTGCGGCGATTCGTGCGGGGGGACGGACGATCGTGGTGCTCGGGAGCGGATTGTCGAGGCCTTATCCACCGGAGCACGAACGACTCTTCTCCGGTGTCGTGGATTCCGGGGGCATCCTCCTGAGCGAGTATCGATGCGATGCCGAGCCTCGTCCCTCGAGGTTCCCGCAGCGCAATCGGATCATCGCGGGACTGTCCATCGGGGTCGTCGTCATCGAGGCGGGAGCGAGGAGCGGGGCGATGATCACGGCGCGACTCGCGGCGGAGGATTACGGCCGCGACCTCATGATGGTGCCCGGCCGCGTCGACACGGGTGCGAGCGATGGGTGTCATCGGGCGATCCGCGAGGGCTGGGCCGCGCTCGTCGATCATCCAGCGCAGGTGCTGGAGCGTCTCGCCGACCAGCAGGGGCTTCTTCGACTCCAGACGTCCGTTTCGTCCGCCCCGGAGGCTGATAACGGCGATTGAATCGCCGAATCCCACGAGGCACGCGGTCGAGGAAGCTGGCGATGCGACCGCGAACGACCGATGAAGAGTAGGTCGCGGGATCCCGGAACCGGAAGGCGTTCCAGTCTCGTGGTTCCCCGGCGTCCGGCCACGTGTCCCGTGGCACGATCCGATCGGTTTCGAGGAAGGCGGCCCGCATGCGATTCGGGATCATCTCGGACATCCATGGAAACCTCCTGGCCCTCGAGTCGGTGCTCGAACAACTCGACGCCGCCGGGATCGACCGTCTGATCTGTCTGGGCGACGTCGTGGGCTACGGACCGGATCCCATCGAGTGCCTCGATCTCGTCTTCGATCGCGACGCCTTGATGGTCATCGGAAACCACGAGGAAGCCATGCTTCGGCCCGAGATCGCGAAGTCCTTTCGCGAGGTCGCTCGTGAAGCGATCGAGTGGACCAGTCGTCGGATCAATGCCATGCGGCCGGACCTCGTCGAACGCATCCAGCAGCTCCCCGGCATGATCTACCTCGAATCGGATCTCATGCTGGTGCATGACTCTCCGATTCCCGGTGGTCGTCGGTACCTCGTCGACGAGACGTCGGCCGCCCCCGCGTTCCGGGGAGTCGACACCTCGATCTGCCTCGTGGGTCACACCCACCTTCCCGGGTGCTTTCGTCGCGTCGGCGGGGATCCGAGCGCCGTGGTGGAGTCCCACGTGGGCTCGCCGGGCATCTCCCTCGAGCTCGATCTGGATGCCCGCTTCATCCTGAACCCCGGTTCGGTCGGCCAGCCGCGCGACGGCGATCCGAGGGCGGCCTACGCCGTCCTCGATCTCGATGCCCGGCGGATTTCCTGGCGACGAGCCGGCTACGACATTCCCGCGGCGCAGGCGAGGACGCTCGCATCGGGGCTTCCCGCCCGTGCCGCCGAGCGACTCGCACTCGGCGCCTGATCTCGAACGCATCGACGGGATCCGCCGGTCTCAGCCCAGTCCCAGATTGAAGAAGAGGGCGGTGAAGAAGAGGTCGGCGAAGATGACGGTCACCACGGTCTGCACGACGGTGTCGGTGGTCGCCTTGCCGACCCCGGCCGCACCGCCCGAGACGGCGAGCCCGTTGCGGCAGGCGATCAATCCGAGGATGGTTCCGAACACGCCGGCCTTGAACAGGCCCGTCAGGAAGTCGGCACTGGTCAACTGCTCGATGGTGTTGGCCTTGTAGACCTCGTAGGGAATTCCCAGCTGGAGGATCCCGATCACCCCGCCGGAGAAGACCGCGGAAAGATCCGCGATCACCGACAGCAGGACGAGGCTGATGGCGCTCGCGATCACCCGGGGGACCACCAGGAAACGGACCGGATTGAGCCCCATCGATTCGAGGGCCTCGATCTCCTCGCCCACGACCATGGTGCCGATCTCCGCGGCGATCGACGCCCCCGCGAACCCGGTGAGCACGATGGCCGCGATCAGCGGTCCGAGTTCGCGGAAGACCGCGACGCCCACGAGATTCGCCACCTTGTCGACCTGGCCGAACTGCGCGAGACTCGGCGCGGTCTGCAGGGCGAGGATGAAGCCGATGCTGCCCGATACGAGGACCACGATGCTGATCGAGCGGACGCCGACCCGGACCATCTGCGAGATGAACGCGGTGCGACCGAAGCGCACCTCGTGCTTCACCACGGACCTCCAGGTCCATCCGAGGAGTTCGTGCAGGAGCCAGTAGAGCCCGCCGACGAACTCCAGCACGCCGAGCACCAGTGCGCCGATCCGCTCGATCGGTCGCAGCAACACGCTGCTTCGTGGGGCGGTCGTGTTCATGATCCATCCCGGATTGCGGTGGCGGTGTCCGCGACGATCGTGAACACCGTGTCGAGCCGCGCGATCTCGAACACCGAACGGACCCGGTCCTGCATGCCGGCGAGCACGAGGGTGGAGTTCTTCGACCGGCTCACCTGCAGGGCTTCGACCAGCGTGGCGACGCCGGAGCTGTCCATGTAGGGGACCTTGGAGAGGTCGATGATCAGTCGCGGCGGCTTCTCCCCGAGCAGCTCGCCCAGTCTGCTCCGGAGGGAGGGGCTGCGGGCGAGGTCGATCTCCCCGACGGGGCTCGCCACGACCAGGTCATCGCGTCGATCGACGTCGATCTGCATTTCATTTCCGCTCGTCATGGAGTTCCATTCTCCGGCGTACCGGCCTTGTTGTCCCGTCGCCCCGGAGACCGGGAGGTGGGAATCGATTTCTCGAGGACCAGCCGCATGCCTGCCGGCGTCCGGCGTTCGAATTCACAGCTGTCCGTCACCTCGCGCATGAGGTGCACACCGAGCCCGCCCGGGCGGACGTCGTCGAGATCGCGAGGTCTGATCATCGCGGGATCGATCTGGCGACCTTGATCCTCGATCTCGATCTGGAGACGCCGCGTCGGCTCGTCGACCACCCGGGCCGAGATCCAGATTCGTCCGTCGGTGGCGCCGTCGTATCCGTGCCGGATGACGTTGGCCAGCGCTTCGTCCACGGCAAGGGCCAGATGACCGGTCTCGACCTCGTCGAAGCCCAGTCGTTCCGAAAGCGACGTCAGCATCGCTCGAACGGGTGCGAGCAGCTCGGGCTGGCTCACGAGCTCCAATCGCATCAGGGAGGGGGCGTCGCTCATGCCGGCTTCCCGGTGACCGGTTCGTCCGCCGGAAGGGCTTCCACCCATGCCCGCCATCGTTCGACCGCCTCGAATCGAGTCGGCGGCGTGTCGGAGGCCCCGAATCCGAAGTCCCGTCCGGTGACGAGCTTGAGCGTGTCACCGGCGATCAGTCGCGCAGCGGGATCGCTCGACTGCAGCATCACCACCAGTTCCTGGAGCGTCGATTTCGGTGGCCGCGTCCTCGATTCGGGAGGTTGCGTCGAATTCCACGTCTTCGCGACCTCGACCGCCGCATAGATGCGGGATGAAGGGTCGGGAGCGTCGAAACCGCCGCGGGGGATCGGTGGGGTGCAGCCCACCGCGAGACAGGATCCCGCGATCACCCCCGACCAGCGAAGTTGCGTGCTCCACCGTGGCATGTCGCCAGAATAACACCGGAAGCGGGATCCAAGGCGTCGAGGAGACGGGTCGTGGGGACCGGGGGTCGATCCCCACCGAATCGAGGGGCGGCGCGGTAGCATTTTCCCTTTCCAGTCCGCGGAATTCGAGATTCCGCAATCCAGTGCACGGATCCACCATGACCACCGCGACCACTGGCGGCGTTCCCGCCGCAGAGACCGTTCCGATCCTCGACTTCGGAAGTCAGTACACCCAGCTCATCGCCCGAAGGGTTCGAGAACTCGGTGCGTTCAGTCTCCTGGTCGCACCGGACACGGACCTCCAGACCCTGCGGGACCTCAACCCGAAGGGGGTGATCCTCTCCGGGGGCCCGTCGAGCGTTCATGAATCCGGTGCGCCGGCCTGCGATCCGGGGATCCTCGACCTCGGGGTTCCGGTCCTCGGCATCTGCTACGGGATGCAGCTCGGCTGCGAGATGCTGGGCGGGACGGTCAAGAGCGCCTCGAGTCGCGAGTACGGCCGGGCCCAGCTGGAGATCGGGAACGACGAAGGTCTGCTCAGCGGCATCCCGGCTCGCACTTCGGTCTGGATGAGTCATGGCGATCAGGTGACGGGACTGTCCGACGCCTTCGAGGCCGTCGCGTCCACCTCGACCTGTCCGTTCGCCGCGGTCCGACATCGGGAGCGTCCATTCTGGGGCGTGCAGTTCCATCCGGAGGTCACGCACACGCCCCACGGCGTCGACATCCTCCGCAACTTCCTCTACGGGATCTGCGGTTGCAGCGGCACCTGGCGGATGAGCGAGTACCTCGATGCCGAGTGTGAGCGGGTCCGGGCCCGGGTCGGCGACGACCGGGTGATCTGCGGTCTGTCGGGCGGCGTCGACAGTTCGGTCGTGGCGGCGCTCCTGCAGCGGGCGATCGGCGAGCGTCTCACCTGCATCTTCGTCGACAACGGACTGCTTCGGAAGAACGAGCGTGAACTCGTCGAGACGACCTTCCGGGGCCATTTCGACATCGACCTTCGCGTGGTCGACGCCGCCGATGCGTTCCTCGAGGATCTCAAGGGGATCGACGATCCCCAGGAGAAGCGTCGTCGCATCGGTCATCGTTTCATCACGGTGTTCCAGGAAGCCGCCCGGCAGGTCGAGGCCGAGTCCTCGAAGTTCGGTGGCGTCCGATTTCTTGCCCAGGGCACCCTCTATCCGGACGTGATCGAGAGTGGGCATTCGCTGGCCGGAACGGCGGCGAACATCAAGCTCCACCACAACGTCGGAGGACTTCCGGAGGAACTGGGCTTCGAACTGGTCGAACCGCTCCGGGACCTGTTCAAGGACGAGGTCCGGACGCTCGGCGAGGTCCTCGGACTGCCGCCGGCGATCGTCTGGCGACATCCGTTCCCGGGGCCCGGTCTCGCGGTGCGGGTGCTGGGCGACATCACGCTCGAGAAGCTCGACCTGCTCCGCGAGTGCGACGAGATCCTGCTCGAGGAGATCGTCGCCAACGAACTCTACCGATCGACCAACCAGGTCTTCACGGTGCTTCTCCCCGTCCGGTCGGTCGGCGTGATGGGGGACGGGCGGACCTACGACAACGTGGTCGCGGTTCGAGCGGTCGAGACGCAGGATTTCATGACGGCCGACTGGGCGAGGCTGCCCTACGGCGTCCTCGCCTCGATCTCCAACCGGATCATCAACGAGGTCACGGGGGTCAACCGGGTGGTCTACGACATCAGTTCGAAGCCACCAGCCACGATCGAGTGGGAGTGAGCGAGCCCCGCGAAGTCACGCTTCGCGTCGACACGCCGATGACATGGACTTGTACGCACGAATCGCGAGTATTCCCGGTTGGCTGTCGAAGATCGACCATCAGATCCTCGGCACGATCCTTCGCATGCAGGAAGAAGCATCGGCGCCGGGGGCGATCGTCGAGATCGGCACTCACCACGGGAAGTCGCTGTTGTCGATGCTCGCCGCGAGTGGCGAGGCCGCCAACGCCTACGTCATCGATCTCTTCGGTCGCCAGGAGGAGAATCTCGATGACTCGGGTCGAGGTGACCTCGAACGATTGAAGTCGAATCTCGCCGAGTTCGGAATCCGCGAGGATCGCGTGGTCATCGACGCTCGCTCGTCCTTCGAGGTGACGCCCGGCGACATCGTCGCCGGCGTCGGTCGGGCTCGCCTCTTCCACATCGACGGCGGGCATCATTTCGAGGCCGTCGCCAACGATCTCCAGCTCGCGATCGGTGTGCTCGAGCCCAACGGCGTGCTCGCGGTCGACGACGTGTTCCGAGCAGAGTGGCCGGAGGTGAGCATGGCGGTCTTCGGAAGTTCGACGCTTGCCGAGTCGGGGCTCCGGATCTTCGCGATCGGGTTCAACAAGACGTACTGGTGTCGGTCCGAGGAGGCCGAGGCCTGTCAGTCGGCACTGCTCGCGGACGAGTTCCTGGGGTCGAGCGTCCGCAGGACCTGTCAGATCGATGAATCACCGGTCCTGGTGTTCAAGCGAGACCCGCTGCCCGAATGGAGGCTGTCCTGGCTGCTCGGGTGCGTCATCGAGCTTCGATACCCCCGGGTGTTCGGAGCATGCAGGCGTTCGATTCGCAGGATGAGGTCGATCTTCCGTCGGAACGATGGCTGACGCCGTTCGAGGTGGGGGCCGCGAGGACGGTCACCTCGGTCCTGAAATCACTGACCGCCGCGGCCGAACACGGTCTGCTTCATGATGAGCAGCAGGGTCTGGCAGATGATGTCGATGTCGGCGGTCGTGACGAACGCGTGGCACGGAAGGAGCATCGTCCGCCCTGCGATCCGGCCGGCGATCGGCCAGCGGTCCTCGGGCGCGCCGCCGTGCCGTGCCACCGGCAGTCCGGGTCCGAAGGCCCATCCGGCCGAGACGCCGATGTCGTGTCGTCGCATGCCCCGGACGATGGCGTCGCGATCCTCGGCGAGGAAGCGTTCGTCCAGCCGGATCGGAAACGCGGTCCAACTGGGCTGGACGCTGGAGGGCGGGGGCGAGATCAGCAGGTCGGCCTCGCCGCCGAGTCGGGCGATGTATCTGACCGCGACCTCGCGTCGCGCCGCGAGCGTCTCCGGAAGACGTTCCAATGCGCCGATGCCGATGGAGGCGCGCAGGACGTCGAGTCGCCCGTCGAGTCCGGCCCGGACATGATCGCCGGCCTCGTGGTCGTCGTCGACGTCATCGGGATCACCCGGTCCCGCTCGACCCTCGGTGAGGATCTCCCGGCAGGTCGCGGCCATGCGCTCGTCATGGGTCACGATCAATCCGCCGCCCGCGGCCATCGCCGAACTCTCGCGCCCGAGCCCGAGCACCGAGAGGACGCCGAAGCGTCCGGCGGCGTCGGAGGACATCGTCGTTCCGAGGCTTTCGATCGCATCCTCGATGAGCGGAATCTCGTACTTGCGGCTCAACGCCGCGAGCTCCTCGAGCACCGCGGGGGCGGTCCACGGGGCGATGGCGGAAATGGCCCGGGTCCGATCGCAGATCGCCTTCTCGACCACTTCGGAGGGCATGCCGCCGGTCAGGGGATCGACGTCGACGAATCTCGGGATGCCGCCGGCCCGGACGATCGCGGCCACGAGCCGGGCGGGGGCGAAGGCCGGGCAGATGACTTCGTCGCCGACGCGAAGGCCCACGGAGAGCATGGCACCCTCGAGCGCGACCCCCGCGGTGGTCGCGGCCACGGCATATGGACGCTGCGTCACCCCGGCCGCCGCGGACTCGAGCTGCCGGATCGGCGACGCGTCGTCCTCGGCCAGCGCCTGCAGGGCGGCCTCGAGCATGGCGAAGTCCGAGGACCGGATGTCGGGGCGATTGAGGGGGATGAAATTCATGCGACGTCCCTACGTGATCGGTCGAACGCGGGTTCAGGGTTCGACGATTCGCGGAATCGACGTCTCGAGATCGCCGGTCGCATCCAGATACAGCCAGGCGGCCAGGGGGCGGAGATCGGGCGGGAGCCCGCCACCACCCGCGGCTGCCCGGCCGAGGCGACGTCGCTGGGTCTCGTCGAGGACGCCGCTCCGGGCGAGCACCAGGAGGGCCAGGGACCGGATGGTCCGGTCCGGGGCGTCCAGATGGGGCTGCGCCACCGCGACCGCCTCCGGACCGGGAGCGGCCATGAGGCCCCGGAAGAGGATCTCGACCGCGAGGTCGTTGTCGCCGCCCGCATCGATCCACGCCTCGATCCGGGAGCCGATCAGAGCCGGATCCACGCCCGCAAGGACTTCGGCGGCCTGCAGGGCCAACTCGCCCAGTCCGGTTCCGGGTGTTCGAAGCGATCGATCGAGCAACGCCTCGAGCACGCGTCGATCGAGCCGGGCGTCCGGATTCGAGATGGCCCAGGCCATGGTCGGTCGGTGCCCGAGTTCGATCGCGGTGACCGCGACTGCCGGTCGGTCCTCGGGCGCGGCCATCACGAGATCCGCGACGGCCTTCGAGAGGCGATCGCCCGTGGGGAAGCGAACGGCGGCATCGCGTGGAGCGTTCCGCTCGCTGTGCACCAGGAGCATCCCGATCGGGGGTGTCCGCATATCGTTTTCGCAGGCGTCGAGCAGCGCCTGCCAGGCCTTGATCCCCGCTTCCGGCGCGAGTTCGAGGGAGGATTCGACCACGGCGGCCCGCAAGGCGTCGTTGGCGGGGCGATCCACCACGTCGGGGAGGAATGCGAGGACGGTTTCCCGGTAGCCGAGCAGGTCGAGGATCGCGACGAGTTCGAACATCACCCGGTCCCGTTCGGAGGCGCGCGATCCCATGATCGTGGTCTTCCAGTCGTCGATCGCCTCGATGGAACGGTGTTCGAGCGTCGCCGCCGCGAGCCCTCGGGTCAGCGAGGTCGCGTCTTCATCGGCGACGATCCGTCGGAGCCGTTCCGTGTCCCCGGGAAGTCCCGCCACGCCGATCGCCATCACCGAGGCGATGTCCGGGGCCTCGAGGACCGGAACCAGTGAAGCGGCGGTCGCGGCGTCGAGGAGATCGTTGCTCAGAAGCCCGACCACCGCGGCACCTCGCTGGTCCGTCGTTTCGAGCCGCGAGATCAGGGGTTGGATCGGTTCGCCGCGTCTGGCCAGTTCGATCACCGCGCGCACCCGCATTTCGGGGGACGGACCACCGACCGCCGCATGCAGGACGGCGTCGGAACCCTCCAGTCCGCGTTCGGCGAACATCGTCAGGTTCGCGGGATTCCCCTGGCCACCGATGCTGCGACGAAGCACGGAGACGCTTGCGTCCGTCGAGTCGACCGGGCCGTACCGCTCCGACTGCGCGAATCCGGCCGGGGTCGCCGCGAAGATGGTGATGAGGGCCGCGAGGCGGCGGTCGAGGCGTGGATGACGATGCATCGTGTGATTGTAACCGTGCGCACCGGACTCGAATGCACGCGGGGCCGCACCTTCGGGATCACGCGCGCCGCAGGGCCTGGCGGACCTCGTCGACGAGATCACGGAGGCGGACCGGCTGCTCGGCCGGGCCGGGGACCGACTCGTCCGCTTCGAGCTGCCGTCGGATCCGACGATCCGCGGTGTGCACCGTCGAGTGGGTGGTCCGGCCCAGCGCCGCCGCGATCTCGGGGAAGCACGCGTTGGTCAGCTCCCGGGCGAGATAGGCGCACAGTCCGCGGGCGAGGACCACGCGGCGATGCCGACCGCTCGAGAGGAGCTCGTCCCGATCCACGCCGACCTCCTCGCACACGACCTCGATGATCCTCGAGAGTCGGATCGGCTTGCCTCCGGTCGAGGTCGATTCGTCGCCGAGCGCCCGTTGGATCGTGATGGATCCGATCTCCGACTGGTCGCCGACGCCCGCGTCGAGGCGGGCGAGGGCATCGATCCGGGCGAGTCCGCCGATGAGCTCCCGCACCGAACCGACGCAGCGGGACGCGAGGGTCTCCGTCGCGGCGTCGCCGAGCCGGATTCCCCGATCCTTCGCGAGTCGGCGGGCGAGCCTGACGCGAAGCGCCCGATCCGGTCGTTCCACCTGCACGACCATCCCGGAGAGGAAGCGACTGACCAGTGGGCCGCTGAAGCGATTGATCGTGCGGGGGTGGTCGTCGGACACCACCGCGACGGCGCCGCCCGACATCACGATGGCGTCGACGGTGTGCAGGAATTCGCTCTGTGTCGCGTTCTTGTTCGAGAGGAAGTGGACATCGTCGATCGCGAGGAGATCGAGGCGCCGCACCGTCTTGCGGAAGGCTTCCAGATCGCTGTTCCGCACCGCCTGGATGTATTCGTTCGTGAACTGCTCGCCGGTGAGGTAACGGACTTTCGCACGCCGATCCCGTCGCTTGCGCTGCTCGCAGATCCCTCGAAGCAGGTGCGTCTTGCCGATGCCGCAGTCCCCATGGACGAACAGCACGCTGGTCGAGCCCTCGAGGTCGTCTCCGAGTCGGCAGGCGGCGTCGTAGGCGAGACGGTTCGAGTCGCCGATCTCGAACGCGTCGAGGCTCGGTCCCGGATCACGCCGGCCGCGGGTGGAGGCCCGCGAGCGACGGCCGGGCGCCTTGGTCCGGTCCGGCGGCGGGGGAGGCGTCGCGGAATCGACCGCCGGCTGCTCGGTGCCCGGACGCGATCGGACGTCGAGCTGGACCTCCGCGTGCTCTCCGAGCTCGGCGCGGGCGGCGAGTTGGATCGCCTCGCGGAAGTGCCGCTCGATCCAGTCCGCCACGAATCGACTCTCAGCCTCGACCTTGAGCCGGCCCTCCTCGACCACGAACGCGGTCGAGCGGTCGAACCACATGTCCCAGCGACGAGGTCCGACGCGTCGGGCCACCTCCCGACCGATTCGGGTGGTGCGGTCCCCGTTGGTCTCGTCGACCCTCGTTCCAAGTCCGTTCGTCGTTTCGTTCATCCTGCGAGCTCCGATCGAAGGTCCTTCTCCCGGCGTGCGACGCCGGATCCCGGAATCGGCCCCGTCGCGGGGCCGAGACGATCGCGCTCCGGCGGGAGCCGGATTCAAGGCGGTCGTCGTCTGTTGTCGGAATCCCTTCCCGCGGATCGGATCGGATCCCCGCCTCGGGGGCGGGGCGTGAATCGAATCCTGGTCTCCCCACCTTGGCGGGAAGCGAACTCGTGCCTCACGGAGACTGCTACCGGTCCGGGTCGGAATCCGAATCGAAAAGGCGTCGATTCCGGATTTCACCCGCGCCGGCCTTCGGCGTGACGAGTGGTCCGCCCGTCCTTGGGCGACCCCCCAACCCTAACCGGACCGGGGCCGGTCGCCGCGTGGAAATTCGATCCGGGCGGACCACGTTCGGCGGAATCCCTTGAGCGGCCTCGGTTTTCGTCCGCCCGAAAAAAGTAATCCACCGCGCTGAGTCGTGATCGTTCCCGGCTTGTGGAAAACGCGCAGCGTTCAGGCGAGGGTCTCGTCGAGGGGCCGGACCATCGCGGTTCGTCGGACCGAGTGACGGAAGCCGGCTCTTCGATAGAGCCCTACTGCAGGGTGGTTTGCGCGATCGACCGCGAGCACCACGGTTCGTGAAGCATCGCCGTCTAGTGCCGCGAGCCCGTATGTCAAGAGGGTCCTGCCGAGTCCTCGACCGCGCGCCGTCGGGACCAGGCCGAGATAGACGAGTTCGATCGAGTGACCGTCCGATCCCCGGTTGAACAACAGGGTGCCGGACGGCACGCCGTCGATTCGCAGCACGTGCCACCATTCCGGTTCGCGCGTTCCCGAGGCGAGGTGGCCGGCGAGGATGTCCGTCGTCCGCCGCAGTCCGGCGAGGCCGGGGCAGTCGAGCGTGTCCTGATAGGTGAGCTCGAGGAGTTCGATCAGTTCGGCCCGGTTGCCGTCCCAGGCGAGGATGTCGACGTCCGCGGGAAGTTCCGGGGACGGAATCGTGCCGAAACGCGGGACCGGTCGTTCGAGGTAGTCCAGCTGGGCGAGCCGCCTGAAGCCGCCGGCGATGAACATGGCCTCTTCCAGCGCGTCACTCGGGTCGATCAGGGCCTGGGCCAGGTCCACGCCCAGTTCCCGGCATCCCTCCGCGACGGCAGCGAGGAGCCTCCCCGCGATGGCGACCTCGGCCTTGGAGCCCGGACGGGTTCCGAAGACCATCGCGGTGCGACCGGCGGCGGGGGCCGCAAGGGCGGTGAAACCGATTCGCCCGTCTGGATTTCGGATGACCCAGGTCTGCTCGAGGTCCAGCCGGGTCGACCGGGCATAGTCGAGAAAACGCTTGGCGGCGGCACGATCTCCCCGGACGAGGACCCGAACGGCGGCCTCGATTTCATTCGGACGGACTCGTTCCGGCATCAGTGGTCCGACGCCCGAGGCTGGGTGGGGATCTGGCATTCTTTGAGAAACCTACCACTCCGGGGCAGGATCGGCGGATCGAGGATCCATCGGGAACCGATCCTGATACACTCCCGGACTGTCCTCGAGGAGATCTTTTCATGGTCCAGATGCGTCAGACCGCGGTGTCGCGGAATCTCTCCAGCCGGGTTCTCATCCTCCTGACGGCGATTTCGTCGTTGATGGCCACCATGAGTTGGTCCTCCGCGATCGCCGCGCCGCGGCCCACGCTCGCGGCGGCGCTCGACTGGGAACTGGGATTCGCTCCCGGTGACCTGCGCCTCTACGTCGATCCGATCGACGGACGACGCTACTGGTACTTCACCTACACCGTTTCGAACCTCACCGAGCGCGACCTCGTGTTCGCGCCGAAGATCGAACTCTTCATGGACAGCGGAAAGATCCTCCGCTCCGGTCGAGGTGTTCCGAGCCGGACGGTGGGACAACTTCGGAAACTGCTCGGCAATCCGCTCCTCGAGGACCAGAACCGAATCATCGGCGATCTGCGGGTCGGCAAGGAGAATGCGCGGACCGGCATCGCGGTGTGGCCGGCGGACGATCTGGAGGTCACCGAGCTCACCCTCTTCTTCCAGGGGCTTTCGAGCGACCGCAAGGTCGTGCAGCATCCGGAGTCGGGCGATCCGGTCTCGCTGTATCGGACCCTTCGTCGCGAGTACACCGTCCCCGGCGATGCCGAGAAGCGGGGATCCCAGCCCTTGCCGCTCGATTCCCGGAAGAATCGTCGCGGTCCGGCGTGCGAGCAGGAATTCCAGATCGGTGGCAAGTCCGCCGGTTGCTGGATCTACCGCTGATCCCATCCGATCGGGGGATTGGCGACCGGCGGGCTTTCCGCTATCATCCTCCATTCGGCCGGCGCAGGGCGTGTCCGGCCAGACGAGACGCAACGAACGGGTGACCGGCGGAATGCCGGTGCCTCACCCGCCCAAGAAGATCGAACGGAGCTGACCGTGGCACACAAGAAGGGACAGGGCTCGTCCAAGAACGGCCGCGACTCGAATCCCCAGTTCCGGGGAATCAAGCTCTACGGTGGACAGGTCGCCAAGGCCGGATCCATCATCGTCCGCCAGTGCGGCACCCGATTCAAGCCCGGTTACCTCGTCCAGCGATGCAAGGACGACACCCTGATGGCGCGGGTGGACGGCACCGTTCGCTTCCGGGGCCGGTTCATCGACATCGTGCCCGCCGACGAGTCGGTGCCGAGGTACGACGTCATCGATCGGGCAATCGCCGCTTCGAACTGAACGGCGTGGACGCCTCGCTCGACAATGCCTGCGAACCGACGCCCCGAGCCCCTTCGCTCGGGGCGTGTTCATTCCCGGATTCACCGCTCGCCCGCTCCATGGAGGTCCGCTCGCCATGCTCATGATCGATGAAGCGAGGATCTTCGTGAGAAGCGGCAAGGGTGGCGACGGCTGCGTGAGCCTCCACCGCGAGAAGTTCGTCCCGAAGGGTGGCCCCGACGGCGGCAACGGTGGACGAGGCGGCGACGTCGTGCTCGTGGCCGATCCTCACCTGGACACGCTGCTCCCGTTCCGATATGCGCCGCACTTCCGCGCGGAGAAGGGCGTGCAGGGCGCGTCGACCAGCCGGCATGGGGCGGACGGGGCCCCGAAGCTGGTCAAGGTCCCCGTGGGAACGTTGATTCGGGACGAGGAGACCGGGGAGCTCCTCGCGGACCTCGATCATCCGGGGCAGGAAGTCGTGGTCGCGAAGGGGGGCCGTGGCGGTTTCGGCAACGAGCACTTCAAGAGCGCCACCAATCAGACCCCGCGCGAGGCGACTCCGGGCGAGCCCGAGGTGGAACGCACGCTCCTGCTCGAACTCAAGCTCATCGCGGACGTGGGGCTGGTCGGTCTTCCCAATGCGGGCAAGTCGACCCTGCTGAGCGCGGTGAGCAAGGCGCGACCGAAGATCGCGGACTACCCGTTCACCACCCTGACGCCGCAGCCGGGGATCGCGGAGCTGCCGGGTGATCGTCGCCTGGTGATCGCCGACATTCCGGGACTCATCGAGGGGGCCGCGGACGGCGCGGGACTCGGGCACGACTTTCTCCGGCACGTCGAGCGCACCAAGGTGATCGTCCACGTGATCGATCTCGTGCCGTTCGACGAGAGCGATCCGGTCGCGAATCACGAGGTGATCCGGCGCGAGCTCCACGCCTTCAGCCCGGTGCTCGCCGAAAAGCCCGAACTCGTGGTGTTCAACAAGATCGACCTCGTCGCCTCCGAAGCGCGGGAAGCGCTGGTTCGACGGGTCGCCCACGCGATCGGCGTCGATCCGACCGAGGTGGTGGTGGCGAGCGGCGCGACCGGGGAGAACGTCCGGGAGATCCTCGAACGAGCCTGGAATCTGCTGGTCGAGGTCGAAGGAGCGCGTGAGCAGTGGCCGGGGCGGCCGGGGAACGCCTGAAGCGTCGACGCGGTGGTCAGCGGCAGAGCTCCATGTAGACCTCGAAGAATTCGATCATCGGTTTCTCGAATTCGACGCCGACGATCAGGCCCGCGATCTCCGGCACCAGGCGTTCGTCGCGTGCGAGGTTCACGACCCGGCCGCCGCCGGCCGCCGCGATCTCGGGAAAGAACTCGATCGCGTCGCGATTCCGTCCCCAACGACGACGGGAGACCCCCTTGATTCCGTTCGGGCCGTCCGCCGCCGGGACGTCGATCGTCTCCCCGGTGCCGGCACCGGGATCGTCGTCATCGACGATGGTCGGGTCGCATCCCACCACGTGGGTCGTGACGCCCCGGATCCTCGCCGCGGTCGCCATCTTCACGCAGGTCTCCCCTCGGCCCGGGTGCGGGGGGGCGTCGCCCACCAGTACCAGCACGCCTCGATGGTGTGGATTCCAGGAGAACGAGCCGTAGGCGAGCCCGAGTCCCTCGTTGACGAGTTCGGGGCGATCACCGCCGCCCTCCGCATTCAGACGCCAGAGATTGCGTCGGGCCGCGTCGATGGAGGGGGTGAGGTCCCACCCGATCTTCTCGAACTTCTCGCGCCGGTCGCGATACCCCGCGATGCCGACCCGGACACCTGCCGAGACGTCGCCGACGAAACGCATGAGATCGTCGATGCCGCCCTGCGCGTCCGCGATCTCGCCCGACATGCTCGCCGTGCAGTCGATGACGATCGCGAGATCGATCGGCTGGAGGGCGAGCGTCTCGAGGTGATCGCTCAGCTCCGCGAATTCCTCCAGCGGGAGGCGTGCGATCTCACTGAGATCGTCGGGGTGCGAGGGCGTCGGTCGGATCGCCGGAACCGTCGCGTCGGCGCGGGGCGTGAGCATCCGGGCGCCGTCGAGTGATCGAAGCCCGCGGTTCTTCTGGTACCAGAGTCGCCAGCGGTAGTCTCGTCGGAGATCGTCGCCCTTGGTGATCCGTGCCAGGCGCGGACTGAGTGCGCCGCTCTCCTCCTTGCCCATCCGCAGAATGATGGTGCGAACGAGCTCGGTGGCGAGTTCCACGAGTTCCTCGTCCTCCGCCAGCAGTCCGAGCTCCGCGGCGAGCATCTTGTCCTCGAGCCGGGAACTCCGGGACAGCGCGGTCACACCACGGGCGAGCCGTTCGGGGTCGATCCGGTAGCCGGCGCGAAGCGCCGTTCGAATCACCTCGGGATCGGACTCCCGTTCGAACCAGTCCTCGCACTGCGGGACGTTCCGATGGGCGAGGACGAGGACGGCGAAACAGCGAACGGCCACTCGCGGGTCATGGAGGGCGTCGGCCACCATCGCGGCGGATTCAGGGCAGTCGAATCGCTGGAGCCGAAGGATCGAGATCACGCGTCGAGGCCAGGCCAGGCTACCCAGGAGTCCTTCGATCGCAGCCCGCTCCTCGGGGGCGGCTTCCGAATACGGGCGANGCGGCNCGGGNGGCTCGGCCATCCCCGCCGCCGGGCCGGTCCCGGGCNCGGGAGGCGTGGTGCCACTCCCGGGCTCCGGGCCGGAGGCCTNGGTCACCATGGAGACGATCGCCGCGAGAAGAACACCAGCCCAACGTTCCATGGATCGAGTGTAGTCAGACCCGAGCGGGATCCGGCCTCGTTCGATGATTCCGAGACAGGCCTTGACTTGCATACCATGTNTTNCATAGTATGNATGCCGNATTCAATTGCCTGGGAGCCATGTCATGCGAATCGAACGGGAACTCATGCGGGGTGCGGGACCGGTCGCGATCCTGAAGTTGCTGTCACAACGGGAGATGTACGGATACGAGTTGGTGGAGACGCTTGCTTCGCGGACGGACGGAGTTCTCGCGATGGGCCAGTCGACGGTCTATCCGCTCCTCTACAACCTCGAAGCGAAGGGGCTCGTCCGGAGCGAGCGTCGGCGCGTCGAGAACGGTCGGGAACGGAAGTACTACGGGCTCACCGGAGATGGTGAACGTCGGCTGGCGGCGGAGGTCGAACAGTGGCAGGCGGTGAACGGAGCCATGCAGTCACTCGGCGTGATTCGNGGAGCGGCGATGCTCGGAAACGCACTCGCCTGACGATGACGACCGATGGGGGATCACGACATGGATCATGAAACGAATCTCGATCGCGGAGCGCCGGACGAAGCCGGGTCCACGGGGTCCGGTGTCCAACAGCTGGTCACGACGCCGGTCG
This sequence comes from Planctomycetaceae bacterium, assembly GCA_002684855.1. Taxonomy (GTDB): domain Bacteria; phylum Planctomycetota; class Phycisphaerae; order Phycisphaerales; family SM1A02; genus UBA12014. The sequence goes on along the minus strand of NYWD01000042.1, from coordinate 36,282 downwards.
GCGACCTCGTCCGCGGACGGGTGACGGGACGCCTGGACCTCCGAGGTCTGCTTGCGTCTTCAACGCTTCCGGAATCGCTGCGGAAACTCGTCTTCGGCGTCGTGCGACGGACCCGGTTGCGGCGGATCGAGAAGATGGACGTCGCCCGTGAGCTCATCGAGCACTTCGAAGACGGGATCGCGGCCGGNGTCTCGGACCAGGATCTCATCGCGGCCTTCGGCGAACCGCGGACCGCGGCGACGCTCATTCGACGGGGGGTCAGGCGGAAGCGATCGTGGTTCGATCGGGCACTGCGTCGGACGGTGCTCGTCGCAGGTCTGTTCTTCGCGGGATTCGTGGCGATCTATCTCGTGCTCGCGGTCCGATACTGGAACCAGCCGGTTCGGATCGAGGTCGACTACGTCGCCAAGATCCGGCAGGAATCCGACGGCGCGACGTCCGACGATCGCGGCTGGCCCGGGATCCGCGCNGCGATCGGCGAGCTGAGAGCGTTCGCCGACCCTGCGTCGACGCAGGACGATCGGGGACTCTCCACCATGATCGGGGCGGCATCGGCCGGGACGGTCCCGCCCTGGATCGAGATGGTCGCCGGGCCGGACGCCCCGCCTGCGGCGGAGGATGCCCCGTCCGAAGCGGCGCAGGAGGCATTCTTCGCGAACGGGACGACGGCGATCGACGCCCTTCGGCGCGCGGCGTCCAAGTCGGTGCTGGGCTTTCCCATTGGCGTCGACGGCGGCGGCCCCGAGATCGATCGGGCCTTCCTCGGACTCGCGCCGTCGCAGCCTACGCCGGTCACCGAACGCACGATCCTCGACGGGTCGGTCATCGATCTGCAGTTTCCCTACTTCGGAACCGTCCGGCTCGCGGCGCGGGTGCTCTCCATCGATGCGCGCCGCGCCGCGGAGCGGGGGGATGGCCCGCGGTTCATCGCCGACGTCGACGCGATGTTCGGTCTCGGACGCCAGGTTCGGACGCCGACCATCGTGATCGGCCAGCTCGTCGGCATGTCGATCGAACGGCTCGCCTTCGCGACGATCCTCGACGTGCTCGCACAGGAACCCGGGGCGCTCGACGATCCGACGCTCGAACGACTGGCGGCGATCGTCGCCGGGCTCGACGACGATCGGCTTCGCATTCGCACCGACTCCGAACGGTACTACTTCCTCGATCTCGCCCAGCGGTTCTACACCGATGACGGCGACGGGAACGGCCGATTGAAGTTCATCTCGAACGAGGCGGCGAGGGCGGGGGGACTCCTCGACGCCGACGACGGCCGGCAGGCCCGGAACGGCAATGCGGCGGACTTCCTCCTCGGCCCGCTGGTGGCCGGCGTCACGATGGATCGCCGCGGGGCGACGGAGATCTGGAACCGCAATCTCGATGGGATCGAAGCCGGCAACTCGATCGAGCCGTGGGAGATGGATGCCTCGAAACCGCCGGGNATGGACGGACCGGNCNTCGGCGAAGCCGATGCGTCGTGGATCTCGNAGATTCGANNCTTTCCGGTCTCGATGCTGCTNTCCGCCACGCACAANNTGGTGAGTGCGGCCGGCGCGATCCGCCTNGANCGGGACCTCGTTCGCACGGTGATCGNGCTCGAACTTCANCGTCGCACGCATGGTTCGTGGCCGACGTCGNNCGACGCGNTGGGATTCGTCGGTCGGGATCCCTTCGACGGNGAGTCCCTTCGATACGTGCTGCGGGACGGCATTCCGATGATCTACATCCTCGGCCCCGATCGCATCGACGACGGGGGCGTGTGGATCACCGGCCGGAATGGGATCGATCGGGTGGCCCGAGCGGGTCTGGCGGGGACGGCGAAGTACTGGGGACGCGTTCCGAACGAATCGGGTGAAGGTCTTCTCGGCGACGTTCCGGTCTGGATCGGTCGGGCGGCCGTCGACGCTACGGGCGGGGATTCCTGAACGCTTCGAGTCGGTCCGGACGCGGGGCGACGAGGACCTTCGGAATCGTCCGGAGAAACGCCTCGTGGAGTTCCGGCTGGGCTTCGCCGAACGTCCCCGGATCCACGAGCGTCCATTCGCCGTGCCCCGGACCGAAGACGCGTTGCAGATCCCATTCCGAGGAGATCACCCAGTAGGCGTATTCCTGCAGGAGCACGCGCTCGGCTTCCTCGTCGTCGTCGAATTCATCGAGGTAGTCCACGACGTACCACGATCGATCGAGGGCGGTCCGCATCGCCGCGTGCAGGGTCGAGGTCCGGGAGATGCCCCAGTCCTCCGGGAAGACGTCGTGAAGGCCGACCATGTTCAGGTGGTGCAGGAGGTGCTCGACCACCTCCATCGGCTGGCCGTCACGATCCCGGTCGTCGAGCTGGAAGATCGCATCGCAGATCGAGCGTCGATCACGGAGCCGGTCGAGCGCCTCCCAGTCGGAATCCTCGGGAAAGTCCGGTTCCTCGCCCCGCCACATGGGGATCGTGGTCTTCGCCCGCAACAGCGAACGAAGCACCGCATCCTGCAGTTCGGCGTCGATCCCGTCGGCATCCTCGTCCATCATCGCGGCCTGCGTGTCACCGACCGCGATCATGAACTCGTCGTCGACCTCGTCGGTCGCGACGAACGTGATCCCACCGGCCACGAGATGCTTGGAGAAGGGCGCGTACTCGTCGCTGCGGACCACGCCGGTCCGTCGCCGGAGATCCTCCGGGACCGCGCCGTCCCGGCGTTCGATCACACATCCGCCCAGCGGACCGGGGCCGCCGGTCGAAGTCGCTTCCGTCTCGTCCGCCCGCGCGGCGTCGAGTCGATCGACTTCGGCGAGGATCGCGTTCGCATCCTGGCGTCCTTCGAGGCGTCCGAGCACCCGGCCGTCGGGAGCCAGGATCCAGAGCGTCGGTCGATCCTCGGCCCAGTCGACGAGGTCGTTCCGGTCCGAACCCTCGTCGGCCACGATGGGGAACGGCGTGCGTTCCTCTCCGCGGGCGAGCCACTCGACGATCTCCGATCTTCCCTGGATCGCCGCGGCGGCGGATCGAATCGAATCCGGACGCCGGCGTTCCACTTCCGCGAGCTCGGGAAGCATCGCGACCGAATCGGGCGTGTAGGTCGCCCACACCAGGAGGAGGGTCGTCCGGCCGTCCGGCGCCTGCAGCGGGAAGGCCACGTCGTCGATCGACCGGAGTGAACCGGTCTGGACGCTGCCGACGAGTGGTGGGGGCGCGGGCGCGACGCCCGAGCCGCCGAGACCACACCCCGACGCGATCGCGAACCCGAGGGTCAGGGCGGTGCGGATGAGAACGGTGCGTTGCATGTGATCCCTCCTGGATTCGATTCGCGATGGCGTCGGTCGTCCCGGTCGTTCCGAGTCCTCAATCACCGTGGTGGGCGCGAAGTCGGGGGCTCAGTCTGAGAAGGAGCTGGACCCGTTCGAACTCGTCGAGCCAGTCCTGAAGCGTGTCGTCGAGTTCCGAGTCCGCGACCGGAGCGTTCGGAAGCGGGCAGGACGGGCCGAGATTCCGCGCGGCGATCGCGCGATAGCGGTTGAGGGTCCGATCGCCGAGGATCGACACCGGTTCGAAGAACTCGTTCATGAACACCGCCACCGGGACCCGATCTCCACCGTTGATGCGGACTCGCGACGCCAGCTCGGGCTGCTCGTCGCGATCCACCCAGCGCAGGTCGATGAGGTCGGAGGCCTCGGCGATCCGGGCCAGCAGCGGCCCCTGCTGGACGCAGTCCCCGCACCAGGTGCCGCTCACCACGATGACGTTCAGCCGGCGAACGAATCCCTCGATCAACGTGCGCCGGCTCGGGGTCAGCGTCGTCCGCTCGTGAATCGCACGCCAGTCCGGAGCCCGCTTCGGATCGGTCGCGACGTAGGCTTCGAAATCGAGGCCGGCGGCGTGGGTGGTCGAGAGCAGGTCGGTCGGAAGATCGTGGGTCATGAGGTCGTCGTCGCCTCCGTCGTCGCGGGGGTTCCGGATTCGACGTCCGAGGCGGACGCCGGGGCGGGATCCTCCGCCATGCGGAGAAGCGAGAGAAGCGTGGGGAGATCGTGCATGCCTTCGAGCTTGAAGCGCACCACGCCCGCCGCATCGAGGATCCAGAGCGTCGGATACGCCCGGGTCGCGGCGGCGAGGGCGAGGGGGGGACCGTCCACGGTCGCGATCGGATAGGTCGGGACCGCGGCGGAGTCCAGCCGTCCCGCGGTCGCGTCGGTACGACGTCGCTCCAGCCACCGTACGACGGTCGCTCGGGATTCGACGGCGTAGGACACGACGCGCACCTGGTCGCCCAGGTCCCGATGGATCGATTCGAGGATCGGAATGGACGCGATGCAGGGCGGACACCAGGTCGCCCAGACGTCGACGAGCGTGACCCTGCCGTCGCCGGAGGCGAGTGGGATCACGGTACCGTCCACGGTCTGGAGCGATTCGGTCCGGGTCGTCCCGACGAGATCCTCGATCGGGGGGACTGGTGACGGTGGCGCCAGGAAGAAGGTCGCGACGACGCCGCCGAGGAACGTCGAGATCAGGCCGACGATCGCACTGGCGAAGGCGCGGCGGTCACTGGGATCCCGGCGAAGTTCGCGACTGGCGAGCGCGAGGGCGGCGAGCCCCAGCAGGCCGCCGATCGCGAAGAGTGAGAGCGGAAGGCTGAACGCCGCGAGCATCGCGGTCAGGCGTCCCCGATCCCGCGCGACCGGAAGGGACTCAGGCATCCGCATCCCGTTTCGCCACCTCGACCAGCGATCGGAGGCGGTCGAAGGCGGCGAGTGGCGTGAGGTCGTCGAGATCGATCGTCCGCAGCGTCTCCACCGCGGGATGCGGAAGGAATTCGCGGAAGAGGGACAGCTGGTTCGACGGTGGCGTCACGGGGGCGGAGGGGACCTTCGCCGCCATCGCCTCGGTGTCGCCCTCGCGGACCTCAAGCGTCGTGAGCAGCTCCCGGGCCCGATCGACGGCGGCGGGCGGGAGTCCGGCGAGTTCCGCGACGTGGATCCCGTAGCTGCGATTGGTGCGCCCCGGCTGGATCCGGTGCAGGAAGACGATCCGATCCTGCCACTCGCGGACCGAAACATGGAGATTGGTGACCGATGGAAGCCGGTCCGGGATCGAGGTGAGCTCGTGGTAGTGCGTCGCGAAGAGCGTCCGCGAACCCCGGGCCGCGAGGTCCTCGGTGATCGCCCACGCGAGACTGAGTCCGTCGAGGGTGCTCGTGCCGCGGCCGATCTCGTCGAGCACCACGAGGCTGCGATCGGTCGCGTGGTGGAGGATGTTCGCGGTCTCGGTCATCTCCACCATGAAGGTCGAACGCCCGGCGTGAAGCTCGTCGCTCGCCCCGATCCGCGTGAAGATCCGGTCGACCACGCCGATGCGGGCGCTGGTCGCGGGGACGAAGGAGCCGGCCTGGGCGAGGAGCACCACCAGGGCGGTCTGCCTGATGTAGGTGCTCTTGCCGGCCATGTTGGGACCGGTGATCAGGGCGAGGGTCGACTCGACCTCCTCGCATCCCAGTCGGCAGTCGTTCGGGACGAATCGGTCGCGCATCGAGGCGTCGAGCACGGGGTGACGGGCCTCGACCAGTTCGAGGGTCGAGGTGTCGTCGATCTCCGGGCGGACCCAGGCCAGTCGATGGGCGGTCTCGGCGAGGCAGGCGGTGCAGTCGATCTCGGCGATGGCGTCGCCGAAGGCCGCGATCGGTTCGAGGGCGTCCGCGATCGCGGTGCAGAGCGAAGCGAAGATCCGCTTCTCCCGTTCGATCGCCCGGGCGCCGGCGGTGAGCACCTTGTCCTCGAAGGTCTTGAGTTCGTCGGTGATGTAGCGTTCCGCGTTCTTGAGCGTCTGCTTCCGGACGAAGTTCGCGGGCACCTTGGCGTCGTTCGCCCGGCTCACCTCGATGTAGTAGCCGAACACCCGGTTGAAGCCGACCTTCAGCGCCCCGATCCCGGTCTCCTCGACGATCCGGACCTGGTAGGCGGCGAGCCATTCGGTGGCGTCGCGTTCCAGCGACCGGGCCTCGTCGAGTTCCTCGTCGACGCCGTCCCGCACGAGTCCGCCTTCGCGCAGATGCGTCGGCGCCTCCTCGATGCAGGTCCGACCGATTCTTTCCGCGAGCGGCATCAGCCGTGCGACCGCGGACTCGAGTTGCTGGTGGGTGGTGTCGAAGGCGGGGCGACCGCCGAGCATCTCGACCAGCGGAACGGCGGCGAGGACGCTGCGCCCGAGGGCGACCGCGTCGCGCGGGGTCGCGCGACCGACCGCGATCCGTCCGGCGATCCGCGAGACGTCGTTGACCCCGGTGATCGCCGCACGGACCCGGTCCGCGGCGTCGCGATCCTCGATGAGCCCGCCGACCCCGCGGTGTCGTTTCCGGATCTCCTCCGCGTCGAGCAGGGGCCAGCAGAGCCGTCGTCGAAGGGCCCTTCGGCCCATCGCGGTCCGACAGTGCGGGAACACGGAGAGCAGTGATCCGGCGACGTCGCCGCTCCGGCTGGTCCGCTCGATCTCCAGGCTGCGAAGCGTCGAGAGGTCGAGTCGCATGCAACGGTCGTCGTGGCGATGACGGGGTGGACGCAGGTGGGGGAGCGGCCTCGCATCGCCGTCGGCCGCCTGGGTCTCGAGGAGGTAGCGGAGCAGACCGCCCGCGGCGGCGGTCGCGGGATCGCCGGGCTCGAGCCCGAAGGCCTCGAGGCTCGCGACGCCGTAGTGGTCCCTCAGGAGTCGTTCGCCCTCCTCGATCGCGAAGTTCCATCCCGGTCGATGGGTCAGGGCCGCATCGATCGTCTCCGCCAGGCCGGCGTCGATCGCGTCGCCTTCAGGGAGGTCGCCCGGTTCGGGAAGCAGGAGTTCGCTCGGCGCGTGGCGGGCGATCGCGTCGGGAAGTTCCGAACGGTCGCAGACCTGGACGACGAAGGCCCCGGTCGAGAGTTCGGCCACCGCGATCGCGACCCGGTCGTCGGCTCCCGGCGCGACGGATGCCACGAGGTTCTCCCGCCCCGCCTCGAGCAGCGTCTCGTCGACGAGGGTGCCCGGCGTGAGCACCCGGGTCACCGCTCGATCCACGACGCCCTTGGCGTCCTTGGGATCCTGGACCTGGTCGCACACCGCGACCCGGAATCCCTGCTCCACCAGTCGGCGGAGGTAGCCCTCGGCCGCGTGGTGCGGAACCCCGGCCATCGGCATCCCCTTGGAGCGTTCGGTCAGCGTGATCCCGAGCGCCTGGTGCGCCGTCTCCGCATCGGGGCCGAAGAGCTCGTAGAAGTCGCCCATCCGGAAGAACAGGAGGCAGTCCGGATGGGCGGCCTTGAAGTTCGTGAACTGCCGCATCGCGGGCGTCTCCCACTGCGGGCCTCGATAGGCCTCGGCGACGGGAGCCTGTTCTGCGGGGGGGGAGGTGGTCACGCTCCGATTCTACGTCGGTCGCCCGGCGTCGATCGTGGACAAGTTGTCGGTGGCAGCGACGATCGTGGAGATCGCGACGGGTTCAGCCGTTCCGCTTCGCGGGGGAGGTCTTCCAGGAGATCCGCACCCGCTTCTTCCCGAACTCCCGGGCCGCCTTGAGATCGGTTCCGAAGTAGACGTCGATCCGGTGCTTCCACCGCTTGTTCATCTTGTCGAGCACGAGATACGGCCCCGTCTCCTCGCCGTCGATCTCGATCCAGACCGAGGATCGGTGGTGGAGGCCCTCCTCGAGCAGATCGCGGCTGACCGCGATGGACTTGACCTTCGGATCGAGGCGCTCGTTCCACGCGGCGATGAAGGGATCGCCATCGGTCTCCTGGGGTCGCGAGCAGTAGGCGGTCGCGGTCACCCACATGGTGTGCCGTTCGCCGTGTTCCGGGTGTGTCTCCGTGGTCCGCGTGTCCGGGCCGGTCGCGGCGAGATCGGCCTCCGACGCGTCCGCGGTGCTCGGTCCGCAGCCGGCGAGCAGCACCGAAGCGGTGATCGCGAGGGCGGCGCCGAGGTCGATGCCCGAGGCGATCCGGATCTTCATCGGCGTTCATCCCTGTCGGAACCGGCGGAGGTGTCCGCGGGTGGTGCCGGCTTCTTCGGGGGGTGCGGCGTCATGCCCGCCGCCCACTTGATCGCGCCGGCGAGGTGGTCGCGGAAGAGCGGCTCCGAGTACGAGGCGTCGGTGTGACCGCCGCCGGTGTAGAAGGCGCGGCCGCCGTCGTAGTCGTGGTACCAGCTGATGGGATGATCCCCGTCCATGCCGCCTCCCCGGTACGAGGTCTCGTCGAGACTCATCAGGACGCGGACGTGCGGTCGCGGGTTCTCCCGGTAGACGTACCACTCGTCGGTCCGGTCCCAGACCGCGGGAAGCATGCGGGTGGCGGGGAAGGTCCGGTCCTCGACGTTGATGCGGGCGGGTTGGATCGCGGGGTGCGTCTTGAACCAGGCGCCGACCAGCTTGCCGTACCAGGGCCAGTCGTACTCGGTGTCGGCGGCGCTGTGCACCCCGACGTATCCGCCACCGCCTCGAATGAAGTTCTCGAAGTGCTTCTGCTGTTCGTCGTCGAGGACATCGCCGGTGGTGTTCAGGAAGACCACGCAGTCCGTCTTTCCAAGCCGGGCCGGTTCGAAGAACTTCGGATCCTCGGTCGCCTCGACGCGGAACCCGTGCTCGCGACCGAGCTCGACGAGCGACTTGATCCCGGCGGGAATCGAGCCGTGCCGGAAGCCGGCGGTCCTGGAGAAGACGAGCACCTTCGGCATCGCCGCGCGGGCTTCGGCGCCGGTGGCCGGTGGCGTGTTGAAGGAATCCAACGCGAGCAGGAGGGAGGCGGTGCCCGCGCAGACGAAGGCGGGGGCGAGGGACCGGAGCACGCGGGATTTGAGGGAGTCGATTCTGGACATGCACGCATGCTAGACCGAACCGCCGGGCATCAGTGGGGGATCGGACCCCGCCACGGGCGGGGGGACGGCGCCTCGAACCCGAAACGGCTCGACGTCGCTCGAGGGGCCGTCCACCTCCGCGGGACTCCCGATCCTTCGTCCGGGGTCCGTGTCGAGGAGTCGGGCGGTGTCTCTCTCGCAACGCCCCTCCATCCTCCCTCCATGCGAGAGATTCGGGACGTCGAACGCGGATTCCTCGATTTTCGAGGTGGATTCCCGGTGGAGCCCCCTCGGGGCCGCGTCGAGGCCCGGTCGTCCCGGAATGCGAACGCCCCCCTCCGTGAGGAACGGAAGGGGGCGGGCGGGGTCAATGGAGCCGATCGGGATCGAACCGACAACCTCCTCGATGCGACCGAGGCGCTCTCCCAATTGAGCTACGGCCCCGCATGGTCCGGCCTCGCGACCGGGGTGGGAAGTATATCGAACCGGCTCCTCGGCGGCCAGCATCCGCGATCGGGGGGAATCGGCGGCGTCGAGCCGTTATCCTCGCTCCCCGGAGTCCGCATCATGTCCGCCACCGCGACCCTCACCCTCTACAGCGTTGTCATCCTGCTGGTTTCCGTGGCGGGCGGGCTCGTACCGAGCTTCATCCGGCTCACCCATCGCCGCATGCAGCTTGCGCTGTGCCTCGTCTCCGGGGTCATGCTGGGCGTCGGGATGCTGCACATGCTCGGCCACGCCGCGGAAGCCGTGGTGCACGCCCATGGCGACGGCGTCTCCATGCATGCGGTGATGCTCGCTGCGGTCGTGGGTTTCCTCGTCATGTTCCTGCTCGAACGATTCTTCTGCTTCCATCATCACGAAAGCCCGGAGGAGGGCGATCCCCACACGCAGCACCGACTCGGTTGGATCGGGGCGTTCGTGGGACTGACCGTGCACACGCTTCTCGCGGGCATCGCGCTCGCCGCGGCGGTCTACAGCGGAACGGATCCGGTGCCCGTCGACGGTCCGCCGCCCGCCTCGGTCGCCTCCGGCCTCGCGGGCTTCGGCGTGTTCCTCGGCATCATCCTCCACAAGCCGTTCGATGCGTTCACCATCGTCGCCCTGATGCGGCGTTCCGACCGACCGCGGTTGGCGATCCACGTGGTGAACGGGATCTTCGCACTCGTGATTCCACTCGGCGTGCTGCTCTTCATCGCCGGGGCCGATCTCGCATCCGACGTCGCGACGTTCACGACGCTGGCGCTGGCGTTCAGCGCCGGCACCTTCATCTGCATCGCGGCCAGCGACGTGCTTCCCGAGCTGCAGTTCCACGAGCACGACCGCGTCGCCATGTCGGTGATGCTCGTGCTCGGTCTCGCGATCGCCTGGGGCAGCGGACTGCTCGAAGAGGGGGGGCACCACCACCATCACCATGGATCACCGGTCGGACTCGAACCAGCGGGCCCTCCCCGTCCTTCGCCGTGACCGGAACGACCGTTTTCGCCGGCCTTCGCCGGCCTTTCTCGAGCCGTTCCGTTGAATCGTCGTCGCCTGCTGTTGCGGCCCGCCCCGGCAGGCTCTAGATTGGTTCTCCCTCCGAATCGATCCGTGTTCGTCCGACCTTGGAGGAGAGTCGCACTGAACACTTCGACCGACCCGACGACCCTGTCGCCGGGTCGGCTTTTTTCACCGGCCACCCGCCTCCGTGGCCGTTCGGCCGGCCGGGATTTCCATGGTTCGGCGAATCGAGGCGTTCTCCCGTCGCTTCGCTGCTACGCTCTCCCACCATGAAATCCGAACGACTCCTCGCCGAACTGAACCGACTCCGCTCCGACCTCGACAAGGATCCCAGCGATCTCGAGTGGTTCACGCTCCACCACGTCTTCTGCTTCGTCAGCTACCAGCACACCGCCTTCCAGGCCTATCTCGACGAGGCCATCAAGCCGGGGGACGAAGTCCCGGAGGACTGACTCCGGTGACGCGGGCCGGGATGATCGCGGGCATGCGGTATCCTGCGGGGATTCCATTTCCACGGATCCCGAGCCCATGAGCAGCCCCTCCTCCAAATCCAGTTCACGCGACGGCCGCGGTTTCAAGGAGACCCTCAATCTCCCGTCGACCCCGTTTCCGATGCGTGCGAACCTCGCCCAGAACGAGTCGAAGACCGTCGCACGGTGGGAGGCGGCCTCGATGTACGCCACCATCGACTCGGCGCGACGCGACGCGGCGGCTCCGGTGTTCCGGTTCCACGACGGTCCTCCGTACGCCAACGGTTCGATCCACGTCGGCCACCTGCTCAACAAGGTGCTGAAGGATCTCGTGGTCCGCTCCCGCCTGATGGAGGGGATGCGATGTCCGTTCACCCCGGGATGGGACTGCCATGGATTGCCGATCGAACACCGGGTGATGACCGAACTCCACGAGAAGGGCAAGAGCGCCAAGCTCGCCGGACTGCCCGAGGACACCAGGCGGATCGCGATCCGGCGGGAGTGCGCGACCTACGCCAGCAAGTTCATCAAGCTGCAGTCCGGACAGATGCGTCGTCTCCTGACGGTCGCCGACTACGACGACCCCTACCTCACCATGAATCCCGGATACGAGGCGAGGACCATCGAGGTCTTCGCGGATCTCGTGGAACAGGGAGTCGTCTATCGCGATCTCAAGCCGGTCCACTGGTCGATCGAGAACCAGACTGCCCTCGCGGAGGCGGAACTCGAGTACGAGGATCGCGAGGATCCCCAGGTCTTCGTGGATTTCGAGGCCGCCGATCGCGACGCGACCGGTCGGGCGTTCGATCTCGAACTCGAGGCCACGCCCAGCTTCATGATCTGGACCACCACGCCGTGGACGCTGCCGGCGAATCTCGCGATCGCGGTCGGGCCGAGGTACCGGTACGTCCTCGCTCGAATGGACGGCCAGGAGACGGTCGTCGCCCGTGAACTGCTCGAGGCGGTCGTCGAGCAGTGCGGGATCGAGGAGGTCGAGGTCCTCGCGGAATGCACCGGCAAGGATCTGCTCGGACTCGAGTACCGCCACCCGTTCATCGATCGGACCGGCCGGATCGTCGAGGCCGACTACGTGACCCTCGAGGACGGCACGGGGCTCGTACACACCGCGCCGGGGCACGGCCAGGAGGACTATCGAACCGGCCAGCGCGACGGACTCGACGTCTACTGCCCGGTGCTCGGCGACGGCACCTACGACGAGACGGTCCCGGACTGGCTCCGGGGTCGTTCCATCTGGGAGGCCAACGGCCTGATCGCGGACCATCTCCGCGAGAGCGGGCACCTCGTCCATCACGAACTCTTCATGCACAGCTACCCGCACGACTGGCGATCGAAGACGCCGGTGATCTTCCGATCCACGGAACAGTGGTTCGTGGCGGTCGATCGGGAGACCGTCCGGGACGGACGCAGTCTCCGGGACCTGGCGATGGATGCCACCGGGGACGGTGTCGACTTCATCCCCGGGTGGGGACGGAACCGCATGCGGGGCATGATCGAGTCCCGGCCCGACTGGTGCCTGTCGCGACAACGGGCGTGGGGACTCCCCATTCCGGCGTTCCGCGGTCCCGACGGCGAGGTCGTCATGACCCCGGCCTCGGTCCGCGCGGTCGCCCGTGCCTTCGAGGCACGGGGCTCGGACGCCTGGTTCGCGGAATCGCCGGCGGAACTGCTGGCGGACTGGGATCCCTCGGCGGATCCGGGCGTCGCCGACGATCTGGACCCGGGCTCCCTCGAGAAGATGTACGACATCTTCGACGTCTGGTTCGAGTCGGGATCGAGCTGGGCGGCGGTGATGAGGGCTCGGGACCAGGGGATTCCGGCGGACCTCTATCTCGAGGGGAGCGACCAGCATCGCGGCTGGTTCCAGCTCTCCCTCCTGCCCGCGCTCGGCGCCACGGGAGCGCCGCCCTACCGGACGCTGCTCACCCACGGCTTCATGGTCGACAAGGACGGTCGCAAGATGTCGAAGTCCTCGGGGAATGCGCTCAGCGTCGACGAGCTGCTCAAGGACTTCGGCGCAGACGTGTGTCGCTGGTGGGTCTGTTCCCTTCCGTTCGAAAACGACATCAAGGTCGATCTCGACTTCTTCAAGGTGGCCGGCGAGAGCTACCGGAAGGTCCGCAACACCCTCCGGTTCCTGCTCGGCAATCTCGCGGATTTCGACGCGTCCCGCGACGGTGTCGGTCTCGAGTCCGTCGAGCCCTCCTCGGTCGACGCGTGGGTCCTCGCGGAAGCGGTCAGAGTCGAGCAGCGGGTCCGGCACTCCTACGCGACGTACGCGTTCCGGGACGCTCACCAGGTCCTCTACGACTTCTGCAACGAGACCCTGAGTTCGATCTACCTCGTCGCGACCAAGGATCGGCTCTACTGCGATGCGCCGGACAGCCACCGTCGCCGCCGAACCCAGTCGGTCATGCACGCGATCACCGACCTGCTCTGCCGGCTGCTCGAGCCGGTGGTGCCCCATACCGCCGACGAGGCCTTCCGGGCGCTCCGTGGCGACGACGATGCGAACGTCCACCTCGCGGGCCCGCTCGACCTCTCCGGGACCTGCGACCACGAGTGGACCGCGGTGATCAATCTTCGCGACGCGGCCCTCAAGCGGCTCGAGGAGGCCAAGGCGGAAGGCATCGACAATCCGCTCGACGCAGGGATCGTGGTGCCGGATCCCGAGGGCACCTTCGCCCGGTTCGGGGAGGATCTCGCGGATCTCTGCGGCGTCAGTCGGGCGCGGTTCGTCTCCGGAATCGGGGAGGTCGAGATCGAGGATCTCCGCGAGTCGCCGCGGTGCGAGCGAAGTCGCAAGCGGGACGGGACCGTTCGAGCGCGAGCCGACGGAACCATGCTTTCGGATCGCGACGCGGCGGCGCTCGGGCTCGACCCCGCGGGTTGACCGGCCCCGGCCGGAGGGCGATGAAGCGAAGGTGATCGCACCGCGCATGCGAAGCGACCCCTCGGACCCCGAAGGGGTCCGAGGGGATTCGCATCGAGGTCGGATGGCCCGCCGAACTCCGGGCGGCATCGACGCCGAACGTCCCCCGGAACGTCGCCACCAGGCTCGGGAACGAGGGGAAAGGACGCGGTCCCCTGCATCCACTCGCCGATTCGGGACGTGAATCGACGCGAGTCGCGTGGCTCCGGGGACCCGTATCGGGGTCGGGCGGTCTTGTGACGGTTTCCGCGAAAAAAGAATCGATTCGACCGGGGGCTCGGCGGTCTCGCGTCCCGCGACGTGGAAACGACCGCGTCCCCCGACCGCGAGGCTCGAGGTTCGTCGTCGGTCGACGGTTTTCCGGTGGGCTCAGCTGACCCGGGAACCCGGCTTCACGGCCTTGTCGACGGTGACCACGACCACGTCGCGTTCGTCCGGTCCGGGCTTGCCGTCCGTCCCCTCCGCCGGTGTCTCGTTGAGATCGCTGGCGGCGAGGATCATGCCCTGGCTGATCTCGCCGCGGAGCTTCCTCGGCTCGAGATTCGCGACGATCACGACCTGTCGGCCGACGAGATCGGCGGGGTCGTACCACGCCTTCACGCCCGCGCAGACCTGTCGGCCTTCGGGGGTTCCGTCATCGAGCGTCACCTTGAGGAGCTTGTCCGCGTTCGGATGGGCCTCGCAGGCGGTGACGGTCGCGACGCGGAGGTCGATCTTCGAGAAGTGATCGAAGTCGATGTTCGGGAGTGGTTCGTTGCTGCTCACGGTTCGTTCCGGAGGAAGTGGGATGGTGGTCTCGTGCGCGAGGTCGGAGGCGGATCAGGCCGCGGGCGCCTCGTCCTCGAACTCGTCGTCACGCTCGTCCTCGCGGGAACGCTCGAATGCGTGCCGGGCCTTCAGCGCCTCGAACCCGAAGATCGAGCCCGGGTCGAAGGCGGCGAGATCCTGCGCGATCGCGGCCTGCAGCGGTCCCTGGTTCGCGGCGAGCCCCGTCCACTGCTCCTCGGTGAGGGGCATGAGCTTGTCGATGGAGACGACGAGAACGGCGAGTCGATCGGGCAGCGCCACCGCGAAGATCCGCTCGTCGACGGGCTGCTCGGCGACGGGTCGCGTCGGGTCGAGCGACATCGCCCGGTCCACGATTTCGGCGATGGCCCCGGCGTCGGTGCCGAGTCCGGGGATCGAGGAGGAGAGTTCGATGCCGTACTGGAGGAGGATCTGGAGGTTCGCCTCGCGGATGTCGGCGGCGAATTCCACCGGGACGCCGTAGGCGCCGGCCACCGAGCGAAGGCCGTCGGTCCGCGCGACACGCTCGATCTCGGGAAGCCGCTCCGCGAGCACCTCGTATCGAAGCATGGCTTCCACGTCGGCTCGAACCGCGGCCCGAACCTCGTCGAGGTCGGCGGGGGGGCGCGAAGGATCGGTGGCGATCACGCGGGCGAGGTAGAGGTCGCCGTCCGGGGCGAACGTCGGCGGGAACGCGACGCCCGACTGGACCGCGATCGAGTCGCTGCCTCCGAAGTCCCGCAACGCGGGGATGATCGCGGAGACCGGGGTCCGGTTGCGACCGTAGAGATCGGTGTCGCTCGCGGCGAGTCCGCCGAAGCGGTCCGCGTCCGCCAGGTCCTCGACGGTGAGCCATTCCTGGCCGCTGGAGCGGTAGGCGGGGAGGGGAAGATCGAATTCCTTCCCGATCTCGTCGGCGAGCGCGGTGAAGCTCTGGCGTCGACCGGCCCAGTCCGCGGGAAGGTCGTAGTGAAGCCCGATCCGGCCCATGCCACGGCGGGGGAACTGCGTCTGGTCGGAGGCGAACTTGGCGATGGCCCGCATCCGGTCGTCGGTGAGGTCGTCGAGGACCACTTCGCGGATCCGTGCCTCCTCGGTGGAGAACTGACTGGTCGTCGCGGCGGCGCCGAAGCGGGCGGGATCCTTCATGAAGGCCTTCCGCAGCTCGACGGGGCCGAGTTCGGGGCTGTCCTCGAGGGAGGCCCGCACCTCGGCCTTGGGGATCACCAGCCACTCGATCTTGAAACGGTCGGGGATCCGGTACCCGAAGGCGACGCCATCGGCGTCGGGCAGCACGTCGGCGTGCGCGGTCATCTGCTCGGTGAGCCGTTCCTCCTCGATCTGCGGCTGGTCGAGGGTCTCGTCGGTCCGAGCATCGATGACCACGACGTCCGCGGCGATCCCGAGGGACTTCCGCGCGGCGGCGCTGCGAAGCCGGGTATCGCTGAATCGTCCGGCGGTTCCGACGAGGGCGAGAAGCTGGGTGACGCCGCGGACCTCCGCGAGCGTCGCGATCGTCTGCTGCGGACTCAGGCCGGCCTGGGAGCCGAGGGTCGCGATCACCATCTCGGGGGTGACGCCTTCGGTGTCCGTTCTCCCTGCGGCGATCTGCTGGGCGACTTCGTAGCCGGAGGTCGATCCACCGACCAGCCCTGCGGCGCGAGCCTCCCGGACCAGCAGGAACCAATGGGCGGGATTCGTGCCGACGCCCAGCTGACCGAGGGGGCTGCTCGATCCGAGCAGGTCGATCAGCCTCGTCTGCCGTCGGAGCATGTCCGCTTCACCGGCGGTGACCGATTCCTCGTTCGAACCGACCGTGGCCCACTTCGCGCCGGTCTGGGCGCTGTACTCGGCGAGGCCCTGGATGGCCTGCGGAACGAGGAAGGTGATCATCAGGAGCGTGCCGCCCACAACGAGGATCCACTTGTCGTACTTGCGAAGGAACTGGAACATGGGGTCTTCCGGGGTTCGGCGTGCGGCGGTTCAGGGGACCGTCCGGGCGGCGTTGGAGCGTCTCAGGGCCCGTTCGGGAATGGAAACGAAACGCAGGTTCGAGCGGCTGTGAAAGGACCGTCGCGTCGGTCCGTCGATGCCGGGAGCGGCCTCGAAGGGAGCCGGACGCGACGGTCCGTGGTGGCACGAGGCCCGTCGAGTCGAGGCCGGGGCCCCGGTTGGGTCAGCGATAGAACTCGACGATCAGGTTGGTGTTGACGTCGAAGGGNATCTGGTCCGAAGTCGGGGAGGCGACGATCTTCGCATTGAGTTCCGCGGGGTTCATGGCGATCCAGCCCGGAACCATGTGGCCGGCGAGGGACTCCATGCTCTCCCGGGCGAGGTTGTGGATCTTGTCGCGAAGCGTGATCACGTCGCCCACCTTCACGGCGAAACTCGGACGGTCGACCTTCTTCCCGTTCACCAGGACGTGTCCATGGGTCACCATCTGGCGGGCGGCCCAGATCGTGCGGGTCAGACCGGCCCGCCGGATCACGTTGTCGAGTCGGCATTCGAGCAGCTGCAGCAGGATCTCACCGGTGTTGCCCGGGCGACGGGTCGCCTCGTCGACGTACCGGCGGAACTGCCGTTCCATCACGTTGTAGTGATAGCGGAGCTTCTGCTTCTCATCCTTCCGGATGCCGTAGTCCTTGGGTCGACGTCCTCGAAATCCGTGCTGACCCGGCGGGTTGAGCTGCCGCTTCGAGGTGTGCTTCGGGATGTCCGCGATCGGAACACCGACGCGACGGGAGAGCTTGACCTTCGGTCCGAGGTAACGGGCCATTCGAACATCCGACTGTTGGGACCCCGGCGGCGTTTCGGATGCCGCACGGGTCGAAAGTGAACCGGCACTCCCGGATCTCCGGGTACGTGTCGGGGACGACGCCGGGAACCAAAAACACTCCGGCGAGTCGAGTAGTAGACCATTCCCACCGCCGAGCGTCAAGACGACCGCAGGCGTTTCGGGCCTCGGAAACCCCCTTCAGGGCGCTCGTGGGGGCTCCGGACCCCGAAACGAGTCCCGGAACGAGCCAAGTCTCAAAACAAGCGAAAGGCCCCACTCCTCCTGCGGGGCCTTTCACGATCTCAATCTCCGAGATCGAGGATGGCGATTCCGGGGCGAGGAATCAAGCACAAAAGCAGGAACTCCTCGGTCCGGCATCGCCCGGGGTGGCCNACTCGCCGTTCGAAACGGTGAGGCACGCGCNGGCGGGGTCCGGGATCCCGGCCGCCGCGTGATCCTCGATTCAATAGGCCCGTCGTTCGTCGTTCTTCCGCCAGTTGAGGTAGGCGGTGTTGAGCACCCGAAATCCCCCCGGCGTCGGATAGTCGCCGGTGAAGTACCAGTCACCGGTGTGTTCCGGCATCGCCGCCTGGAGCCCGGCGAGGTCCTGGTACACCATTTCGATCTCGCCCGACCATTCGAGCCGGTCGCTTCGGATGAGATCGGCCACGCGGGCTGAAAGCGTCTCCAGCGGGAACCGGTCGTAGATGGCGGCCACGTGGTTCTTCATCCGCTCGGGAGGAAGATCGGCCTGTTCCAGGCATTTCACCTCGACCTCGTCGAGCAGTTCCGCCTCGCCCGCATCGCGAAGCAACGACACCGCGGCCTCGAAGGCGATGAACCGGCCCAGCTGACTCATGTCGATTCCGTAGCAGTCCGGGTACATGATCGGGGGCGCGCTGGAGACCACCACGATCCGGCGTGGCGAAAGACGGGAGAGCATCGTGATGATNGACTCGCGGAGCGTGGTGCCGCGGACGATCGAGTCATCGACCACCACCAGCGTGTCACCCTCGGTGATGGTGCCGCGGGTCACGTCNTAGACGTGCGACACCAGGTCCCGTCGAGCCGAATCGTGGGTGATGAAGGTCCGCAGTCGCTGGTCCTTGTGAGCCACCTTCTCGACCCGGGCCCGGGTGCGGATGAGCCGGTCGACGTCTTCCCGGGTCACCGTGCCGGCTTCGATCCGGTTCCAGAGTTCCTCGCCGTTCCGACGACGCAGCACGGCGTTGATCTCCTCGCGCAGACCCGCGAAGGCGGTCTCGGCCGTGTTGGGAATGAAGCCGAACACCGTGTCGTCGATGTTCCAGTCGATGGCNTCGAGNACCCGCTCNGCGAGNTTNGCGCCGAGNCGNTTNCGCTCGCGNTAGATGTCGCGGTCNTTGCCTCGGCTGAAGTAGATCCGNTCGAAGGTGCACTTNCGNACCGGAAGCGGNTCGATGAACGGNTCGATCCGGATCGNNCCGNTNCGNTTCACCTCCAGNGCGTGGGCNGGNGGNAGCTCCTCGATCGCGTCNGGNTCCACGTTGAANGCGGTNACNAGCGCNGCCCGCTCGCTCGCGACNGAGACCACNGNGTCGTCCCGGTAGANGAAGGCNGGNCNGATCCCCGCGGGNTCCCGGCAGACCANGAGNTCGCCGTTNCCGANGNTNGANGCGAANACGTANCCGCCGTCGAANCGATCNGCNGCGTTCCGGAGNACNCGGACCAGNTCNAGNTCGNNCGACACCGCCGCGGCCAGTTCCCGGCCCTCGAGCGCCCGGAACGAGCCCGGGCCGGTGGTGGCGGCGAGGTGGTCGTGCTCGCGGTCGAGGTAGTAGCCGATCTTCTCGAGCACGACCTGGGTGTCGGAGTCGCCGACGGGGTCGAGGCCGTATTCCATCAGTTCCTCGAAGAGGATCCGCGAATTGGTGAGGTTGAAATTCCCCGCCACCGCGAGGTTCCGGCTGGCGACGATGTTTTTCCGGAGATACGGGTGGCACGCCGTGATGGTGCGGCCGCCGTGGGTCCCGTAGCGGAGATGCCCGAGCATCAGCTCCCCGAGATGCGGCATCCGCCGCTTCAGTTCGAGGCCGGAAAGCGCATCCGTCCGCTCCATCGACAGGTTTCGAAGCGGCCTCATGACCGTGTCGAAGAGTCGTTCGATGGGGTTCCGCTTCGCGCTGCGAAGCCGGGTGAGGTACTGCTCGCCGGGGGGCATGTCGAAGCGGACCGCGCCGATCCCCGCACCGTCCTGTCCTCGATTGTGCTGTTTCTCCATCAACAGGAAGAGCCTGCGGAGTCCCCAGAGCGAATCTCCGTGCTGCTCCCGGTACCAGTCCAGCGGCTTCAGGAGCCGGACGACCGCGAGGCCGCATTCGTGGGAGATCCGGTCGCTCATGGGGGTGGCAAGGTAACGCCTCCACGGCCGGACTGCGCCGGGAATCGCGCGCCCCCCGGTCCGGGCGTCGATCTATGCTGCCTTTGTGGATCAAGCGCCGAAACCAGACTCGAAGCTCCCGACCGGACTCGTGACGTGGACCACGTTGCTCGGCCATTGGACCGACCTCGTCAAGGCCGGCGAGGGCTTGCGGGCTTCGACCGATCAGGACGCCGAGGCCTGGCGAGCGTCGATTCCGGAAGTGATCCGCCTGCAGTCGATCACCTTCGCGCTGGCGGAGCTCGATCGAATCGACGTGCCGGATCGAGGGCTCGCTCGCGACCGGGCGTCCATCGGGGTCGAGGAGGCTTCGAGCCGCCTCGACGAGCTCTGGTCCGGCGTGCCCATGCCCGAGGCGCTCCTGGACATCGCCTCGGACGCCTCCAGCGCTCTCGAGCGTGCGGTCTACGCCGGACTCCGGTGGATCCGCTGGCGTGGACCGGGCCGCTTCGAGGTGCCGGAGATCGACCTCGAACTCGCCGGACGTGCCGGAACGCTGGCCTGTGCGCAGCCGGGGACGATCCTGCTCCCCGGGGAACCCGTCGCCTGGTGGACGGAGCGGGAGCCGCCGCGAGAACTGGTCGGCGAGGCCTTCGACGTGGAGCCCGGGCCGGCGGTGCAGGTCTATCGCCGGCTCGACGAGTCCGGACGCGCGATCGGCGACCTGGTGGCGCCGCTCGCCGATCTTCCGGTGGGACTGCCCATCCTCGTCCCCATCGCCGTCGACGGCGTCGCGATCGGACGATTCACCGTGACGCGGGCACGATGGCTCGAGGCCAACCGACTCGCCTTCGAGGGGGTCGAAGCCGACTATCCGATCCGATACGAGCCGGGGGCGTCACCCGACGCCGGCGACTGATCGTCCGCCCGGCTCGACCGCCGCGCGTCGCGATCGATCGAGGAGATCGAAGGGGCCGATGGGTCGCTCCTGTTCGGCGACGTGGGTGCGATCCGATCCCGGTGACTCCTCCGACGCCCAGAGCCGACGGACGAGATCCGTGTCGTTGCATTCCCGGGAGAGGTGAAGAAGCACGAGCCGGTTCGGATTGGGCCCCGTCGCGACGGACCTGACCAGGTCGAGCGCCTGCGTGTTGGAGAGATGCCCGTGGCCCCCGGTGATTCGCGCCTTGAGGAACGCGGGTCTCGGGGAGGCGGCCTGCATCGCGGCGTCGTAGTTGGACTCCACGCAGAGGATCTCGCAGCCCGAGAGCAACGAGCGCATCGCCTCGGTGGGCCGACCGACGTCGGTCACCCATCCGAGGTGGAGATCCCCGCGCGTCGTGCTCACGCGGAGTCGGATCACGGTGGAGCCGTGGTCGTCGTGCGGGGCGAGGACGATGCTCGCGCCGACCGCATCCGGCAGGATCTGAACCTCGCGACCGCCGTCGGCGAGCGGACGCAGCAGTCTCGGCGGCGCGGCCATGGTGGCCAGCGACGCGTGGTGACTGGGTGCGGCGAAGACGGGCCAGCCGTTCGATTCGAGGGTGCGGCGCCAGGTCGAACGGAGGTGATCGCCGTCCGGATGGGTCACCAGGACCGCCGCGACGTCCTCCAGGCGGATTTCGGGCGCGTGCTCGGCGAGCCGGCGAGCGAGGGTCCTCGGCCCGATTCCGAGATCGATGCAGACGTGCCGGGGCGGCAGATCGCGGGCTTCAAGCGTCAGGATTGAGAGATTGCCGCCCGAACCGCTGGCCATGACTCGAAGCCGGGCGTCGGTCACGGCCCCGGCGCGGGACTCGCCGGTCACGACGCGTCCGTGGGCTGCGCTGCGTCGGTCTTGAACTCGGTCTTCCGTCCCCGCATCGTGCAGATCGAGCGGGTCGACCGCTCGAGGAAGGAGAGGTACTCCTCGACCATCGGCGTCCTCGGCTCCTCCTGGAGTCGCTCGGTCGCCGCGGCGATGCTGAGTCCGCTCCGGCAGAAGAGCTTGTGCACCATCCGGACGACGGCGATGTCCTCCGCGCTGGCACCGCTCCGACGAAGTCCGATCAGGTTGATGCTGCTTGCGTTGTTGAGCAGCGTCACCATGAACCAGGGCGGGACGTCGAGGGAGGATCCCGCGTTGCCCCCGATCATGACGCCCCGACCGACGCGGACGAACTGGTGGACGCCGGCGTTGCCGCCGATGATCACCCGATCCTCGATGATCGCGTGCCCGCCGAGCATGGAGCCCTTGGCGAGCACGATGTGATTCGCCAACTGGCAGTCGTGGCCGGCGTGGGCACCGTCCATGAACAGATTATCGTCGCCGATCCGGGTCGGATCGGTCTCGTGAATCGATCGATGGACGGAGGCGTGCTCGCGGAAGACGTTGCGGTCGCCGATGATCGTGCCGGGACCTTCGACGGCCGGATCGAAGTGGCTGGTCTGCGGCGCCACGCCGAGGGAGCTGAACGGCCAAATGTCGTTCTCCTCGCCGATCACCAACGGTCCCTGCATGAAGCAGTGCGCCCGGAGCCTGGTCCCGCGGCCGATCCGGATCGCGCCCTCGAGCACGCAGTACGGGCCGATCTCGACGTCTTCGGCGAGTTCGACTCGGGAATCGATGATGGCGGTCGGGTGGATCGACGACATGACGGGTTGGCACGCTCCGGGAATCGCCCCTGCGGGCGTCGAGAAGCGAATACGGTACACGGATGGCAACCCCGTTGCACCCACCGCAGCCCCTCCCCGAAGCCCCGCCACCCGAATGGCTGGAGGTCCGACGGATGGGTCCCACCGGCTACCGGGACGCCCTCCGGATCCAGCGGGAACTCCACGCCGAAGTCCTGGAGGCGAGGGGCTCCTCGACCCCGCGGGGCTACCTGCTGCTTCTCGAACACGATCCTCCGGTGGTGACCGTCTCCCGTCGGCCCGGTGCGGCCGGGAACCTGCTCGCGACCGACGCCGCCCTCGCGGCGCGGGGCATCGAGGTGGAGGCGACCGACCGGGGCGGTGACGTCACCTACCACGGACCCGGCCAGCTGGTCGCCTACCCGATCGTCGACCTGAATCTCGTTCGCATCCGGATCCACGGCTGGATCCGGATGCTCGAGCAGGTGGTGATCGACGCGCTGGGTTCCCTCGGATGTCCGGCGACGAGGGATCCCGGCGCGACCGGGGTCTGGGTCGGTCGAACCGCCGCGGACCCGGACGGTCGAGGCGGCCGGAAGATCGCGGCGATCGGAGTCCGGGTGTCGCGATGGATCACGATGCACGGGCTGGCGGTCAACGTCGATCCGGACCTCGGGCATTTCGACACGATCGTGCCGTGCGGCCTGGTGGGACGTCCCGTCACCAGCCTCGCCCGCGAGCTGGCCGCGACACCGGGGGGGGCGCCGGACCTCGCGTCGGTCAGCGCCGCGGTGGAAGCGGGTTTCGCGCTTCATCTCGGGCGTCCGGAGCCGTTCCGGGACCGGCCCGCCTCCGACGATTGACGAAGGTCGGTCCGATCAGAGACCGAGTTCTTCCGCGACCGCCTCGGTGATGTCGATCTGGTCGGGATAACGGAGGAAGCCTCTGCGCCGGACCTCTTCGCCGGCGAGATCCATGGTGTCCGCCTGGAAGGGATCGCCGGTCGGCACGAATCGCGTCACGATGTCGATGCCTCGGCGTTCCGCGACGATGTCGACCGCTTCGATCAGCTCGCGGTAGGCCGCCTCGATCTGTTCTGCGCCGAGCTTCTGCCGGATGGCCATCGTGCCCTGCTGCCAGTTCTGGTACTCCTTCATCATCTGCTGGAATTCCGCCTGGATGCGGGGGAACTCGGGGCTTTCGGGGGTCACGTCGGCGTGCTCCTCCTGGAACGCCTCGAATCTCGCCTCGTACGCGGCATTCTGCTCTCCCGCCTCCTCCTGGAGCTCGGTGCGAGCCTCGCCGAATCGGTCCGCTTCCATCAGGCTCGACAGGAGCCGGGGGACGTTCACGGCGCCGATCGACCAGACCCGTTCGGTGGGGCGTGTTCCGAAAGCGATCCGCCCCTTCGCGTTCGAGAGCGTCAGGTCGCCGTCCTCGCCGCGGAGGAGCACCTCGTCGGCGGGTCCGAGCTGGTCGGCGGGTCGGGGCTCGTCACCGATCGCGGCCCGGCCCGGACCCTCGAGGTCCGCCAGCAGCAGGGTCACGACGGCGAGCAGGACGACGTGGACGACGATTCTCTCGATGCGATGCATGCTTGCTTGCTCCTGGACGGTTTTCCGGGCCTGGGGAATCACTCTTCCTGTTCCAGGACGGCCATGAAGGCCTCCTGCGGGATGTTCACGCTTCCGACGTTCTTCATCCGCTTCTTGCCTTCCTTCTGCTTCTCGAGCAGCTTCCGCTTCCGCGTGATGTCGCCGCCGTAGCACTTGGCGGTCACGTTCTTGCGCAGTGCCTTGATCGTCTCGCGGGCGATGATCTTTCCGCCGATCGCGGCCTGGAGCGGGATCTCGAACTGATGCCGGTCGATCTGCTTCCGGAGCTTGGTGAGGATCGCTCGGCTCCGCGTCTCGGCGCTGGAGCGGTGGCAGATCAGGCTCAGGGCCTCGACCGGAGCGCCGTTGATGAGGATGTCGACCTTGGCGAGATTCTCCGCGACGTAACCGGTGATCTCGTAGTCCATCGTTCCGTAGCCGCGGGTGATCGACTTCAACTTGTCATAGAAGTCGTAGATGATCTCGGCCAGCGGAAGTTCGTAGTCGAGGATCTGACGGGTGTCGCTGATGAAACGCTGGCCCTTGAAGATCCCGCGTCGGCCCTCGGCGAGCTTCATCAGGTCGCCGATGTTCTCCTCCGGGCAGATGATCTCGATCTTCACCATCGGTTCCCGGATCGCCGCGACCTTCGACATGTCCGGAAGGTCCGCGGGATTGTGGATCTCGACCGTGCTGTCGTCGTTGAGGTCGACGAGATAGGAGACGGTGGGCGCGGTCTGGACGATGTCCACCCCGCCTTCCCGCTCGAGGCGTTCCTGCACGATGTCCATGTGGAGCAGGCCGAGGAAGCCGCACCGGAAACCGAAGCCGAGGGCCTCGGAGTGCTGCACCTCGAACGTGAAGCTGGCGTCGTTGATGTGCAGCTTCTCGACCGCCTCGCGCAGACTCTCGAAATCGCTTCGCTTTCCGCCTTCGCTTCCGGAGGCCGGATAGAAGTCGCAGAACACCATCTGCTTCGGTTCCTCGTAGCCCGGCAGCGCGGTCCCGGCCGGTTCGTATTCGAGGGTCACGGTGTCGCCGACCCGGACGTCGCCGAGCGACTTGATCGACGCGACGATGTAGCCCACCTCGCCCTGGTCGATCTTCTTCAGCTTCTCCGGGAACGGGGTGTATCGACCGAGTTCGGTCACCGAGAAGGTCCGTCCCGTCCCCATCATCCGGATCTTGTCGCCGACCGAGATCGACCCGTCGAACACGCGGACGAACACCACCACGCCACGGTAGTCGTCGTAGTTGGAATCGAAGATCAGCGCTCGAAGCCGGTCGGTGGTGGGGGGCGGCGGGTCGGGGAGCTTCTCGCAGATGGCGTCGAGCAGCTCCGGAATCCCCTTGCCGCTCTTCGCGCTGACGTAGATCGAGTCCTCGGCGGGCAGGCCGAGGACCTGCTCGACCTCCATGGCGACGCCGTCGGGGTCGGCGGCGGGCAGATCGATCTTGTTGACCACCGGGATCAGTTCGAGGTCGTTCTCCACCGCGAGGTACGCGTTCGCGACGGTCTGGGCCTGCACCCCCTGGGTCGAGTCGACCACCAGCACCGCCCCTTCGCAGGCGGTCAGGGCCCGGCTCACCTCGTAGGTGAAGTCGACGTGCCCCGGGGTGTCGATGAAGTTGAGCTGGTAGGGCTCGCCGCGGTAGACGTGTTGGACGGTGACCGCCGAGCTCTTGATGGTGATCCCGCGCTCGCGTTCGAGATCCATCGAGTCGAGCATCTGGTCCTTGCCGGTCCGGTGGTCGACCGCCTTGGTCGCGTGCAACAGCCGATCGGCGAGCGTGCTCTTGCCGTGGTCGATGTGGGCGATGATCGAGAAGTTGCGGACCTTCACCGCGGGGAATCCTCCGAGTCCATGACCGTCGGGTCGTCGATCGACGCCTTCCGGTTCGAATCCGACATCGTAGCGGACGGCGGGGTCGCACCGCATTCCGGACATGCCGCCTCCGGAGTCTGGGGGGGGAGGAGGTGGGCGCACCGCACGCACAGCGGGACGCCACGGTCGAGGAGGACCGAGCGAACGTGGTGGAGGTAGGTCAGGTTGATGGCCAGCAGGAAGGCGAAGTGCTGGAGGACCAGGAAGGCCAGCATGGTCACGAGGGCGGCGAGCAGCAGGGGCGCCACGTCCCGCGTCGGGTTGGCCTGCGAGATGGAGACCGAGTAGAGGTTCGGAAAGAGGGTCTGGAAGCCGACGAGCAGCAGCAGCGGCACGAAGGAGATCAGGGTGAACAGCACGATGTCGCGGGGACGGCGGAGCATCCGGAGGTTGGCCTGCCAGTGGAGCGACAGCCGTTCCACGGAGGAAGGCTTGTACGAGGGATCGTGGAACACGGGCCAGAGGGATTTCATCGCTGGACCAAAGGTACCCAGGCGGTGGTCCGTCCGGCCACCGTCGTGATCTCGATCGGCTCGTCCCGCGCCGTCCGCGCATCCTCGGGGCGTCCCCAGCGATGGTGGAAGAGCCAGCTCTTCGGAAAGCGGCTGGACACCGAGTTCACCGCAACCGCCTTGCGGATGATGCTGCCGAGCCTTCGACGGATCCGCTCCAGCTCCGCGTCGTCGAGCCGGTCGACGCGCCGATCCGGGGCGATGCCCGCCTGGTACAGGACTTCGTCCGCGATCCAGTTTCCGACGCCCGCGGCGAACGACTGGTCGAGCAGGAGTCCCTTGGCGGTCACGGACCGTCGGCCGACCAGCCTTCGGAAGGTGGCGGGACCGGGCATCTCCAGGAGCGGATCGAATCCGAGCTTCGACACCGGAGGTTCGTTGCGAGGATCGTCGCGGAGCCGGATTCGACCGAACCGTCGGGGATCCGGCATCGCCAGCCGCGCCCCGTTCTCGAACTCGATCTCGATCTTCCAGAACCGGGGACGGTCCGCCTCGTCGTCGTATCCCTGCAGCGCACCCGTCATGCCGAAGTGGAGGAGCAGGGAGGGGGCGTCCTCGAATTCCAGCCAGAGCTGCTTCCCGTGACGCCGCGCCGCCAGCACCCGTCGGCCTCGGAGCCGGCGGCTCACCGTGGCGGGGGTCTGGTCGCAGAACACGATCCGATCGTTCGCACAGCGGACGCGATTCGCGACCTGTCCGGCGGCGACGGCTTCGGCGACGAGACGGCCTCGTTCGACTTCGGGGAGTTCGGGCATGGAGCGGTGCCGGATCGGTTCAGGAGGTTCCCGGGCGACGCGCGCCGGAATCCTCACCGGGTTCGTGGACCGCCTCGCCGGGATTCGCGGTCGACCTCGGTGGGGGGGACTGGAGTCGCAGGGCACCGGCATCGCTGGCGAGTTCGACGATGCGGTTCGTGCCGTCGAGGATCGCCACGCGGATCATCGGTCGCTGATTGACGGCGAAGGGTTCGATGAGCAGTCGTCCATCGGGAAGGAGTCGCCAGCGACCTCGCTGACGGGTGATGACGACCGGGGCGTCGGGGGTGCCGCCCCGGATCCAGGTGTAGGTGAGATCCGGATCGATCCGCAACTCACCGCCGGGGCCGCTCCATCGCCCGATGAGATCGTCGGCCGGGACCCGGGGAGGGGTCGCCGAGTGTGAGAAAGGCTTCTTCAGACCGGCGACATCCGCCAACAGCACCTCGTCCCGCAGCCAGAGGGCGGCCCGTCGCGGGGGTGGAGCGGGCAGCAGGTAGGAGTTGAGCCAGAACACGGCATGGTTCTCGCGATGCCAGCGTCCCAGATCGCTGGGCCGATCGAACCGATCGAGGTGGTTCCAGCGGCGATACCGACCATCGCGGGCGACTTCGATCAGGCTGCGGCCGTCCGACCACCAGCCGACGATCTCGCGGGGGGATTCTGGGTCCATCGCAAGCGTCTTCACGATGCGAGGCGCCGGTGCCTTTCGTGGTGCGTCGTCGGGCAACGCCCCGACGGCGACGGTGGAGGCGGCGACGAGGATCAGGATGGCGGGGATTCGCACGGGATCGTTCCGAAAGGGGGAGGGGGCGAACCGACGTTCGAGCTCGCGTGGATCGCCGGTGACCATGTCGGGAGGTTCATCGGCCGCTGGATCCGACGACTCCACGCACGACGTGGTTCGGTCGAATCCGATTCGAAATGGTGATTCAGCGGTTTCCGAACCGCAGGGCGGGACTTCGGCGACGTTGAGCCTTCATCTCCTGGACGATCTCGGCCTCCTCCGCGGGTGGGAAGAACTCATCCGGAAGTTCGGGCATCACCGACCCGCATTCGCAACATGGTTCGCCGCGTTCATGTCCGAGATTGTAGAAGCCGCAGGTGAGACAGACCGGATGCCCGAGTTCCGCAGCCGCGGCGCGGAGCACGCTGCGACGACGTCCCCGGAAGATCACCGCCAGGATCATCCCTTCCGCGACGAAGGTCGCGCCGAACGCGAATGCCGCATTGGGGCTGCCGGCGAGCAGGAGGCCGACGATCGCGAGGACGCAGGCGATCGGAAGTCCGATCGTGACGAAGATCAGGAAGCCGGTCCGTCCGAAGGCGGGAAAACCTCGGGGATAGCCCGACCAGTCGGTGCGGCCGAACATCGAGATGCGGCGATCCCTGATGCGACGACGGTCCTCGTCGCTGATGGGCCACACGGCGATTTCGGGGTCGAGGATGCGACGCATGCCACCGACCTTTCCGGCCTCGAGCCGATTGTCGGACCCCCAAGCCGGTCGACACCGACCGGAGCGAGCACGACGAGGACGCCGGAGCTCGGGGATCCGGGACCGACCGTACACTCAACAATCGATTTCCGGACGATAATTTCCCTGATTCGGCTCTCACGAGCCCAAAAGGGCGACCTCCGCCGGAAGAATCAGGCGGGACGACGCGGTGGAGCGATGATCGGGTCGCTCGGTCAGGCGGCCGATCGGCCGACTTCGGCGGAGAACGCGGACCGGCGCCCACGAGGTTTGCCGGTGGTCTTCTCGACCTCGGTGACGTGGCTCTCGGCGAAGAAGTGCAGGTCGAGGCCGAAGGCCGCCAGCTGGGCGAACCAGAGCACCGCCGTGGTGAAGACCATGGGAACCTGGCTGCCGCCGAGCTCGATGCCGAGGAAGACGCTGCCGAGGAACTGGCCTGCGAACACCATGAGCGCGAGGATCAGGCCGAACATGAGATCCGTCGCCTTGGGGAGACCCAGTGCGGCGCAGAGCCCGAGCAGGCCGGTCCCGAAGATCGTTCCGACCACGCCGTAGGCGAGACCGAAGGGCCACAACGCACCCATCGCGAGGATCGCGAAGATGGGGGACACCTTGAACTTGAGATTGACTTCGGGGATCTGGGCGTTCACTTCGAAACTCTCCGCGCATGTACCGTTCGGGGGAAATGTCCCTCGGCGGGGTCGAGGCGACCACGTCGGGGCAGGGAGACTCGCTCGGTGACGAATGAGGCCTCGTGCGGGACTTCGTCACGCTTACGGCGTGGGATTCCCGGTTCAGGAGGCTGGCTGATCTTCGATTGTCGTCACGAGACCACTCGTGACCCGAGGCCGGAACATCACCCCAGTGATCGATAGAAGATGAACGATAACAGCGGCTTCGGCTCGATCGAACGGTCCTCGCCCGAAATTGTGAAAAAAGGAACGAGCGGTTCTGGGACCCTCAGCCGCCAATGACGGGCAGTGACGTCCGCCGGACGAGCTCGTCCGCTGGGCGGGCCACGAGGTCGTAGCCATCGCTGCCGACGATGGTGCATCGAACCAGTTCGCCGGGACTGAGTCGGCCGACGCTCGCCACGCAGGTCTGGGCATCCACCTGCGGGGCCTGGAAGTAGCACCGACCGACCGAGAGGTGGACGGACGTCCCGGTACGGACCGCAGGATCGTCCTCGGGAAGGGCGACCTCGGCCGTCGCGCCCGCCTCGCCGTCGATCAGGACGTCCATCTGGACGCGCTGGTCGGCGAGATAGGCGGCGTTCTCGAACGCGATCTCCTGCTGACGCAGCATCAATTCCGATTCGCGACGCCGCTTGATCGCTTCGGGCACCGCTCGCTCGGGATCCTGCTCCATCCTTCCCGCCACGGTCCCCTTCTCCGCGGAGTATCGAAACACGCCCATCGCGTCGAATCCGATCTCGTCGATGAACTCGAGCAACTGCTCGTGGTCCGCCTCGGTCTCCCCGGGGAACCCGGTGATGAAGGTGGTCCGGATCGCCATGCCCGGGATGCGTTCTCGAAGTTTCAGGGCCAGGTCCCGTTGCTGGGCCGCGGTCACGTTCCGACGCATGGCGGTGAGCATCGCGTCGCTCGCATGCTGGAGGGGCATGTCGATGTACTTCACGATTCTCGGGAGATCCCGGATCGCATCGATCATCCCGTCCGTGAAACTGGTGGGGTACGCGTACATCAGCCGGGCGCGACCCGCGTCGCCCCGGGATTCGCAGAGGTCGTTGATCGCCCTCAGGAGCCCGGCCAACCCACGATCGTCGCCGATGTCCCGACCCCAGCTGGTGGTGTCCTGCCCGATGAGGTTGAGTTCGACGCACCCGTCGTCGAGCAGGCGGGCCGCTTCATCGATCAGGACGTCCAGCGGCTTCGACCGCATCTTCCCGCGGATCGAGGGAATCGTGCAGAAGGCGCACCGCTGGTTGCAGCCCTCGCTCATCCGGAGGTAGGCCCAGTGTCGGGGAGTCAGCCGGAATCGATCCGCGTCGTCCTCGAAGTATCCGATGCCCTTCCCGTCGTTGCCCGCCACCGTCATCCCGACCACGTTCCGGCCACGGTCGGAGGCCGCCTGGAGCGCATTGCCGGCGATCCAGTAACGGGGGCGGTCCTCATCGAGTGAATCGCGATCCGGTGCCGTCGTCGAGACGGCGTCGACGATCCGGTCTCGATCGAACACGCCGATCATGGAGTCGATCCCCGGGGCCCATTCGAGAAGCTTGGCCCGATGTCGCTGGACGAGGCATCCCGCCACGACGACGCGGCCGATCTCCCCCCGTTCCTTTCGTTCGATGGCTTCTCGCAGCACCGAGAGCGACTCCTCCCGGCTCGCCTCGAGGAACCCACAGGTGTTGACCACGATCGCGTCGGCCGGCGAATCGCTCGGCACCACCTCCACGCCGGCCTCACGCAGGGAGCCCAGCATGCGTTCGCTGTCGACGAGGTTCTTGGGGCAGCCAAGACTCACGAAGGCGACGGAGGATGGGGTCTGAAGATCGGTCACCGCCACATGTTACGACGACCGGCGGCGATCGCCAGGAATCAGGATGATCCGTCGTAGAGCCCGAATCGCTCGATGATCTCGAGGACGCCCTCCGGAAGCAGGCTGGAAACGTCCTCGCCCCGCGTCCGGCGGGCCCGGATCTCCGAGGAACTCACCCCTTCGGCCGCGAGGTCGAGGGTCCAGGTCGCCCAGCGTCCCGCGAGGGCCGGATCGAAGTGGTCCCGGTACTTGGCTGCCAGCGAAGTGCGGGTCTCCGGCGGTCGCGGCATGACGACCGGCGGAGCGAGGGCGATGATCTTCCGCCAGTCCCGCCAGCGGTCGAAATCGAGCGCCTGGTCGCTGCCGATCAGGAGTCGGAGCCTCGGCCGCATCCGCACCTCGAGTCCATTCCGCTCCGCCTCCGCGACGAGTTCCCGGTGGATCGATTCCAAGGTGTCGAACGTGAAGCTCGGTCCATCCCGATCGATCTCCCGGCGATCGACCCGAGCCTCGATCGGAGGATGTCCGGGGACTGGTGTGCGGCACGCGAGTGCCGCTTCGAGCATCCGGACTCGTGCTTCGGGACTGGCGGGAGGCGTCTCGACCTTCAGCGGGTTGACGCGGGCGGGAATGAAGACGACCTCGTCGCATCCGAGTCTCGCCGCGGCTTCGAAGGGCAGCGTCAGATGTCCGCGGTGNGGGGGNTCGAAGGACCCGCCGAAGATCAGGANCGATCGTGGGCCGGGACGTCGGCCGATGCGTTCCGGGCCCTGGTCGATCTCGGTGGGGGGNGNTGCCGGGACGGNCAGATCCCGGATCGCGGCACCGAGTTCCATCAAGGCCGTTCGAGCCTGGCGGACGAGCCGCCGGAGGATGCCGAAGAGGGCCGGACGTCGAAAGAGCTCGCCTGAGATGACGCCGAGGCGGAGTCGGCCCAGGTGGTCGACGAATCGATCGAGGGCCGCGGGCACCGCCTGGTCGGCGGGATCCCCGACGACCCGGACGATCCCCCAATCCCAACCTCGCTCCCTCGCCAGCTCCGCGAAGTGAAGGGATTCGAGGTCCACGATGACGGCCCCCGTGGTGCGGCCGAGTGCATGCTTGGCCTCGGCGCTCGCGACGACCCTGCCCGTGGTGGTCACCCGGCCGCGGATCGCGTTGGGAAGATCGATCCGCCGGCCGATCGGCGGTTCCATGACTCGACCATGGGCGTCGACGACTTCGTCGACCACGACCAGATCACCGGATCGAAGATCGGGATCGAGCGCTCCGGCGAGGCCGACGAGCATCACCGGACCGCCGGGTTCGCCGTGCTGGTCGACCCAGCGGCGAACGCCCTCACGTCCCGGACCGCAGACCTGGATTTGCTGGGCGGAGACACCGGCCGACACCAGGACCTTCCGCTCGAACGCGAGCGGGGTCAGGAACGTGGTTCCGGCGGCCCGTCCGTCTGGCGTCCTCATGCCTCAAAGGCTAACCGCCCCGAGGATGATTCGTCTGAAATCAGTCGTAAGGGTCGTACGTGGCGACCTCGGCGAGCTGGCTCGACGGCCTCGGGACGTCGAAGGCCGCGATCATCTCGAACTGGTTCTGGAACCGGCCGACGGGGACGCCTTCGGCGTCGAGGATCTCGTAGCCCGGACCGCCCGGGCCGGGAATCACCCGCATGGACAGCTGCTGTCCGACGAGCGTTCCGAGATCGGGGGGACCCATGTGGTTCGCGAAGTCATCCGCGGTCGTGGAGTCGGGTTGCACGCCCCATGCGACGATCATGCTCGTCAGGACCGCGGCGGCGAGGGCCGACGTTCCGAAGAAGTGGGGACTGTTGCGCAGACGGTTGAAGAAATTCGACATGCCGGTGTCCTCGACCGGGCCACGGTCCCGATTCAGTCGATCGCCGGATGCGACCGCAGATCGACCGCCGGCCCTCGGAGCGAGGCGAAGTGGGCGAAGTTATCCGGCCGCAGGGCCCCGACCCGGCCGGGTTGCCGTCGGCGAATTGCTCGCTACCATGCCTCGCGTCGCCCTTGGGCGGCTTCTTGGCTGGCCCCATCGTCTAGTCAGGTCCAGGACACCAGGTTTTCATCCTGGGAACAGGGGTTCGAATCCCCTTGGGGTCACTCCGCAGGCCCTCCCGAAAGGGAGGGCCTGTTTCCTTCGACCCGGGGCCCGATCCCGGTCCCGAAGGCCTCGTGGTCGGTTCGGGACGGATGCGGGCGTGCTCGCCGCCCCGGGCAGGGGTCGGCGTGGGGAGTCATTCGCGATGACGATGCGCAGTCCATGGCTGGTCGCCCTGATCGCCGCCGTGACGATCCTCCCGGTCGGTTGCCGCCAGGTCTCGGGTACCGACCGTCGGCAGTTGAACGCCTACGAACTCGACGACGAGATCCACCTCGGCGATGCGGCCTTCGAGGAGATCCTGCGCAGCGCGGACCTCGTCCGGTCGGGACTCGATTTCGAACGGGTCCGACGGGTCGCGAATCGGATCGCGGCGGCCGCCCGACGCCTGCATCCCGAGGTCGCCGGGCGGTTCGACTGGGAGGTGGTGTTGATCGAGGACGACGAGGTGGCCAACGCGTGGGCGCTTCCCGGTGGAAAGATGGCGGTCTACACCGGGATCCTCCCGTACACCCGGAACGACGACGGCCTCGCCGCGGTGCTCGGTCACGAAGCGGCCCACGCGATCGCCCGGCACGGTGGCGAGAACATGACCCGCCAGCGGCTCGCGGGGCTCGTCGCGATCGGGGCGGCGCTCGCGAGCGATCCCGGGGACCGGGAACTGGTCTCCGGGGCGGCGACGGCCTACGGCCTCCTCGGAGAACCCGCGTTCAGCCGGGCGCAGGAATCCGAGGCCGATGAACTCGGGCTCTTCCTCGCCGCCGACGCCGGATACGACCCTCGGGAGGCGGTGTCGCTCTGGCAACGCATGGCTGAACGCGGCGGCGAACCGCTCGAGTTCCTCTCGACCCATCCGAACAGCGAGACCCGCGTTCGAAGGCTCGAGGCCCTGATGCCGCTCGCGGAGGAGATTCGTCGACGACGCCTCGATTCACCGGCCTCCCACGCTCCCTGACCGCGGTCGATCTTCAAGAAAGCCGGGCCGAATCCGAGATCGATCCGGTGCATCGGTCCGCGTCGCACGTCACAATGTGGGCGTCGGTGGACCGGCCTCGTGGTCATCGTGACGGCGTCGGTCCGCGGGCCTTCTGGGAGACCATGCGTGGCATCCAAGTCGTCCTACAAGCCCGTCACGCTTCCGAACCCCGGTCGGAACCGGTGGCAGCGACTGCTCTTCGAGGCCCTGCGTCCCGCGATCGACCTGGGGCTGGGTCTGCGTAAGTTGAACGAGATCTATCGCGACGAGGTGCTGGCGACGGATGAGTCGCTCCCGCCGGGCGAGCGGTTCCTTCGCGGCTTCAACGCGGGTTACCTGACCGGCGACGAGGAACTGGCGAGGATTCCGAAGACCGGCCCGCTGGTCGTCGTCGCGAATCACGCCTTCGGCGGTCTGGACGCGATGATCCTCGACGATCTGGTCGCCAAGGTCCGTCCCGACGTGCGCTTCATCGCCAATTCGATTCTCGCGGAGGTGCCGGTCATCGGTCCGCGGATCTTTCCGGTCGACCCCTTCGGAGGTCGCGACGCCGCCCGGCGGAACGCCGGCTCCCTCCGACGTGCGAAGGCCTGGATTTCGGAAGGCGGCAGCCTCGCCGTGTTTCCGGCCGGTGAGGTGGCCCACTCCACGTGGAATCGACTGGCGGTCACGGATCCGCCGTGGAACCCCATCATCGCGAGGCTGATCAAGTCGACCGGCGCGACCGTCGTGCCCGTCTTCTTCGAGGGTCGCAATTCGATCCTCTTCCAGATCGCGGGGCTCGTCCATCCCCATCTTCGATCGGTGCTGCTCGGACGGGAACTGCTTCGCATTCGCGGTCGACGCACCCGGGTCGCGATCGGAACGCCCTTGCGGGTCGATGAACTCGATCGATTCGCGGACCCGGGCGATCTCATCGAGTTCCTCCGGCTTCGGACCTTCGTCCTGCGATCGCGACTGGAGCGGGAGTCGTCGGACGAGAGCCGTCGGCTTCATTCGATCGTCCGTTCGATCCCCCTGCGCTCGCGGAAGCCGGAGCCGGTCCGCATGGAGCCGGTGGCCACCTCGCCGACCCACGATCCCGACCGGCTCGCCTCCGAGATCCTCTCGCTGCCGCCGGAGCAGGTCCTCGTCAAGCGAGGCGATCATCGCGTGGTCTACGCCGAAGCGGACCAGATTCCGAGCGTCCTGCAGGAGATCGGTCGTCTTCGTGAACTCAGCTTCCGAGCGGTCGGCGAGGGAACCGGGCGGGCGGTCGATCTCGACGAATACGACCCCGACTACCTGCACCTGGTCCTCTGGGACGAGCGGTCCTCCTCGGTGATCGGTTCGTACCGACTCGGCCGGACCGACGAGATCATCGATCGACGCGGCATCGACGGCCTCTACACGCGGACGCTCTTCGACTACGACGAGTCCCTGATTCGCGAACTCGGGCCCTCGCTCGAGATGGGGCGTTCCTTCGTCCACCCCGACCACCAGCGTCGCGTCGAACCGTTGATGCTCCTCTGGAAGGGGATCGCCCGGTACTCCGGTCGATTTCCGAAGTACCGGCGACTCTTCGGTCCGGTCTCGATCAGTGCGGAATACCACGCGACCTCGACCCGGCTCCTGCTCTCCTTCCTCAAGGCCACGAAGCGGATCTCGCGACTGGAGGGCCTGGTCCGGCCGCGGAACCCGGTCAATCTCCAGCCACCGAGGGACTGGGATCCCTCGTCCCTCCGCTCGGTCCGGAAGCTGGATGACATCGACGAGCTGGTGAAGGAGATCGAACGGGGCGAACGGTCGGTTCCAGTGCTGGTCCGTCAGTACCTGAAGCTCAATGCGGTCTTCCTCGGGTTCAACGTCGATGCCGACTTCAGCAACGTCGTCGACGGCCTGGTGCTCGTCGACCTCTTCCGGATGAACCCGCGACTCCTCCGGTTCTACATGGGCGAGGACCTGGTGGACGACTTCGTCGCCATCCACGCCGAAGCGGTCGGGATCGAGGAACCGGCCCACACGCTGGAGCCGATCGTCTGAAACCCGCGAAGAAGAGGATTCCGGTCGCGACTGCGCTTCGACCCGCCGCCCGAACGATCCACGCCCTCGTTCGCGCGGGGGTCGTCGCCCTCTGCCTCGGTCCGGAGGTCGGGAGCCTCGCGGCGGCGGGGACGGGCTTCGTCGGGATGGCGCGTCAGGAGACGTTCGAGTCGATCGCCGATCCGCG
>NYWD01000041.1 GCA_002684855.1 Planctomycetaceae bacterium | reverse complement strand
GCCGAGCATTCCCGCGGTCGGGATGAAGATCTCGATCGCGAAGATCGCGAGGGCCAGGACGCCGAGGCCGAAGCCGATGACCAGCCAGGAACTGTCGGGCGGGAGATCGGTCGTGGTCTGGGCGAGGATCGCGAGGGTCTCGTTCATGGTTCGATGCGCTCCACCTTCACGCCGAATTCGTCCGTGGAGACGACGCGAACCCGCGTGCCTCGATCGATGTAGGCCCCGACGCTCTGGGCGTCGATCAGCCGATCACCGAAACGGACCCGTCCGGAGGTCCGCAGGGGAGCGACGACGACGCCTTCGGTCCCTTCCGGCACGATGGTACCGATCGCGGGGGCCGGGGCCGGCACCGGGCGGCCGGTGGAGTCGTCGAGGCCCACGCCGACCGCGTCACTGAGGACGATCCGGCTCGAGAAGGACAGTCGGGGGATGTTCCGGAGCAGCAGCCAGATCCCGACGCCGCCACCGATGAAACCGATCGTCGTCGCGAGCAGGCCGTGCACCAGGCCGTCCCGCACGCCGTCGTCGAACGGCCGGCCGCCCACGAAGGTGCCCACCAGGCCGACGAAGATGCAGATTCCCCCCGCGACCCCGGCGACGCCGAAACCGGGGAGGAGGAACAGCTCGAAGGCGGCGAGCATCAACCCCAGCAGGACCGCGGCGACGGTCCACCACTCCGACATGCCCGCCAGCAGGGGGGCCCCGAGCAGCAGGCCGAGCGAGACGATCGACACGAGACCGAAGGCGCCGTAACCGGGCGCGGCGGTCTCGATGAAGAAGCCGACCAGCATCACGGCGATGAGCACGGCACGAACCGGCCAGAGGGTCAGGAACCGCACCAGCCCCTCCGACCAGGTGGTTTCGTATCGGGTCGAGGAACTCGCGCCGAAGAACGCCAGCAGTTCACGATCGTCGGCGACCTCCGCGCTGGTGAATCCGTACGCGGCCGCCTCGTCGGCGCGAAGTACGAGCAGTTCGTCGCGGGTGACCACCTGCCCCAGCGACACCCAGTCCCCGGCGTCCTCGGGGCCCAGCGTCGGACGGCGCGAGGGAAGGTCCTGCATGAATTCGATCGTCGCGTCCCGCTCGTCCGCGGTGGGGACCGGCTCGTCGGGATCCGCGGTGTCGAGGAGGCCGGTCAACGGATCCCGGGACGGCACTGCGGGCAGGCGGGCGAGTCCGGTCGAGGTCGGTGCCTCTCCGAAGATCCGCTCGTATTCCGGGGCGTCGACGAACAGTCGTTCGCCGGTCCGCCGGTTTCGAATCAGCCAGAGTTCCACGTCGACCGCGACGAAGGACTGGACCAGCTTCTCGTCCCATCCCTGGCGTCGGGCGTCGTAGACGACTTCGGAGAGGAGTGGTGCCTCGATCTTGGCCCGTTCGGCCGCCGGAAGCTGCCGCAGCCCGACCACGGGCAGGCCCTGGATCGGCGCCGCGTCGCCGAAGACGCCGGAGGGCGTGGTGATGATCTCGCGGGTGGAGAGGGCGATGATCGTGCCGGCGCTGAACGCCTTGGGCCGGATCCAGGCGACGGTGTTCGCCGGCGCCTGGTTCCGTACGAGCTCGAGGATGTCGTAGGTCGCCAGGAGGTCACCGCCCGGCGTGTCCAGTTCGAGGACCACGGCGTCGCAGCCGTCGGCCTTCGCCTCCGCCAGCCGTCGCTCCAGGGAACGGGTGGTCACGCCGTCGATCGGCCCGTGGATCGGGAGCACCGCCACGGACTCGGCCTTCCGTCCGGCGGGGATCGCGACGGGGGTGATCGAGGCCGACTGCGGTCCGATCGTCGCCGCCTCGGCGACGAATCCCGCCAGCAGGAGGACGGACGCGAGGATGGTCCATGCTCGGCCGCGGCCGACGACGCGGTGATGGGGTTGGCGATTCGGCTGCATCATCCGTCATCATAGGACGCGGGATTCGCGACGGTGGCGCATGAAGAAACCGCCCGTGGAGCGATCCACGGGCGGCTTCGTTTTCGATGTCCGGCCGGGGCCGGTTCGAGGTCGGATCAGTCCCAGCTGACCGCGGCCTCCCATGCGAAGGTCTGGCAGTCGCCACCGGTCGCGGAACCGGTGTCCGTGACGCACAGGAAGACGTCGGAGCCTTCACCGTCCTGGTCGATGTCCTCGGCGAAGAGGGTGTCTTCCACGACGGTCCCGCCCTCGTCGAGCTGCGCAAGCGTAGTCGGCGCGAAGGTGCGGGTCAGTTCGACATGGTTGTCGTTGTAGCAGATGTTTCCGACCCACTCCTTGCGGGTGCCGTGGATCTGCAGGGTCTTGGATCCGAGGTAGGTGTCCTCGTCGTAGCTCGAATCCTCGACGCCGCGGTTGCCGAGCACCGCGAACTTGGAATCGAGCGACTTGCGCCACTGGCGGGCCTTGCGATCACCGAAGAGAAGGCAGGTTCCGTAGCTCGTGTTGCAGGTCTGGTTGAGGTCGGCCTTGAACCTCGAGAAGTTGTTGGTGTCCCAGAACTTGTCGAGGGGCGGGCTGTAGGACTCGAGATCGTAGGTCGAGGCGATGGCGACGTTCGCCGACGCCTCGCTCGGGCTGACCAGCAGCTGCGGAGTGGCGTACTCCGCGGAGATGGTCGCGGCGTAGAGGTTGGCGTGACTGTTCACGCTCTGGTCCTCGGGGCCCTTGCCGGGCGTGTTGCCGCAGCGGTTGACCAGGCCGGGGGTGGGGAAGATGTCGTTGTAGTCGGTCGACATGATCATCCAGCCCTTGTGGGTCTGGTTGAGCTGGGTCGCGTCCTTGACCTGGCGGGCTCCGGCACGCGCCTTGGCGAGTGCAGGCAGCAGGAGGCCGAGCAGGAGTGCGATGATCGCCATCACCACGAGCAGCTCGATGAGCGTGAAGCCGTTTCGCTTTCGCATGATTGTTAACTCCAATGTTCTGAAGTGAGCGGGGTCGGTGCCGCTCGGAAGAGTCTTGTACGGAATGGGTCAGATCAGTTCGGACGCTTGGCGTCGTAGATCGCGGTGCACTTGGGTTCGCCGGGAGCGCCTTCGATGACGATCTCGTTCATCGCGAGCCAGGTGTCGCCCGCTTCCCAGGTGTTGCAGTCCTCGAACTCGTCGTCGAAGATGTTGTCCTTCGCGAGTTCGCGATCGCCACATTCGTAGGCGACGTTGCTCGGGAAGAAGTTCTTGCTGTACTCGACGTGGTTGTCGTTGAAGACGACGTTGCCCTGCCACTCGGTGTCGGGGCCCATGAAGAGGAGCGTCCAGCTCTTCCGGTACTCGTCGGTCGACGTGTCGCCGTTCTTGGTTCCACGGGTCGAGAAGACGGGCTTCGAGCTGTCCTGGTTGTTGCGCCAGGTGTTGGTCTTGCGGTCACCGCAGAGCATGAGGTGGGCGAAGGAGCAGTGCGCCCGGCCGTACGGAGCCGCTCGGTTGATCTTCGAG
Organism: Planctomycetaceae bacterium; assembly: GCA_002684855.1. Classification (GTDB taxonomy): domain Bacteria; phylum Planctomycetota; class Phycisphaerae; order Phycisphaerales; family SM1A02; genus UBA12014. The sequence goes on along the minus strand of NYWD01000041.1, from coordinate 41,972 downwards.
AGGAAGATCTGGTTCGCGGCGCCCTGGGGGCTGGTTCCGCTGCTGACGGTGACCGGATCGGCCGTGTCGCCCATCCAGTAGATGTCGGTCGCGGGGTCGATGACCGTGTAGTCGTAGCTGGTCGGATCGTCCGCGGCGTTGTCGCCGTACTTCGCCACGACGGGGTTGGCCTCGACCGGGCTCACGACGATGTCGTCGTTGAAGTAGCCCTGTCCGATCATGCCGGAGTAGAGGTGACCGGTCGAGTTCTTCTTCCAGTTCTCGGGGCCGAAGCCGGGCTGACGGCCGATGCGGGGATCGGTGAAGCGGTTGATCCGGCCGGGCGAGGGCAGGTAGCCGTTGGGGTCGTCGTTCGACCAGATGAGACAGGCCTTGTGGATCTGGGCCTGCTGGTTCGAATCCTTCACGACCCGGGCGGCCTGCTGGGCACGGGAGAGTGCGGGAAGGAGAAGTCCGATGAGCAGCGCGATGATCGCGATGACCACCAGCAGCTCGACGAGGGTGAAACCGTTGCGCTTTCGCATGTGTGGGGTCTCCAAGAAGCGAGGAGCCTGAAAAGGGGATTCGGCGATCTGACGAACGCCGCAATGAACACGAGGAAGCGGGACTTCCCCCCGATCCGCCCAACGAGAGGAGGATCAAGGTTCCGACGGCCGTCAACGGCTGGCGGAACGGAAGGCCCGGATGAGCCTGAAGGACATGGCTGGTGGGATCACCCCCTCCGGGAATCGCTCTCTCGCCCGAGGGGCCGAGTGCCGATTCTCGAGATCACCAGGGTCTCCCCGGAGGATCCGGCCGGAATCATGTCGATCCCGACCATCGAACCAAGGGTGTGCTGGTGATCCAGCCGCTTGCGAGCCCGACCCTGTGGCCTGTCGTGCGGGGCTTCTGGGGCCGTTCCCGGCATCGTGCACGGGGGCGGAGGAAGCGAGGTCATCAACAGGACAGCCGCGACCTTTTCGACAGGTCGCTCGGTCGGTATGTCTCGGGCGGCGGCGAATGATTGCCGAAGTGATTCGGCGGATGAGGGCGGGTGAGCTTGACGACCGGCGATGAATGAGTGCCGGAAATCCGGAGAATCCTCCGGAGGCTCGAATATGGAAGACCTGCCGCGGCCCGTGTTGAAGTGCCTGGAAACCCAGACGCCACAAGGATATTCCGTTCGAGCGACCTGTCAAGTTCCCCCAATCGAGGGATTCAGGTGGGAAATGGGGTCGGAATGGGCGTTTAGAGACGTTCGGAGGGGTGATTTTCGCCTCGGATTTCAACGGACGACGAATCGACGATGGAGCGTTGTCCAGATGGATCCCACCGCGGGGCGTGGTCTCGAGGCGGCCGGGGAGTCGATGGGCGCCGGTGAGGGGCGGTCGCGGGCGGTCGATGGAAGGTGACGAGGTCCGTCGAGCCCCTGCTATCGTCCCGTGCCCGATGTGGGGGCGAGGAGCGTTTTCGCGAAGTCGAAGAGAACCTGCTCTTGGAAGGGGACGGTGGCGCCCCTTCGACCGAACGCCCGTGAACCGAGAGACCGAGAGGATGAAGCGTGAATTCGATCGAATCGAGACTGAAGGACCTGGGCATCGTGCTGCCGGACGCCCCCAAGCCCGTGGCGTCCTACGTTCCGGCGGTGAAGACGGGGAACCTGCTCGTGGTGAGCGGCCAGCTGGCGTTCGAGGACGGTGTTCTCGCCAGCACCGGTTCCGTCCCGGCGTCGACCTCCGTCGAAGCGGCGATCACGGCCGCCAGAAGGTGTGCGATCAACGGACTCGCGGTGGCGAGATCGTCGCTCGGGGGTGACCTGGGTCGGATCCGGCGTGTGGTCCGACTCGGCGTCTTCGTCCAGTGCGAGGCGGGCTTCGACGCCCAGCCGCTCGTGGCGAACGGCGCCAGCGACCTCATGGTCGAGGTCTTCGGGGAGATCGGCCGTCATGCGCGAGCGGCGGTCGGCGTGAGCGCCCTGCCGCTCGATGCGCCGGTCGAGATCGACTTCACGTTCGAAGTGGATTGAGGTCGCCGTCTCAGGCTCGGGAGACGACCCAGGCCACGAGGATCAGGTTCGCGAGGATGCTGAGGATCAGTCCGGCGATCAGGGCGAGGTTCAGGGCCTGGGAGTCGCCTCCCCGGGCCACCGGCTGGGGAGCCGCCGGCGTCTCCTCGTCGGCCGCGATCGAGGAAACCACCGTCGCGATGTCCATCACGCTCCGCGCGTGCTTGGGCATGCCCCCGGACTCGACCTCGTCGAGGTCCTCCAGGAGTTCCTCGGCGTTGCGGTACCGATCGGCGGGATCCTTCGCCATCATCAGTTCGATGATCTGGGCGAGGCCGCTGGAGATCGCCGGGTTCAGCTGGTCCGGCGGGACGATCTCGTCCTTCAGGTGCCGATGCATCACCTCCGAAGGGTTCTTCCCGTTGAAGGGGACGCGGCCCGTGACCATGTGGTAGAGCGTCGCGCCGAGGCCGTAGATGTCGGCCTGGGGACCGATGTCCACCTTGCCGCGGATCTGCTCGGGGGAGATGTAGAACGGGGTTCCGTACGCCTTTCCGGCCTCCGCCTCCGCGGATTCCTTGTCGCTCAGTGCGCGGGCGAGGCCGAGGTCGGCGAGCTTCACCACCCCGGAATCCGTCAGCATGATGTTCTTCGGCTTGATGTCCCGGTGGATGAAACCGCGGGCGTGGGCGTGCATCAGCGCGGAGGCCATCTGCCGGGTGACCTGGATCGCCTCGGCCTCGTCGAACCGCTTGTTCGCGCTGATCCGGTCGAAGACCGTCTCGCCGTCCACGTACTCCATCACGAAGTAGTGGTGCTCGCCCGACTGCGCGACGTCGTAGGCCGCGACGATGTTGGGGTCGTTGAGCTTCGCCGCGGCCCGCCCTTCCTTGTAGAAGCGGGCGATGAAGTCGGCGTTGTCGTTGTAGCGACGCGGCAGGACCTTGATCGCGACGAAGCGATCGAGGGAGAGCTGCTTGCCGAGGAACACCGTCGCCATCGCGCCCGCGCCAAGCTTGCGGATGATCTTGTAACCCGGAATCGCCCGGGTGCTCTTCTCCGACTCGATCTCCGTCCGGAGGCGGTCCACCTGGCTCGAGGTCATGAAGCCCGATTCGAGGAGGACGTCCGCGAGGCTCGCGTCGGGATCCTGCTCCCGCGCATTGCGAACCACCTCGAGTTCGTCGGGGCTGACGAGGCCGCGTTCGACCACCACCCGACCGAGGAGGGTCTCGAATCCGGCGCCGGCCCGGCTGCCGCTGTCACCACCACTCGCGGTCGCGTCGCTGCGATCCGGGCTCGGTTCGGCTTTCTTCGCGGGCTTGGGGGTCGGGTCGGACACTGTGGTGGTCTTCCAGGCGGGGTCGGGGGGGCGAGGGACGCGGATCCGGCTCTTCGGCGGGCTGACGAGTGATGGAGCGGCCGGCCAACGGCCCCGGAACGGATCGGTGACTATTCTCGCATCCCCGTGACCTGTCAAGCGACCCAGAACCCAACGTGACCGAGCCACCACGAATCCTCCTCATCCGTCCGAGCGCCCTGGGAGATGTGTTCCGCTCCGTTCCGCTGGCGGCGTCCCTTTCCCGGGCGTTCCCTGAAACCCCCGTCGACTGGGTGGTACAGGAGGAGTTCTCGGATGCGATTCGCGCCCATCCGTCGGTCTCCCGGGTCATCGGCTTCCCACGCCGGCGACTTCAGCACTGGTGGAGATCCCCGGCCGCGATGGCCGCCGCCTGGCGGTTCTTTCGAGGCTTGCGAGGTGATTACGCGCTGGCGGTCGATGCCCAGGGGCTCGCTCGAAGCGGATTGATGGCGTTCGCGAGCGGCGCCCGCCGACGCATCGGATTCGCGAACGCCGCGGAAGGCGCCTGGCTGGGATACAACGCGAGGATCACCGTCTCGCCCGAAGCGTCGGCCGTCGACCGGATGCTCGGGCTGCTCGAGGGTGCCGGAATCGAGCCGATCGCGGACTGCAGACTCCGCGTTCCCGAGGATGCGGAATCCGGATGGTCCGCGTGGCGGCAGGCGTCGATCGGTCCGGACGGACACATCGCGATCGCGCCGACCAGCCGCTGGACCAGCAAGGAATGGCCTGCGGACCACTGGCGTCGACTCCTGGCCGGCCTGCTCGACGAGCGACTCGCGACGCGGATCGTCCTGCTCGGGGCGGCTTCGGAGACCGCGCGGCTTCGCGACCTCGCGGGGGATCGCCCGGAGGTCGTCGTGATGGCGGGGGCCGGACCGCTCGCGATGTCGATGGCCGCCGTCCGCGACGCGGACCTCCTCGTCGCCAACGATTCGGCGATGCTTCATGCCGCCGTCGGGTTCGACGTCCCGCTGGTCGGTCTCTTCGGTCCGACGGATCCGGTGATCTCCGGGCCGTACGGGAGGGCTTCGGACTGCATCGTTTCGCCGCTCGCCGATGCCGCGATCCACTATCGCGACCGAGGAATCGGCGATCGTCTCATGCGGGCGATCCCGGTCGATACGGTCCTCGCCGCCTGCCGCGAGCGTCTCGCGAACCCGGCCGTGGAGGTCGCGGGATGACCAAGTCCGTGCTTCTCGGCAGTGCGAGTCCCCGGCGTCGCCGCCTGCTCGAATCCGCGGGCTGGACGGTCGAACAGGTCGCGCCCGCGATCGACGACGGCGTGATCCGCCTCGCTCCCTCGTCGCCCGCCCGCACGGTGGAGGCGCTCGCGTGGTTCAAGTCGGCGCAGATCCTCGGTCTCGCTCCGGCCCACGTCGCGAGCGTCGCCGCGGACACCGTCTGCGTGGTGGACGGCGCGATCGTCGGCAAGCCGGGTGATCGAACCGAAGCCGCTGGAATGATCACCCGTATGCTCGGCCGCAGGCATCGCACCATCACCGGGGTGTGCGTTCGGAATCGCGCGGGCCGGCGGTTCTTCCTCAACGACGTCGCGGAGGTCCGGATGGGCGAGATCGAACCCGATCGACTCGAGGCCTACCTCGACTCCGGCGACTGGGCGGGGAAGGCGGGGGGATACAACCTCGAGGACCGCATCGCCGGTGGATGGCCGATCGACTGCGACGGCGATCCGGCGACCGTGATGGGGCTTCCGATCCGTCGACTGGTTCCACTCCTCGAGGACCTCGCTCAGGCGGAGGAACGCACGTGAATCCACTGCCCGGGATCCACGGCCTCCCGCTCCTCGGTCAGACGCATCTGCCCGCGTGGACGACGTGCGTCGTGCTCTTGGCGGCGGCCGTCGCCGGTGGCTGGTACTGGCGTCGCCTTCGCCGGGGATCGGTGCCGAGGATTCGCCGCCGACTTCGTCGCGCCAGCCTCGTGACCGGCGGTGGCGTGCTCGCGGCGTCGGCCGCCGCGGCCGGCTTCATCGATCCCGACCTCCACCAGCTCCCGTACGTCCTGACCTGGGCGGTCGTGGTCCTCGGGCTCCTGGTGCTCGTCGTTCTCGCCCTGATCGACGCCTTCGTCTCGATTCGCCTCCATCAGCGAAGTCTCGATCGGCGGCTGGTCCGTGACACCCTTCGCATCCGGGAGGCCATGGATCGGGAGGGAGTCGATCCCGACCGCGGGCGGGCGGTGGATGATGCATGAGCCGCCACGGTGGGCCGCCGTCGCGCTCGCGCCCGCGACGCTCGTCTACGCGACGGTGGTCGCGTGGCGACGGCGTCGCTTCGACGCCGGGATCGGCGTGGTGCGCCTGGACCCGCCGGTGATCTCGGTGGGAAACCTCGTCGCCGGTGGCACGGGGAAGTCGCCGATCTGTAGAACCATCGCGACCCACCTGCTCCGTCGCGGGCTCCGACCCGCGATCGCGATGCGTGGATACCGGGCCGCGGCGACGGGCTTCTCCGACGAGGCCGCCGAATACGCTTCACGCATGCCGGAGGTGCCGATCGCAATCGGCGCCGATCGGGTGTCGGCGGTCGCGGCGTTGCCGGAACCACCCGGAGCGGTCGTGCTCGACGACGGCTTCCAGCATCGACGGGTGCACCGGGATCTCGACGTCGTGCTGGTCGACGCCGTCCACTCTGGTCTCGACCGGGGGATGCTGCCGTCCGGACCGAGGCGGGAGCCGAGAAGCGCCCTGCGTCGCGCCGATGCGGTCGTGGTGACCCGCGCCGCCGGGATCGATCCCGCGCTGAGCGCCCGGATCGAACGGCACCATGGTCGACCGCCGCTGGCGTGGACCCGGCATGCATGGACCGGACTGACATCGCATCTCGGAGGCGTCGAGTCGACCGAGCCGGTGTCGGCCCTCGACGGACGTCGCGTCGCGACGGTTCTCGGGGTGGGCAATCCGGCTTCCATTCGACGATCGATCGAGGCGGCCGGGGGAATCGTGGCTCACGACGTCGCGGTGCGGGATCATGCCGCCTACGACGCCGCTCGGATCGCGGCGATCGTCGAGGCGGCGCGGACCGCTCGCGCGGAGGCGATCGTCACCACGCTCAAGGACTGGGTGAAGATTCGTCCGGAGGCGGCGCGTTTCGGTGACCTGCCCGTGCTCGTGCCCACCCTGGAGATCGAGTTTCTCTCGGGCGAGGCGGCCTTCTTCGCGGCCATCGACGCCACCGTCGAAGGGGCGGCTCCGGCCTCGGGGTGATAGGCTCCGCCCCATCGTGAACGACACCTCGCACACCACGGCGGCAGGACCGGGGATCGACTTCGTCGAAGCGGTCGCCCGACTGTCGGGCGGTCGGGTCCTCCTGATCGGCGACCTGATGCTCGACGAGACGATTCGCGGCGCGGCCGAACGGCTGAGCCCGGACGCACCGGTTCCGGTGCTGGCGATCGACGGCGAGGAGGCGATCGACCGTCGGCCCGGCGGCACCGGAAACGTGGCCGCCTGCCTTCGCGGCCTCGAGATGGAGGTCTCGGTGGTGGGGCTCGTCGGCGATGACGAAGCGGGCCGGCATCTGATCGCCGAACTCGGTGCGAACGGCTGCGAAGTCGACGGGATCGTCGTCGACGCGTCGCGGCCCACGACGGTCAAGCGAAGCCTCGTGGGGCTCGCCCAGCATCGTCATCCGCAGAAGATGTTCCGACTCGACGTCGAGTCGCGACGTCCCGCCGACGTCGCGGTCGTCGGCCGGCTGCTCGAGGCGATCGACGCCCGGCTCGAGGGCGTCGACTGCGTCTGTCTCGAGGACTATGACAAGGGGGCGTGCACGGAGGCCCTGTGTCGGGCCCTCGCGCAGCGATGCCGGGAACGGGGTCTCCCGCTGCTGGTCGACCCGGCATCGATCAACGACTACGCCCGCTATGCGGGGGCCACGCTCGTCACGCCGAATCGAACCGAGGCGGAACGGGCGATGGATCGTCCCGGTGGTCTTCGCACCGATCTCGGCATGGCGGTCGAGATCGCGACCGGGCTCCGCGCCCGACATGGATTCGACGCCGTGGTCCTCACGCTCGACCGTGACGGTGCGATGCTGGCGACCGGGGATGGCTGCGTCCATCTGCCGACGGAGGCCAAGTCCGTCTATGACGTGACGGGCGCCGGGGACATGGTGCTCGCGGCCCTCGCGGCGGCGTGGTCGCACGGACTGCGGGACGTCGAGGGCGTCCGGCTCGCGAATCTCGCGGCGGGGATCGAGGTGGAACTGACCGGGGCGCAGCCGGTCCCGCTCGCGGAACTCCGGCGAGCGGCGCTGCACGCGAGCGCCGCGGGGATCGGCAAGACCCGCAGGCTCGCCCACCTCCTGCTCGAACTGGAGGTGCTTCGGAGCGACGGTCGTCGAATCGTCCTGACCAACGGGTGCTTCGACGTGATCCATGCCGGGCACGTCGCCTATCTCCGGGAGGCGAAACAGCAGGGGGACGTCCTGGTGGTCGGGATCAACGCGGACCGGAGCGTCCGGGCGCTCAAGGGTCCCGAGCGGCCGATCTTCAACGAGGCGGAGCGACTGGAGGTGCTCGCCGAACTGGAGTCGATCGACTACCTGGTGGTGTTCGAGGAGGAGACCGCGGCCGATCTCATCGAGGCGGTCCGTCCCGACGTGTACGTGAAGGGCGGCGACTACCGTCCCGAGTCGATCACCGAACATCCGCTGCTCGAGCGGCTCGGAATCGAGACTCGGATCCTCGCGCACCGGCCCGGACTGGGTTCGACGGCGATCATCGACCGCCTCCGCACGACTTGAGCGAATCGCGTCCGAGAAGCAGCCGCGGTCCGGCGGAATCGTCGGTTGATCCGTTCTTGGATGGAATCGCCGCCGTTCCGTTGAATACTCGGACATCATGAGCCGCCCCAGACTCGATGTCCGTCTCCAGCTCCTCGCGGTGTTCGCCCTGTGCGGCTGTGCCGCGTCCGGGCCGAATCCGACCATGCCGCCGCCTAGGCCCGCGGCGTCGAGCGTGCTCGTGCTCCCGTCCCCCGCGCAGGCGTCCCTCGCGTCGGGGCCCGATTCGGCCGACGTCGGTTCGATACGATCGCGGAACCAGGCCCGGCTCGGGGGTCCCCCCGTTCCCGGGGCCGGACCCACGTTCGTCGTCCGGGACAATCGCGACGATCAGCGGATCGTGAACGGGCGAAACCAGTCGACGATTCTGCTGCGGGTGCGATCCGGTTCCTCGCGGAATCGATGATCGCGACGCCGTGCGATATGGCACCTAAGTTTATGTTTTATCGAGGCTTGTCGGCTTCCTCTTGACATTGAAGGCGGTCACTTCGATACTCGGAGTGGCGGGCCGTCGACTCCGGGGAGTGGTGTCGGTTTCCCCGCTTTGAGTTCCAAATCCAGCCGGAGCGCGAGAGAATGTCTATCCCGACCCCCAACGCCCTGGGCAAGACGACCACGAAGAAGGAAATCGTGGATCGGATCGCCGCCGAGATGAATCAGCCGCGGGCGGAGGTCAAGCGGACGATCCAGGCGTTCCTCGACGAGGTGATCGAGGAGCTCGGGAGAGGCAACCGGCTCGAGTTCCGCGACTTCGGAGTCTTCGAGATCCGCGAGCGTGCCGCCCGCCGGGCGCAGAATCCCAAGACGCTCGAGCAGGTCGAGGTTCCCGCCCGGAAGACCGTGAAGTTCAAGACCGGACGACTGATGAAGGTCCGGGTCGACGGCGTGGAATCAGACGAGGATTGATTCCCGTCGGCCGGATGGAAGTCGTCCACATCGGGATGTGGACGAATCGTCAGGATCGGGAGTGACTCGACGAGCGTCGCGGTTCGCGGCGAGAATGNCGCCATGCCCGAGNCCGACGGAAGAAGCCGTGCGAGAGACCGAGAGGAGCGTCCCACGCTTCGAGCCGAGGAGCTGACGCGACTCGCNGAGGCGGTCCCGCCGCACGCCCTCGACGCNGAGGTNTCGCTTCTCGGTTCGATGATCCTCGACCCCCGCGTGATCGCGGACGTGCTGGGGATCGTGAAGTCCGGCATCGACTTCCACCGACCCGCGCACACGATCCTCTTCGACCTCATGATCGACTGCTACGACCGGACCGCGTCGCTCGACGTCGTCCAGTTGAACCAGCTTCTGATCGACCGGTCGCTGCTCGAGGAGGTCGGCGGCCTCGACTACCTCGTGCACCTCGCGGAAAGCGTTCCGACCGCGACCAACGCCACCCGCTACGCGCGGATGGTTCGTGAGAAGGCGACGCTTCGCGAGTTGATCGCGGCGGCCGGCGAGACGCTCCAGGATGCGCATCGCGCGGATCTCGAGGTCTCGATGGTGCTCGAGTCCGCGGAGAAGCGGATCTTCAAGATCGCCGAACAGCGCGAGCAACAGAGCGCTACCTCGCTCAACGTGCTGCTCGACGAGGTGATGAAGTCCATCGAGGAGGCGGATGGCTCGCGGATCGGCGGCGTCCCGTCGGGATTCGGCGAGCTCGACGAGATGTTGAACGGCTTCCAGCGAGGCGAGATGCTGATCCTCGCGGCGCGGCCCTCGATGGGCAAGACCGCGTTCGCCCTCAACATCGCGGAACAGATGGCGGTGGCCGACCATCCCGTCGCGATCTTCAGCCTGGAGATGGGCAAGCAGCAGCTGGTCCAGCGAATGCTCTGCGCCCGCGGCCGGATCGACTCGCAACGGATGCGGCGAAGCACGCTTCGCGAAGAGGACTTCAAGCGACTGATGACCGCGTGCAACGACCTCTCCGATGCGCCGATCTTCATCGACGACACCCCGGGTCTCAACCTGCTGCAGCTGCGTTCGAAGGCCCGGCGCATGAAGGACAAGCACGACATCGGTGCGATCGTCATCGACTACCTGCAGTTGATGAGCGCCGGAGGCCGCGTCGAGAGTCGTCAGCTCGAGGTCTCCGAGATCAGTCGCGGCGTGAAGGCGATGGCTCGCGAGATCGACGTCCCCGTGCTCTGCCTGAGCCAGCTCAACCGTGCCGCCGAACAGCGGGAGGGCCATCGTCCCCGGATGAGCGATCTTCGCGAGTCGGGTTCGATCGAGCAGGATGCCGACGTCGTCATGATGCTCCACCGCGAGGAGTACTACCACAAGGCGGAACCGGAATGGGCCGAGCAGAATCCCGACAAGGCCGGCCTCGCCGAGGTGATCATCGCCAAGCAGCGAAACGGCCCGACCGGCGTGGTGACCCTCGGGTGGAACGCGCAGAGCACCCGGTTCCAGGATCTCTCCTACGCGACCCCGCCGCCGGACCTGCCGGCGGGAGGTGGCGAATGGAGCGAATCCGGCGGCATTCCGATCTGATCCGGCGTCGACCGGAGGCATGGGTTCGGCGTCGTCACCCGAGCGGGCGGCGAATGGAGGGAATCCGTCGGGATTCCAATCCCACCCTGCATCATCGAGGGTCGGTGCGCCGTTCCGATCAGGTACGCGTTCCGGGCTTCTCATCGCATCCGAGTCGATTCGGTGCGGTAGAGTCCAATCAGGAAGCCGGACGTCATGGGGTCGTCCGCCGCGACTCCGTCACGCCGCCTCCATGATCGACCATCGATGGACGAGATCACCCCAGACCAGCTCGCGGTGGTCGTCCGCTCGGCGGGCGGCGGCGACGAAGCAGCGTGGCGAACGCTGGTGGAGACCTTCTCGCCGCGGGTCTTCGCCCTGCTGCGGGCCCAATGCCGTGATGAGGAGCTCGCGGAGGAGATCACGCAGTCCACGTTCTGCACGATCGCCTCGAAACTCGCCGGTTACGACGAGGTGGGTCGTTTCGAGGCCTGGATGATGCGAATCGCGATGAATCGCCTCCGGGACGAGATGCGTCGACGAAAACGCCATGCTCGTCCGGCATCGGAGTCGACCTTGATCGGTCTCGCGGGTGGGATCGAAGCACCCGATCCGACGGATGCTCGCGGCCTCCCGGAAGGTGATCTGAAGGCGGCGATCGAACGCCTGCCCGACGCGGACCGGGAGATCCTGTACCTGCGTCACGTGGGTGGATTGAGCTTCAAGCAGCTCTCCGAGGCGCTGGAGACACCGATGGGGACGTTGCTGGCAAGGCACCATCGCGCCCTCAAGAAGGTCCGTTCACTGCTCGAAGGGATGCGATCGGAGCCCCGTGATGACGAGTGAACGAATCGGATATCGGACGTGGCGGGGCCATCGACGGGAATCGCCCTTGTTTCCGGTTCAGGACTCGATTGAGTGCAATCCGGGGCCCGGATCACCGTTCCACAGTCTGAAGCTCCTTCTGGACTCGATCTCATGAATGAGAAAGACAATCCCTTCGACCGATCGGGCCCGGATTCCGATCCCGCCCATGCCGCCGGATCGATCCCGCCGGAGCTCGTCGATCTCGATTCGAGGATCGAGGAAGCCCTGCGAGCGGATCGAAGGGTCGATCCCGACCGGATCGGCTCGCTGGCATCATCGGTGTTCATCGCCTCGGTGGATTCGCTGCCGGCGCCGGTCTCCCCGGTCGCGACCTATCCGATCAACGCATGGCGCCGACGGCTTTCCGTCGGTGTCGGACTGGCGGTCGCCGCCTCGCTGACGCTCGTCGCCTGGCTGCAGTTCCAGACCGTCCCCGGCTCGCCACCGCCGGCCGAGACGCCCCGGATCGCCACCATGGGCTCCGAGCCCGCGATGCAGGCTCCGATCGATCCCGGTTTCGACGACTTCGCGGTCGGCGACGGCTTCCTGGTCTCCATCGAATCCCCGACGGGGTCGGAGGCGCTGCTCGCCGCGGTCATCGGAGGCGACGCGGAATGGTTCGACGACACCTCGTCGTCGACGCTCGCCGTGCAGAACGTTCGTCCGGTCCTCGATTCGTGGTCCATCGACGTGATCGACGTGGAGGCGGAAATCCAGTCGATTCTCGCGGGGCCGACGTCCTGACGCGGCGAAGGGGGTATCTTCCAATCGTGACCAGCCCCATCCTCAGGTTCATGATCGTGGTTCTCGTGGTGCTCTCCGGCACCACGACGGTCCTCGCGCAGGACGCCGCGGATTCGACCGCGGATTCGACCAGGGAACGTCCTCGTCGGGTGCGACAAGGCGTCGGGGACGCCGACCAGAACCGACGGCCCGGCGGCCGGCTCGACGGCCGCCGCGGTGGCATGGCGGATCGCCTGCTCGGGAAGGGTGACGGCGGCGAGACACGCGGGCGCGGCATGCCCCGGACGGTCTCCGAAGAGGACTTCAAGCGGATCATCGAGATCGGAAAGAAGATCTCTCCGGACATGGCCACCGCCCTCGAGAAGGAGTGGATCGAGAATCGCGAGAACGCCATGAGATCGCTCGCTCGAAACGGCCGGCGGCTCTACGGAATGCTCATGCTCGAACGAAGGAATCCCGAGCTCTTCGAGGCGAAGGTCGAGGAGCTGAAGGCCCAGTTCGATCTCCGCAAGGCCGCGATGGCGTTCCGGGCCGCGGTGGACGCGGGCGACGAATCCGCCCAGCGGTCCACGCGGGCGGCGATCGAGACGCTGGCGGCGAAGACCGTCGACATCGGACTCAAGGTGCAGGCCATGGAACTGGCGGCACTCGACCTCGCGGTGCTCGAAATGCGAGCCAAGCTCCAGGAGGAGGTCGCGACCTCGAGCGCCCGCGTGGGGGCCATGATCGAGCGTCTCCTCGCCCCGCGCGAGGAACGAGTTCGTCCGCAGGATGGAGAGGGCGAAGAGGCGCGAGACCGGGCCGCCGATGTGGCGGGGTGAATGAATTCAAGAATGCCTGACGTCGTCACCGTGCCATCCGCCGCTTCCGGACGACCGAAGGTGGTCGCGTCGCGAACCCGAGGCTGGGCGGGCCCGATCGGCATCGTGGTGCTGCTTTTCGTCGGGGTCGGTTGTTTCGCGACCCTTCCGTGGACGCTCGGGAGCGTCGAGTTCGCCGGCGTCGTGGAGCGTCGATACGAGGCGGGCGACCTCGATCTCAACCTGTTGCCACCGTCGCTGGCGGGTTTCGACGTGGCGGAACGGGACCGGCTCGATGAAGTGATCGAAGCGGGGGGGTTCGTCCCCGTACTCACGTTCGGCACCGATCAACTGGGCCGTGGAGTGCTCGCGAGGGTGATGCTCGGCGGCGCGGTCAGTCTGGGGATCGGTCTCGCCTCGGCGCTGATCGCCGTGACCATCGGAACGTTTCTGGGCGGCATCGCGGGTTTCGTGGGCGGCCGCGTCGACGCCACGATCATGCGATTCGTCGACATCCTCTACGGTCTCCCCTACATCCTGCTGGTCGTCCTGATCTCGGTGGCCGCCGACGGCGTCATCGCCCGGCTCGGACTCGATCCATCCTCCGCCGCCCGGCAGTTCGTGAACGTCGCGACCCTGCTCGTGGCGATCGGGGGCGTGGGCTGGCTGACCACCGCCCGCGTGATTCGAGGCCAGGTCCTCAGTCTCCGGTCGCAGCCCTTCATGGAGGCTTGTCGGGCTCAGGGCATGGGGGCGGGTCGCCAGTTCTTCCGGCATCTGCTCCCCAATCTCGTCGGGCCGATCGTGGTCTACGGGACCCTCGCCGTCCCCGCGGCGATCCTTTCGGAGAGTTTTCTGAGTTTCCTCGGAATCGGGGTCGAGGAGCCGCTCCCGAGCTGGGGAAACCTCGCGAGCACGGGCCTCTCGGAACTCAACACCGTCCGGAGTCGCTGGTGGTTGCTGGCCTGGCCCTGCATCTTCATCGCGATCACCCTCGTCAGCCTCAACCTGATCGGCGATCGGCTCAAGGCGAGGTTTGATCCAACTCACGGCTCCCCGTAGCCTGTATCGCCCGGGCTCGATGCCCGACCCCGTTCCAAGACGCCCCTCGAGGCCGTCGCGATCCCCCGGAAGCCCTTCAGATGCAGAACCGATTCACCTTCAAGGACTCGATGCTCTTCCTCCTCGTCGGCATGGTGGGCCTCCTCGCCTTTCTCTCGATGCAGGCGGGTGACCGACTCTGGCGCGAGATGCAGAAGCTCGAGAGCAAGATGAGCGACATCGAGCGGTCCTCCGACGGCGGCGGCGGCGCGGGACTCGACGAAGTGCGTCGGGAGCTCGCCGAACTGAAGACGGCCATCGCCTCGCGCCCCATCAACATCCAGGTCTCCGGCGTCGCCACGTCGGGAGCCGCCGCACCGGTGGCCTCGACCGATCCGATGTCCGAGGAGGTCGCCTCCGACGGCGGCGAGGGGACCGACGCCCGCGACACCGGCTGGGCGAGGCCCGGCGTGGAGATCGCGTGGCAGGACACGCCCGGATTCACCACGGCCCCCGAGGAAGTGCCCGGGTACGAGGTCGGTGGTGAGTTCACCGAGATCTTCTCGGCGCAGCTCCCACGCATCACGCCCTACCTCTCCGGCGACGTCTACAGCCGCCGGATTCTCGACCACGTGGTCGAGTCGCTCGGGGCCTACGATCCGGAGACGCTCGCCATTCGCGGCGTGCTCGCGGACGCGTGGCAGTTCGATCCCGACGGACTCTGGCTGCGGGTCCATATCAATCCCCGCGCCAGCTTCAGCGACGGCATGCCGGTGACCTCCGAGGACGTCCGCTGGACGGTCGAGGACTTCATCAAGAACACCCGGATCGAGGCCGAGCGGTCGCGTTCCACGCTCGACATGATCGAGCGGGTCGATGTCGTCGACGACCGGACGGTGGAGTTCGTCTTCAACAAGGCGGTCTTCACCAACCTGGACTACACCCTCGGAATCGCGGTGCTTCCCAAGCACGTGTACGGGGCCCTCGAGGAGTCCGAGATCAACCAGTCCACGGGCCTGCTCATGGGATCGGGCCCCTTCCGACTCGAGGTGATGGACGTCGAGAACCAGTGGTCGCCGGGCGAGGACGTCGTCATCGTCCGGAACGAGCGCTACTGGGGCGACGAGAAGCCTCCCCTCGCCAGCATGCGGTTCAAGGTCATCACCGAACCGACTGCGGCGCTGGTCGGATTCCGCAACGGGGACGGCGACATGCTGACGCCCTCGTCCTCGCAGTACGCGGAACTCCGGAAGGACAGCGACTTCCTCCGCGAGAACGCGATCTACAAGTGGGTCAACATGCGTTCCGGCTACTCGTTCATCGGATGGCAGTGCGGTCGCCGAGGCGGACCCCCGGACGGCGACTGGACGCCCTTCCACGACAAGCGGGTCCGGCGGGCGATGACCATGCTGCTCGATCGGGAGGAGATGATCCGGAACATCTACGCGGGCGTGGGCGTGGTCTCGACCGGTCCGAACAGTCCGAGCTCCCCGAGTTCGAATCCCGGCATCGAGCCGTGGCCCTACGACCTCGATCAGTCGAGGGCGCTGCTCAAGGAGGCCGGATGGGAGGACCTCGACGGAGACGGCATCCTCGAGTACCAGAACGACGACGAGTACTTCTCGAAGGGAACGCCCTTCAAGTTCGAATTCACCATCACGAACTCGGGCGAGACCTCGGACCGGATCATCAGCTATCTCGTATCCCAGTGCTCCGAGATCGGCATCACCTGCGAACCCCGGGTCGTCGACTGGTCGTTCTACTCCGACATGCTCAAGCGGCGTGACTTCGACGCGATGATCATGGGCTGGAGCGCGAACGCCCCGGAGTCGGATCCCCGCCAGATCTGGCACAACTCGTCGATCCTCGACCAGGGCGACAACTTCATCCAGTGGGACAGCCAGGACGCCAGTGATCTCATCGACCAGGGACGAGGCACCATGGATCGCGACAGCCGGATGCTGGTGTGGCACGACTTCCACTCCGTGGTCCACGACGAGCAGCCCTACACGTTCATCCGCGTGTCGCCTTGGATCCGCTTCATCAACCGCGACGTCGGCAACGTCCAGACCTACCCCATCGGTCTCGAACCCGGCGAGTTCTTCCGCGTCGCCGAGTGATCGGCACCCTTCGTCCAGGCAGGAGGCCACTCCGGTGATCACGACAGAAGGAACCCGCTGACCGATGCTCGGCTACATAGTGCGCCGCCTGTTCCTGATGATTCCCACTTTGCTTGGGATCACCTTTCTCGTGTTCATGCTCCTCGCGCTCGCGCCGGGCGGGATCGGCGCGGCGCTGCGGGCCGCCGGTGGGAACGTGGACGCGGACAGCAAGGCGAGCCTGCAGCTCCTCTACATCGAGGACCGGTACGGACTCGATGATCACCCGATCGTGCAGTACGGTCGCTGGCTGGCTCGGATCTCCCCGATCAAGTTCGGTCGTCGTTCGATGCGGAACTACGCCGGCGACCTTGAGCCGCCGCCGCGGAGCGTGAAGGAGATCCCGATCGGTCCGGCGTGGTTCGGCGACGCGCTCGATCTGCCCGCGGATCTGGTGGAGAAGGCGGAAGCGAGGAACCGGACCGTCGCGGACGATGCCGGCGAGGCCCGCGTGGCGGCGATCGTCCAGTCCGAGGCGGCGGCGGATCTCCGTCGATCGGAGGGACTCGCCGTCGGTCGCGATCCCGCGGCGATCCCGGAGTACAAGGACGCCAACAAGGTGTACCTGCGTGCGAGGGCCGAGTACCTCATGTCCTCCAGATCGCTCGCCAGCGCGATCGCGGGCTACGCCGCGGCCGACTCCGATCGGGCGATCGGCCTCGAGCGCGATCGCCTGGTGGACGAGGGGATCGACCCCAAGGTTGCGGCGCGGATCGCCACCGATTCGGTGCGATCGAAGTTCAACGACGTCGTCGGCGACGGCAACGTGATCGACTACGATCGGCTGGAGGACATGACGCCGGAGACCTCGGTTCCCGAGTGGCTCGGGATGGTCGCGGCCTACCGTGACACCGTCGAGAAGCGTGCGGAGGCCGTCGCATCGCTCGCCCGCGTCAACGCGGCGTACGAACGAGGCCCCTATCCCGAGGCCGGCATCGGTGCGGGCGACGTCGTGTCCCTCGACTGGCCGGATTTCGGCAAGAGTTTCACGCTCGGACGGCCGGTGCTCGACCTGATCGCCGAGGCGCTGCCGGTCACCCTCCTCCTTAACATCGCGGCGATCCCGATCATCTATCTCGTCGCCGTGCCGTTCGGCATGCAGGCGGCCGCCCGGCACAACCGCCTGTTCGACAAGGTCTCGGGCAGCATCTTCGTGATCTTCTGGTCGATCCCCGTGGTGTGGGCGGGCGTGCTCGCGATCGGTTTTCTCGCCGACGACCAGTACCTCGGGCTCTTCCCGGTTTCGGGCCTGCATTCGAACGGCGCCGACGACATGATGTTCCTCCCGGGGTGGAACGGCACGAAGTTCGAGATCGGCTACATGCTCGACACCGCATGGCACATGGTGCTGCCGGTGATCTGCCTGGTCTACGGAGGCTGGGCGGTGCTCGCGAAGCAGACCCGTGCGGCGATGCTCGACACCTACACCATGGACTTCGTCCGCACCGCCCGGGCCAAGGGCGTCTCCGACCACGACGTGAAGTGGTACCACGTCTTCCGGAACAGCCTGCTTCCGATCATCACGATCTTCGTGCTGGTGTTTCCCGCGATGCTCGCGGGTTCGGTGGTGGTCGAGCGGATCTTCAGCATCCCCGGCATGGGTTCGCTGATCCTCGGTGCGATCTTCAACCTCGACCGCGACGTCATCCTCGCCAACGTGTTCATGATCGCGGTGCTCAACCTGCTGGCCCTCCTGCTCGCCGACATCCTCTACGCGGCGGCGGATCCCCGCGTCACCTTCGATTGATCCGGAAACGCCCTCCACGATGACCTCCCCGAAGCAAGAATCCGACCAGACGATCAGCGGCATCGACGTGATGCGCGGCGTCGGTGCGTCGAAGGCGAAGCCCTTCTGGGCCGACGCGTGGAGTCGCGTCGTGGATCGACGCGGCGCCCAGCTCGGCCTCCTCTGGATCGGGATCATCGGCTTCTTCGCGATCTTCGCGCCGGTCCTCGCCAACGGTCTCCCGATCTGGACGATCCAGCGAACCGACACCGGTGAGATCATCCGGTCATGGTCCCCGATGCTGGACTCGCTCACCTCGACCGACATCCTCCTCCTGATCGGTGGCGTCTTCGCACCCATCCTGTTGCTGCTTCCGCTTCGGGCCACCCGGCAGTGGCGGCTCGGTCTGGTGTGCGCCTTCGCGACGCTGGCGGGTTCGGTGGTGGTGCTGATCGCCTTCGTCCAGTACCTCATGTCCGGCAGCGACCCGGAGGTGCTCTCCTCGCCGTGGCTCCCCTGGATGGTGTCGTTCTCGGTCTCGGCGGCGGTCCTGGTCTGCCTCTTCTGGCTCGTACCCGTCCGCGGAATGCCGTCGAAGTTCTCGATCTCGGCGATCCTGCTGCTGCTCACCGGCGTCATCTGCGCGGATCGCTGGGTCCAGCCCGTGGTCACGCCCGATCGGTTCGTGCGCGGCGAGCGGGACGGGGAGATGGAGAACATCTACACGCTCATCCCGTGGTCGCCGACCCAGTCCGAGGCGGTCTTCTACTCGCGTCGTCCCACCACCACCGTCTCCAACGCCTACCAGATGGTCGCGGACGAGCAGCTCGACGACGGCATCGCCTTCTTCATCCGGACCGTGGTGTTCAACATCTCCCCGCGGCTCGAGGGCCTGCGGATCGACAACGATGCGAGGTCGAATCTCGTCGAGTTCGTGGCATCGGGCAACGAGGCGATGTCCACCGGTCTCGTCGAATCGGGGATGTCGGACGCCTATGTCGCCCGGTTCCTCGAACTCTCGGTCGAACTCCAGGCCTATCGGAAGGGCGTCGAGGCCGGCGACGCCGCCGGGGCGACCGCGGCCGCGGAGGCGGCCGTGGCGATCGTCGGGGGCATCGATGCGGCGAGCCGGAACTCGAGGATCATGATCACGGACGCGAGCGACGAACTCCTTGACAAGGTGGAGGAGCGGATCGGATTCGTCGAGGACGCGAAGGCTCGGTTCGACGACTCGTACGGACGCCGCGACTTCTATCTCGGAACGGATCCGATCGGACGCGACGTCCTGACCCAGATGCTCCACGCCTGTCGTCTCTCGATCTCGATCGGCCTGGTCTCCACCGGAATCTCGGTGGTCATCGGCATCGTCATCGGCTCTCTGATGGGTTACTTCGGCGGCTGGGTCGACCTCGTGCTCTCGCGGGTGGTCGAGATCTTCATGGCGATTCCGGTGCTGTTCCTCCTGATCGTCGCGGCTTCGGCGCTTCCACGAAACACCTACGTGATGATGGCGATCATCGGCTGCGTCACCTGGACCGGATCGGCCCGATTCATCCGTGCCGAGTTCCTCAAGCTCCGGAACCAGGACTTCGTGCAGAGTTGCCGGGCCGTCGGCCTGCCGCTCCACTCGACGCTCTTCCGGCACATGCTGCCCAACGGGATCACGCCGGTGCTCGTGCAGGCGTCGTTCGGCATCGCGGCCGCGATCATCGCCGAGGCCACCCTCAGCTATCTCGGCCTCGGACCGTACGGGCAGTCCTCGTGGGGCAAGCTGCTTTCGCTCACCACCGGCGAGACCGGGGTCTTCCTGTGGTGGATGGCGGTGTTCCCGGGGGTCGCGATCTTCCTGACCGTGCTGGCGTACAACGTGCTCGGGGAGAACTTCCGCGACGCGATCGACCCGAAGATGCGGAAGGCGGCACACTGATGTCCGAGAAGCCCAAGGCCGGAACGCCGTTGCTGGAGGTCCGTGATCTCGCGGTGAGCTTCCAGAACAGTTCGGACCCGGCCGGTCCGAGGATCCAGGCCGTCGCCGGCGTGAGCATGACCATCCACCCTCGCCAGACCCTGGCGGTGGTGGGGGAGTCGGGTTGCGGCAAGAGCGTGACCGCGATGAGCAGCATGCAGCTCATTCCGAGGCCGCCCGGCCGCTTCGACCGGGGCAGCATCCGGTACAAGGGCGTCGACGTCCTCCAGTTCGACGAGAAGAGGATGCTGGGGATCCGCGGCAAGGACATCGCGATGATCTTCCAGGAGCCGATGACCAGCCTGAATCCGGTGTACACCATCGGTGATCAGATCATGGAGGCGGTGCTTCTGCATCAGAAGGTCGAACGGTCGGAGGCCTCCGAGATCGCGGTCAAGGCGATGGACGACGTCGGCATTCCCAATCCCCAGGCCCGGCTCAACGACTATCCCCACCAGTTCTCCGGAGGGATGAGGCAGCGAGTGATGATCGCGATGGCCCTCGCGTGCGATCCGACGCTGTTGCTGGCCGACGAGCCGACCACCGCGCTCGACGTGACGATCCAGGCCCAGATCCTCGAACTGCTCCGGAACCTGCAGCGGACCAAGCAGATGGGGATCATGCTGATCACCCACAATCTCGGGGTCGTGGCCGAGAACGCCGACGTGGTCTGCGTCATGTACGCGGGGCGGGTGGTCGAGTACGCGAAGGTCTACGACCTCTTCGACCGTCCCCTTCATCCCTACACGCGCGGCCTCTTCAATTCGATACCCCGGCTCGGCGAGGCCAAGGATCGTCTGACCACCGTCGAGGAGGTCGTGGAGGACGCGGAGCAGTTCCGGGGACTCCCGGGGTTCGAGAAGGGGATCGTCCCGTGGTGGCCCAATCCTCCCGAGGGGGTCACCCCCGAGCTCGTCGCGGGTCGCGACGAGTACGTCCTGTACGAGATCGAACCGGATCGCTGGGTCGGTTGTTTCCGATCCGCGCATCTGGAGGATCACGTCTGTCGGCCACCCGATCTCGAATATCGCAAGGACGATCTCGCCTGAGTCGCTGATCACGCCGATCCTCAGGACCATCGATCACCAAACCCACCCGGAGGCCCGAGCCATGCCCCTCATCGAAGTCGGAAAGAAAGCGCCGGCCTTCACCCTGCCGGATCAGGACGGCGAGAAGCACGCGCTGAAGGATCTCGCCGGCCGACCCGTGGTCCTGTACTTCTACCCGAAGGACGACACGTCGGGTTGCACCAAGGAGGCCTGCCAGTTCCGCGACCAGCTCCCCGACTTCAAGAAGACGAAGGCGGTCGTCTTCGGCGTCAGCCCCGACTCGGTGGAAAGTCATCGGAAGTTCGTCGACAAGCACGAGTTGAACTTCACCCTGCTCGCGGATGCGGCCCGGGATGCCGACGAGAACCCGAAGATCTGCCTGAAGTACGGGGTCTGGCAGGAGAAGTCGATGTACGGGCGGAAGTACATGGGCGTGGTCCGCACCACCTATCTCATCGGCCCCGACGGCAAGGTCGCGGAACGCTGGGACAAGGTGAAGGTTCCGGGGCACGCCGACGCGGTGCTCGAGGCGATCCGAGGGCTCTGAGCGGCGTCCGCCGGATTCACGGCCCGCTCACCGCAGGCCGCCGAAGACGAACGCGAGGGCGGTGATCATCAGGAAGATCCCGACCAGCAGCCAGGCCGAACCGAGGATGAATTGAAGAATTCGACCCGGCGAGAACCAGTCCCGTCTTCGAGGTCGTTGAAACCGTGGCATCGCCGCGTTGGGGAGTCCGCATTCGGGGCAGGTCGCGTTCCATGGGAGATTCGCGAGCAGGTGGCCGCACCCTCGGCAGCTCGGTCGGTCCGGATCGACCGCCCGGCCCGGGCCGGTGAGTCCCACCGCGGCGCCGCATTCGGGACAAGCGGTGCAGCTGCGGAGTCGGCGAAGGTCGTATCCACAATGCCGGCATGAAGTCGTCGTCATCCGAGGCGAATGTCGTCGTCGGATCACGCCGACGATCACCGGCACGGCGATGAAGAAGGCCACCAGGAGCAGCATCACCAGCATCGACATGTCGTGTCGATTGAACACGCGGCGTCTCCGGTCCTGCCCCTCGTGTCGCTTCGACGGATCGCGACCGCCGGAGCCTAGCACGGAATCATGGGCGTGCCGATCTCGCGGGTCGATCGGCCCTCCGCACGCCGGACATCGACCACTCGAGACGGGATTTCACCTTCCGCGGCGCCGAGTGACGGCTTCGCGAGTTCCCGTCGGGCGGCCTGCCGCGGTGCGGCCCCCGCGGTCCACGGGGCATCGTGGTGGGACCGGCACGAGAAGTCGTCGTCACCGCGACCTTGCGACGCCCGCACCCCGGACGGTCGTGGCCCCAACCGACCTCCGCGAAATCGAGGTCGCACCCACGATCACGCCGCGGGCCCGTGGGGCCGTCCGCGGTGACGATATCCTGTGGACATGTCCCAGCCGTTGCTCCGATTCAAGCGACTCGATCCCCGAGCGGTCATCCCCGCCTACCAATCGGCGCAGGCGGCCGGTCTCGACCTGTGTGCCGTGCTCGACGCACCCGTGGAGATCTCCACCGGCGCGATCCTGATGGTTCCCTGTGGTTTCGCGATGGCGATTCCCGCCGGCTGGGAGGCTCAGGTCCGGCCCCGGAGCGGCCTCGCGAGCAGGCATGGAATCTCCATGCCCAATTCCCCCGGAACCATCGACGCGGACTATCGCGGGGAGGTGAAGGTCCCGCTGATCAATCTCGGAAAAGCCGGCTTCACCATCGAATCGGGGATGAGAATCGCCCAGATGGTGATCGCACCGGTCGCCCGGGTCGTGGTCGAGGAGGTCGACGAGCTCGACGACACGGACCGGGGTGCCGGTGGCTTCGGCTCGACCGGCCGGTAGTCCAAGCCGATCTCTTCTAGAATCCCGGGATGACCTCAGCCACCAACGTCGCCGTTCCGCTGCTCGACCTGAAGGCTCAGTACGCGACCATCCGATCGGAGATCGAACCCGCGGTCCGGGAGGTCCTGGAGAGCCAGATGTTCATCGGTGGACCGAAGGTCGCCGAGTTCGAATGCCGTTGCGCAGGCTATCTGGATGTCCCCTTCACGGTCGGGAACTCCAGTGGTTCGGACGCCCTGATCCTCGCGCTCGACGCCCTCGGGGTCGGGCCGGGTGACGAAGTGATCGTGCCGACCTACACCTTCTTCTCGACCGCGGGGAGCGTCTCCCGAGTGGGCGCCACGCCGGTCTTCGTCGACATCGATCCGACCACCTACCAGATCGATCCGGCGTCGATCCGCCGAGTCCTCGAAGGCCGAAGGCCGGGTGCGGTCAAGGCCCTGATGCCGGTGCATCTCTTCGGGCAGGCGGCCGATCTCGACGCGGTGACGGCGATCGCGGAGGAGTTCGACCTTCGAGTGATCGAGGACGCGGCCCAGGCGTTCGGAACGGAGGACCTCCACGGACGACGGGTCGGATCGGTGGGCGACATCGGGACCTTCAGCTTCTTCCCCAGCAAGAATCTCGGTGGCTTCGGCGACGGTGGTCTCTGCACCACCCGGCACGAGGATCTCGCCGAACGGATGATCCGCTTCCGCAATCACGGCATGAAGCCCAAGTACTTCCACCACGAAGTCGGCCTGAACGCCCGGCTCGACGCGCTCCAGGCCGCGATCCTCCTCGTGAAGATCGAGCATCTCGATGCATGGTCCGAGGGTCGGCAGGCGAACGCGACCTGGTACGACGAGGCCTTCGCGGCCGCCGGAGCCGCGACCAGCGCCGTCTCGCTCGACGAGGGCGGGCTCCAGCTCCGGACCCCCGAGCCGGCGCCGAAGGGAGCGCGTCACATCTACAACCAGTACGTCGTGCGGGTGCCCGGTTCGCACCGCGACGCGATCCGAGGGACGCTCAAGGACGCCGGGATCGGGAACGAGGTCTACTACCCGAGGTGCCTGCACGAGCAGGACTGCTACCGGGCCATCGGGCACCGGTCGGGTGACTTCCCGAACGCGGAGCGGGCGAGCCGGGAGACGATCGCGATACCGATCTTCCCGGAACTCACCGAGACGCAGCGGCAGCACGTGGTCGACACCCTGCTCGACGCGGTTCGCGCGATCTGAGCCGGTCGCTCGCGCTCAGATCATCCCGTCGAACGATGCGAGGCCGATCGGCTCGATCACGCGGAAGGCCTCGGCGGTCTCCACGCCGATTCGGCTGCCGAGGAAGGTCGCCTGCGCGTCCAGCCATTCGACGATCCGACGATTTCCCTCGTGGGCCTTGAACTGGCTCGCGTAGGCGAGGACCGCGTCACGCTTGCGGTGGTGGAAGCCGGTGGTGTCGACGAGGAACGACGGATCCGGGATCGTCTTCAGGTGCGTGCAGAAGTAGTAGATGATCCGACTCGGATGGCGGGGCGAACCCGGGATGTCGGTCTTGGTCAGTTTGGCGTCGAATCGCGCGTCTTCCACGATCCGGGTGGCGGCGCGGTGGTCCGGGTGCGCGTCGACCGGATCCGGACAGAAGATCCAGTCGATCTCCCGGACGCGGATCACGCCCGCGACGGCATGACGACAGGCCACCGAGTGCACGACCTCGCGATTCACGAAACCATGCTCCCGTCCGAGCATGATCCGTTCGACCCCGAGGATCGCGGCCGCGGCGGCGCTCTCCTCGGCCCGGATCGCCGGCGATCCATGCGGCGTGGGTTCGCCATCGGTGAGGTCGAGGAGGGTGACCCGATGGCCGGCGTCGACGAGCTTCGCGATCGTCCCGCCCATGCCGAGTTCCTGGTCATCCGGGTGGGGGCCGACGACGAGCATGTTCACGGTCGAATCTCCCTGCCGACGGGATCGTCGGTCTTCAAGTCATCGAGCAGGACCTCGCACGCCGCCCGTGCGGCGACCTCGGCTTCGCGCCGCACCTCGGGATCCACCCGCGACCCGGCCGCGGCGAGTTCCATCATGCCGACGCAGGCGGCGGCGAGCGCGACTCGTCGATCCACCCCCCAGGCCGACGCGGTCGGTGGCATCGTGATCGATGCGATCGTAGCGATCCCGCCTCCCGGGAGCGTGCCGGTGGAATCCCGGGTTCGACGCTGGATCTCGGCGGCCAGTCGCACCAGCGGGCTCCGCGATTCGAGACCCGCGAGTTCGCGTTCGAATCGAAGGGCATCGCCCTCGATCGCGCTGCCCACCGCCAACCGGACTCCCGGCAGGAGGGTGCGGGTGCTCCATCCGAGGATCCGGTCGTCGACGTACCAGCCACCCCATCGATCGGCGATCTCGAGATCGAGCATCACGCCGTCCTCGGCGTCGACCAGCGGCAGGAGATCCTCGAGCAGGGATCCGAGCCGTGCGATGCGATCCATCGACTCGAGCCGGGGATCGCTCGCGTCACCGCTCGTGACTGCGTCGACCCAGGCGATCCGGGCCGCCGTGAACCGATCGGACAATTCCCGGGTGCGGCCACCGACCAGCCGGATGACCGAGGCATCCGGATCACGAAGCCGGGCTTCGAAGTCGATCGTCGAAAAGCGCTGGAGGTCGTCGGTGATCCGTCGGATCCGCTCGAGCGTCCCCTTCCATTCGCGCCTGGAACCGAGTGACCGGGCGTGGGCGGCGACCATCCGTTCGGCCCGGCGCGTCGCGGGTGGGTGGAGCGTCGCGATTCCCGTCGCGAGATCGTCGAGTCGTTTGATCGCGGCCAGGATCTCGGTCGACCTTCGAAGCGGTTCGAGGTCCTCGTCCTCGAGATCCGGCTTCGCGGGGTCGCTTCCCATCGCCGGCGAGGCGCGCAGCGTCCGCAGGGCGTCGCGTCTCCTTGCAAGGGCATCCCTCCGGGCACCGCGCAGCGTGGGGTTCGCGACCGGTTCCGAAGCGTCCATTCCGTCGCGGAGGAGCGTCAGGATCTCGACGAGGCGTCGGTGTGATCCCGAGCCGGTCGACCGCTCCGACGGTTCCGAGTCGAGCAGCATGCGCTCGAGCACGTCGACGTCGAATTCGGGGGCGGAAGACGCGTTGCGCAGCTCCGAGAGGAGTTCGACGATGCGATCCGTCGACGGAGGCGGATCGGTCTGGATCGCGGCCGGCGGACGGCTGGTCCATCCGGCGGTCGGAGGCGGCCATCGGCTCTCCAGCGGTCTCCCCGAGACGCGACCGAAGACGTCGCGGAGCGGTGCGAGGGCCGTCGCCAGCGTGGCATCGAGCCCGGCGATGGTCCGGGTGTCCGATCTGCGAAGGAGATCGAGGCCTCTTCGATTGAAGGCGTCGAGCCTTTCGAGCGCGTCGACGCGGTCCACCTCGGGAACCGCGACGGGCGGCGTGCCGAGCATGGTGCCGGACCTGGCAAGCGACTCGAGGATTCGATCGATCGATCGCATGGTCGCATCGAGGCGGAGCGCGTGGAACGCGGCGAGCACCGCCGCGTCGCCGTGCTCCCGGCCCAGCAGCGCGAGCTCGATCGTGATTCGTCGGATGCCGCGTCGGGCGTCGTCGACGATTCGCTGATCGCCGGTCGGCACGGGTGGTCTCTCGATCTCCCGGGCGCGACGTTCGACGATGTCATCGAGGGCGACCGAGGTCCGGCCGGCGCTCGTCGATGCGTCGACCGGCGGCGGGGTGATCCGATCGGGGGTCCCGGCGATCGCGATGTTCGCGAGGGCCGTCGTCACGATGATGCCGAGGGCGGTGCACGACCTCATCGCGGACGCCCCGGGGCGTCGAGGACCCCGCGATACACCATCTCGAGCTCCCGCACCATCGATCGGTGGTCGAAGGGAACGCGAACGAGTTCCCGCCCCGCCGCCCCGAGCCGTAGACCGAGTCCGGGATCGGATCGAAACCGGTCGATCGCGGCGGCCAGGCCGTGGTGATCCCCGGGGCGCACGAGGAGGCCCGTGACGTCGTCGATGCAGACTTCGGGGGCGCCGTCGAGATCGTGGGCCACCACGGGTTTCGCGGAAAGCAGGCCCTGCACCACGGCGCGAGGGAGGCCCTCCCGGTAGCTGGGATGGGCGAGCACGTCCATGGCTCGGATCCATTCGGGGATCCGCTCGGGCGGAACGAGGCCCGGAGTGTGCACCTGGCCGTCCAGTCCGAGTTCGTGGATTCGTCCGAGCAGGCGTTCCGACCAGTAGCCGTCGCCCACCCAGAGGAGATGCAGGCCCGGATCGATGCGCATCCGCGGTGCGAGGGCGTCGATCAGGTCGTCGTGTCCCTTCAATTCCGCGAGCCGGGCGATCGTGCCGACGATGAAGGCGTCCTCGGGAAGTCCGAGCGTTCGGCGGGTCTCCCGCATCGAGACCGAGTCGTCGAGATACGGTTCGACCACCATCCCGCTTCGCACCGTCCGGTACTGATCCCGCCGACCGATGCCCGCCGCGAGGGCCTGGTCACGCATCGCGTCCGCGACGGTGACGATGGCGTGGCAGCGCCGAGCGGACCAGCGTTCAGCCCCGATGTACACGGCGTTCTTCGACTTCCGCAGATAGGGATGGAACGGCAGCCCGTGGATGGTGTGCACGACCGCCGGCACGGATTCGAGCCACGCCGCCTCGCGGCCGAGGATCCCCGCCTTGGATGAATGGGTGTGGACCACGTCGGGCTGGTGTTCGCGGATCAGGCGTCGGAGGTTCCGGAGGCACCGCCAGTCGCGCCGCGGCGAGATCTCGCGAACGAGATCCGGCGTCTCGATCGCGGTGATTCCGCCGTGTCGCTGGACCGTCGGGAGCATCGTGCCTTCGGGCCCCTCGATCGGGCCGTACACGAGCAGGACGTCGTGCCCGTCCTCGGCCTGGCCCGCGCAGGAGAGCACGGTGTTCTCCTGGCTGCCACCGAGGATCAGTCGGGTCGAGACGTGCATGATCCTCATGACGGTGAATCCCGTAGGCGGGGTTCGTTCGAGCGATGTGCGGGATGGCGTCCGGGGAATCCCGGCGGCAGGACCGAGTCGCCGTAGTGGATCCACCGAAGGCAGAGCCCCTGCGGAGGGAGGGTCTGGCCCGCGAGCCTGCGATCGCGGGTCGCGAGGATCTCGTCGATGCGGGCCTCGTCGATCCGGCCGCGTCCCGCCTCGAGCAGGGTGCCCGCGATGATCCGGACCATGTTGTAGAGGAAGCCGCTTCCCACCACTTCGATCCGGATCCGATCGGACGCGATCCGATCGACGGTGCATGCATGGATCGTTCGGACGGTGTTGTCCCGACCGTGGTGCTTCTGGGCGAGCCCGGCGAAGTCGTGTTCGCCCAACAGCCGCGTCGCGGCCCTGGCCATCAGCGCCGCTTCCAGTTCGAACGGGGTGCGGAAGACCACGTGTCGATCGAAGAGTGGTGGCCAGGTCGCCGGGGGACGTCCACAGGCGATGTCGTAGCGGTAGCACTTGCTCCGGGCGTCCTTGATGGGATCGAAGTCGTCCGCCACGACGTCGGCATGCGTGACCTGCACGTCCTCCGGCAGTCGCGACGTCAGGGCCATCGACATGCGTTCGACGTCGATCGATCGTGACGCGGTGAAGGCGGCGACCTGTCCGACCGCATGGACGCCCGCATCGGTCCGACTGGCTCCGGTCACCGGCGTCTCCTCGCGGACCGCCTTGAAGACGGCTCGCTGCAGCGCCGACTGGACGGTCCGCAGTTCGGAGCCGTCCTCGCGGATCTGCCGCTGCCAGCCATGGAAGGCGGTGCCGTCGTACGCGACCTGGAGGCGATAGCGGGGCACGGGGTGGAAGGTCAGTGGCCGAAGAGGTTTCGGGTCGCGAGCATGCCCTGGTCCGCGAAGTGGTTCATCGCCTCTTCGACGCTTCCGAAGATCCCGGTCGCGGTCTCGGTGATGAAGGGGCTCGGGCTCTTCTTCGGCTTCCAGACGACGTAGACCTCCTTGGTGTGTTCGAACGCGTGGTGGAGCTCCCGCTCCACGCCGCTCGAGAGTCCGGGGATTCCGCCGGGAAGTTCGGGAATGTAGGACACGATCATGTCCGACTGGTCGACCAGCTTGAAGTCCCGCATGTAGATCTGTCCGTCGATGTCGCCCGCGATGTCGAGGACCTCGCGGGTCGGGATCCGGACCGGTTCATCCCCGTCGCGGGCGGACCCGAACATGTGCTGCGGGATCTCGACGAAGTCCCGCCCGTCGCGGGCGGCCGCGATCGCGGTCTCCAGCAGGAGTTTCTCGTCGACGTCGCCCGGGTCGAAGGCGATGAAGTGTTCCGCGATCTGTGCCCGGAACTCGTCGATCTCGGCGAGCACGTCCGGCATGTCGACGACGTGGCTCATCGGAAACGACGGATAGACGCGTCGCATGTCGGGGCGCGTGACGAGTCGGACGCAGGTCTCGAGGGTCGCCTCGTGACGACCGCGGCTCAGGATGTAGAAGTTGTTTCGACATCCCATCGCCTCGGCCATCAGTTCGGTCGCGAGGATCTCCTCCTCCCGCCAGACCATGCAGTCCTTGAGCGTGGCGTCGATGATGTGTTCACGATGCAGCCGCTGGTGGACCACCTCGACGTTGTCCACCAGGCAGATGAAGAGGTCCGGTGCCAGCGCACGGATCTGGTCGAAGTCGAAGGCGCTGAACAGTCCGTGGTGCCACCGGAACGTCGCGTGCGTGTTGACGATGACGTTTCGATGTTCCTCGACCGGTCGGGTGGCCGCGATGATGTCCTTGAAGGCCGCTCGGCGGAGCGAATTCAGGCGACTGATCGGAAGGTCGAGGATCCGCCCGGGGCGGACGTCCGCGGCCTCCGCGTACATCATGTCCCCGACGTGGAAGGTGTCGATCTGTTCGCCTCGCTCGCCGGAGAGCGAAGTCGCCTCCTTGAGGTAGGGCTTCTTGTCCACGCCGATCTGGCCGGTGACGATGGCACGCATGCTGGAGACTCCGAAGGGGTCAGGAGTTGGAGGGTGTGAGAGGAGGCTGGGTGGGGCGGAGCCAACGGACTCGGGCGCGAGGCGGACGACCGCTCTTTCTTCGTCGGCTGGCGAGCCACCAGTTGGCCAGTGCCGTCACCGCGATGATTCCCGCCACCACGGCGAACGCGGTGAAGAGGACCTTCGGGAGCGAGCTCCCGGCGAGTCCACGACCGATGAGGATGCCGGCGCCGACCTGCAGGGGGGTGGTGAGGGCGCAGCAGAAGATCTCGACGAGGACGAAGCGCTTCCATTCCATCCGCATGAGTGCGGCGATGGTGAGCGCCGGTGATCTGGTCCCGGGAATGAAGCGAGCGACGACGAGCACGCCGCCGCCCCGGCGATCGAACTGATGTTTCGCCTCGAGCAGGCGGCGGGGATGGATGAAACGTCTGAACCAGCGTCGATGGAGGAGACGCCGGCCGAAATGCCGACAGATCGAGAACCAGAGGAAGTCGCCTCCGAGCACCCCGACGTAGGCGGCCAGGAACGTCGACCACATCGCCATCTCGCCCTGTCCGACGAAGATCCCCGCCGGGATGTTCACGACCTCCTCGCCGATCGGAATCCCCACGCCGGAGGCGAAGAGGAGTGCGATCATGGCGATCCAGCCGTAATCGCCGAGGAACTGGTGGACGAATGCTTCCATGACCTGCCGGGAGGTGAGCGAAGAGCGGAATCGGTGCAGATTCCGAAGCCGAGTCACCAAGTGTATATGCTCGACCGCGATTCCTCCCCCATGAACCTCCCCGGAATCCCGATGCGGAGGCCGCCAGGCATGATTCGAAGGATTCTCGTCGCGACCGATTCCCTCAAGGGGACCTGCACGGCGGTCGAGGCGGCCGCGGCGATCGGTGCGGCGATCTCCGATCGACTGCCCGGCGTCGAGATCGATCGATGCCCCCTCGGAGACGGGGGGGAAGGCACCCTGGAGGTCCTCGCCGCCGCGGAGGGGCTTCGGATCGAGTCGAGATCGGTGACGGGACCGCGTCGGGATCGTCCGAACGTCGATGCCTGCTTCGGCGTCTCGCCCGATCGCGGACTGGCAGTCGTGGAACTCGCCGAGGCCGCTGGCTTGAATCTGGTCGCCGCCGGCGATCGGGATCCGCGACTGACCGGGACCGGCGGCGTCGGCGAACTCCTGGATGCCGCCCGGGCACGCCTCGCCCAGCGTGCGGGCAGCCCTCCGTCGCTGCTTCTCACGGTCGGAGGCAGCGGTACGGTGGACGGGGGGGTCGGTGCGCTCTCCAGCCTGGGCATTGGATTCATCGCGTCCGGAGACCTCCTCGACGCACCCCTCGTCGGGGCGGATCTTTCCCGGGTCGAGGCGATCACCGTTCCCACCGACCTCCGAACGACGTGGGCCCGAATCGACCTGCGGATCGCCGTGGACGTGCGGAATCCGCTCACCGGTCCGACGGGTGCTGCCCGGACCTTCGGCCCCCAGAAGGGCGCGGATCCGGCGACGATCGACTTCCTCGAACGCGGTCTCGAGCGATGGGTCGAGGTGGTCGGTGCCTCGATCGGCGCCGATCGGGCGCGGGCGGCCGCATCGTGCCCGGGCGCCGGGGCGGCGGGGGGGATCGCCTTCGCCCTCCATGCCCTGTTCGACGCCCGGATCGAATCGGGTTTCGATCTCGTGGCG
This sequence comes from Planctomycetaceae bacterium, assembly GCA_002684855.1. Lineage (GTDB taxonomy): Bacteria > Planctomycetota > Phycisphaerae > Phycisphaerales > SM1A02 > UBA12014. The sequence continues at coordinate 10,493 of NYWD01000041.1, read as the reverse complement.
GACCGCCTCGGACTCGACGCACGGGTTCGCGCCGCGGATCTCGTGGTGACCAGCGAGGGCCGGCTCGATGCTCAATCGATGATGGGGAAGGCCACCGGGCGGCTGCTCGAGCTCGCCACGCGCCACGACACGCCGATCGCGGTGATTCCGGGCTCGGTGGGCGACCTTCCGATCGAGACGAGATCTCGATTCCACTGGATCCGTTCGCTGGTCGACACCTGCGGGCCGGTGATGGCGTCCACCGACCCACGAGGTGCGATGGAGGCCGCGGTACGTCTCCAGTTCCCCGATCCGCTCGACGCGGAAGGTTGACGATCAATCGGCACGGAAGAGGAGTACGACGACGTGCACCTCGATGGCCCGACCTTCGCCGACCGCGTCGACCGCTTCATGCGTCTTGCCCTTGATGTTCACCCGCGTCCCGTCGACGCCGAGGAGGGTCGCGAGCCGTCGCCGCAGCTCGGTCTTTCGCGGGCCGATCCTGGGACGTTCCAGGATGACCGTCGCATCCAGATTCGCGATCTCGAAGCCGGATTCGGCCATCCGTTCCAGGGCTGCATCGAGGAACACCCGGCTGTCGGCGCCATCGTGTGCCGGGTCCGTGTCGGGGAATCGCTGCCCGATGTCCTCCTCGCCGAGTGCGCCGAGCAGGGCGTCGGTGATCGCATGCAGGAGGGCGTCGCCGTCGGAGTGGCCCACGGGTCCGCGATCGTGGTCGAAGTGGAGGCCGCCGAGGACGAAGGGCCTTCCCTTCCCCTCCGGCGCGATCGCCTCGAGACGGTGAAGGTCGTATCCGTGACCGATTCGAAAGGGAGGATTGAATTCGGGCATCGTCCAGACTCTAGCAATGGGCACGTCGGATCGTCCGATCCAACCGGGAAGTCCGGTCTCCGGCACGGAGAAGACGCCTTCCGGCCCCGGAGGCGGTCCCAAGGGGCCGCGGCCCGCTCCGATCTCGGTGACTTGGAAGGCTCCCCTCAAGGCCCGACACCGAGGGGACCGATGTAGGAGACACGGATGCGGTCCGCGCGGATCGCGCCGTTTCTGCGCCAGCCCGTGAGACCCGCATGCGTCTTCGAACCCTCTGCTCGATCATGGCCGGATTCGTCGTCCTTTCGATGACGAGTTGCGATTCCTACAGCACGAAGGGCGGCTGGCTGCCCAGCAGCAACTCGACGTTCACCTACATTTCGACGAGCTCGAGTCCCAAGACGATCCGGATCATCGACACTCGAAACGAGGAGGCGTTCTTCACGCTCCGGCTCCCGGTCGGCAAGCAGTTGACGTTCCGCTTCCTCGAAGGCAAGGGTGACGATCCGATCTACACCCCGGATCGGATGCAGTGGGAGATCTGGGACGCCCCCAAGAAGAACGGTCGGCTCTCGAACCAGCTGACGGTGCCACCGGCCGCGGCCCGGAGCATCCGGGTCGAGATCCGGCCCGTGCCCGAGTGGCCCGAGGACGACGAGCGATATCGGCTTCGTGTCGACCTCGAGGAGGACCGTCCGGATCACTGGACGCCCCAGGGCGGGGCGATGCCCGAGAAGTCGAGCACCTGGCCCAACTGAGTCGGATCGCCGAACGAACGGAACTCGAAGGCCGTCCGCCATCCGGCGGGCGGTCTTTCGCATCCGGCGGTCAGCGGAGTCGCACGGCGAATTCGCGGAAGGTCCGCCCGCGGGCTTCGAAGTCCGTGAACTGGTCCCAGCTTGCACAGCCCGGACTGAGCAGGACCACGTCGCCTTCTCCCGCCGACGCCACGGCGCGGTCGAACGCCTTCGCGAGGGTCCCGCAGGGTTCGCCGCCATGACGGCAGATCGCCGCCTCGGTCGCGCCGATCCCATACAGGCCACCGAGTGATGTGGCGCGTCTCGCGATCGCGTCGAGATCCGCCCCCTTGTCGTAGCCGCCCGCGATCAGGTGGGTCCGTCCCGGCGACGGCATGGCGTCGACGGCGAGGCAGGTCGCGTCGGGCGTCGTCGACTTGGAGTCGTTGTAGAAGCGAATGCCTCGGTGTTCGCCGACGAATTCGAGCCGGTGGGGGAGTCCTTTGAAGGTCCGCAGCGAGGCCGCGGCGATCCGAGCGATCTCCAGCGGATCCGACACCTCGCCTTCCAGCAGCGCCAGGTGCTCGATGATCGTCGCGATCGCATCGATCGCATTCTCGCGATTGTGGTCCCCCGGCACCGCGAGGTCCAGTTCGGCATGGATCGTCGCTCGCCAGGTCCCGTTCGAAGCCTCGACCCGGCGAGGCGGAGGACCGGCATCGGTGGCGAGGAAGATCGCCTCCTTGCTCGACCTGTAGTGTTCGATCGACCGGTGCCAGTCGAGATGATTCGGCGCGATGTTGGTCACCAGCGCGACGCCCGGGGTGAAGCGATCCTCGGGAACGCTCCCATCCCCCGCGAGCCAGTGGAGCATGAAACTCGAGAGTTCGAGCACCAGCGTGGAGTCCTCGCGAGGTGGATCATCGAGCAGGGATCCACCGATGTTGCCACCGAGCCGCGGACGGAGATCGGGCCGGATCTCGCGAAGCGCGTGATGGACCATCGAGGCCGTCGTGCTCTTGCCGGCGCTGCCGGTGATCCCGATGACGCGTCGCGCCGGATGGTCTCCGATCGCGAGTCGGATCTCGGTGAGGAGCCTCGCGCCGCCCGCCCGGGCCTCCAGCAGGAACGGGTTGTCCCACGGGTGGGGCACGGCCGGGTTCACGATCACGAGATCCGCGGTGGTGAAATCGTCGATCCGGTGTTCGCCGAGTCGAAAGGTCACGCCCGCCCCGGCGAGGCCGGCGACCGAGTCGCCGAGCTCCTCCTCGGACCGGAGATCCGTCACGAGGACGTCGGCGCCGAGCCTTCGAAGATGCCGGGCGACGGCCTCGCCCCCTCCGAATCGTCCGAGCCCCATCACGACCGCCCGGCGTCCGTCGAGAGCGCCGGGAAAGCCGTGGGATTCCTGAGTTCGGGAGTTGTCGCTCGGCCGGGGCATGGACGGAGGGTAGACGCCGCTAAACTTCGATGCCATGCCGGAGTCGCCGATCAACCCGTCGTCCGAACGACGCCACCCGACCAGCCAGCTCGCGATCTGGGCCTTCGTGACGTCGCTGCTGCTCTGCTGCCCGCTCACCGGGCTGATATCGGTCTTCCTCGGCTTCCTCGCCCATCGTCGGATCGTGGCCTCGGAGGGGCGACTGGGCGGACGCCGGCTGGCACTCGCGGCGATCGCGATCGGTACGGCGGCGACGGTGATCTGGCTCTTCAGCTGGGATGCGTTCGGCCGGTGGTACCTGGAGTCGATCGAAGATCGGATCGAAGCGACCACCCTCGCCGTCGTCAACGACGCCGCCTCCGATGACCTGGCCGCGGCGGGTCTGGCCTTCGACGCTGGAAGCGTTCCGCCGCCGGCGGTACTCGCGGAGTTCGGAACGTCTTCGGAGGATCGATACGGACGGCTGCTCGGGGTGTCCGTCGAGAGCCCGCGGATGGGTGGGACGACGATGATCCCGCGGATGGAGACGCGACTGCTCTTCGAGTTCGAGCGTGGAGGTCCCCGATACGGGGCGGCCGCCTACAGCCTTCAGGCCGGCATGATGGGCCAGGGCATCCTTCCCAGCCCGAGAATCATCTGGATCGAGATCTTCGATCCGGTGGAGGGGCCGCTTCGGCTCGGCGAGGCTCCGGACCCGTCGGGATCGGATCCGGGGGATGGAGATCCCGAACGACGCGACGTCGACGACGAGCCCGACGCGGGAACCGATCCGGATCCGAGTGGATAGGATGCGAAATCCGCATCGAGGAAATCCGAGGGACCGACGGGGGACCCACCGGCCCGAGCCTCCATGGAGCATCACATGCACGCTGATTCCACCACCTCCAGTGGTCACGACGAAAAGCCCATGAGCGGCATGGCCGTCACCGCCTTCGTCCTCACCCTCATCTTCTGCATTCCGGTGCTTCCACTGATCGGGCTTCTGCTCGGGCTGGGGGCGCTGGGACGCACCAGCGCCGACGGCCCGATGCGTGGCCGGCCGCTTGCGATCACGGCGGTGATTCTCGGCCTGCTCATGACGGTCGGCCAGGTCTATGCGACGGTGCAGATCGTGAAGGTCGCGCAGATCGTCGGCGATTCCATCACCAGCGTGATCACCGGTCCCCAGGAATCGATGCAGGCCGCCTTCGACGGCGATGGTGCCACGGCCACGACCTTCTGGTGGGAGGGTGACGCACCCTCCGAAGCCGAGACCGCCGCCTTCGTCACCGCCGCGAAGGCTCGATTCGGGGATTTCAAGAACGCCTTCCCGTCGGATGATGCACAGCCCGGCGCCGGAGCCGGACAGCCCGAGTTCACACTCCCGTTCACCTTCACGTTCTCGAACGGCAAGGTCGACGGCGAAGTCTCCTTCACGGCCACCAAGGAGGGCGAGATGACCGCCAGCGGGTCGTACATCGGTATCGACAAGATCGTGATCAAGGACCCGGGCGGTGCGGATCTCGTCTGGTCGGCCGGCGTCGCGGCGGTCACGGAACCCGCGACCGGCACCGCGGATGATGACGCCGAAGCCGCCTCCGAGCGGGAGGCGGCGGCGTCCCCGGCCGCCCCATGACCTCGACCGATCCGAGCGCGTCCGATGACGTCATCATCGAGGTCCGTGAACTCAGGAAGGTCTTCGGGACGCAGACGGTCCTCGACGGCCTGACCATGGACATCCACCGTGGCGAGACCCTCGTGGTGATGGGCGGATCGGGCTGCGGAAAGTCGACGTTTCTTCGGATGCTCATCGGTTCTTTCCCTCCCACGGAAGGCACGATCGCGATGCTCGGCCATCGCATCGATCAACTGGACGAAGCGGGAATGAACGCGGTCCGAAGCAACTTCGGAATCCTCTTCCAGTCCGGAGCTCTCTTCCAGTCCATGACGCTCGCGGAGAACGTCGCCCTCCCGCTCGAGGAGCACACGGATCTCGATCGGAACATCATCGACATCCAGGTGAAGATCAAGCTCGAGCTGGTCGGCCTCCGGGAGCATGCGGACAAGCTCCCTGCGCAGATCTCGGGCGGCATGAAGAAGCGGGCCGGACTCGCTCGAGCGCTGGCCCTCGATCCCAAGATCCTGTTCTACGACGAGCCTTCGGCGGGACTGGATCCGGTCACCAGCGCCGAGATCGACCAGCTGATCATCGACCTCACGAAGAAGCTCGGCGTCACGAGCGTGGTGGTGACGCACGAGATGGATTCGGCGTTCACCATCGCGGACCGGATGGTCATGCTCGACAAGGGACGCGTGCTCAAGATCGATACTCGGGATGCCTTCGACGCGATCCGAACGGTCGCGGACGACGCGACCGGTGGCATGACCGAGGACGACCTGCTCATCCGCCAGTTCCTGCGTGGAGATCCGGTCGGACCGATCACCCAGCGTCGCGCGGAGACCAACTACGCGGAAGATCTCCTCAACACCGCCGATCCCCAGATCACGCGAAGTCCCGCGGTCCAGGCGACGCGTCGCTCGGGCTGATCCGTCCGCTTCGCTCGTCGGAGGAATCCGATCCGCATGAAAACGGACGGCACCCGAAGGTGCCGTCCGTGTCGTTTCATGCCGGCGGTGCGCCGTCTCGGCCTGCGCTTCGAGGCGGACTCAGCAGGATTCGCCCCAGGCACCGAGGAGCAGCCCGAGGTCGGCACCATTGACGGTGCCGTCCCCGTTGATGTCGGCATCCGGGTCCGGGGTGCCCCACGCACCGAGAAGCAGTCCGAGGTCGGCACCGTCGATGGTGCCATTGCCGTCGAGGTCCTCGGGGCACGGCTGGTCGAACGGCTCGCAGTCGATCAGGATCTGGGCGTCGCCGGTCGTTCCGTCCGAACTGCCGATCCGGATCAGCAGGATCTGTCCCGCCAGCACGGGCGTGATCACCTGGGCGTCGTCGCCGCAGGAGTCGTCGTTGCAGGCATAGCTGGGTGACCCGCTCGACGGACATCCCGCGAGTGCGTCATAGACGCTGAGGCGGGTGTCGAAACCGGATCCGCAGGTCGCGATGGTCAGGATGCCGGTGCAGTCGGACTGGTAGGTGTACCAGAGGTCGGCATCCACGCTCGGCCCGTTGGAGATGCTGCAACCGAGCGGGTCGTCGATCCCGCTGCCGGTGGCACCGATGGTCGACACCTGGTTGATTCCATCGGACAGGGGTTCGGCATCGACGCACTCGTCGTTCGGCGGGCCGCCCTGTCCGTTGCATTCGATCCTGAGGATGCCGTCCCCGAAGGAGCCGTCCGGGCTGCCGACGCGGATGATGAACGTCTGCCCCGCGATGGCGAAGGTCGAGACGTCCGACCCGGTTCCACAGCCGTCGTCGTTGCAGGCGAACGCCTGCGTGCCCGAGGTCGGGCAGCCGGCGGTCGCGTCGTAGACGCTGATCCGGGTGTCGAAATCGGTCCCGTCACAGGTCGAGATGCTCAGGGGACCGGTGCAGAAGGCCGTGAATTCGAACCAGACGTCGCGGAAGACGGAGGGGCCGCTGGTCGTGCTGCAGCTGAGCGCGTCGTCGATTCCACTGTCGGTCGATCCGATCGTCGTGAAGGGGTTGTCGCCTCCGAAGACCGCGATCCGGTCCACGCATTCGTCATTGGGCACGGAGGAAGGCGGTTCGTCGCAGATCCGGAAGTCGTCGACGTACCAGTCGTCGTTGGATTCGTTGACTTCCACTCGAATTCGAATCCGGCCACCGTCGTACCGCGCGGAGGACGGCAGTTCGAACTGGTGGAACTCGAAGGCGTCCTGGTCGACGCCGTCGGACTCGTGTGTTCCGATGGCGATCCAGTCACCGTCCGACTCGAGGTACTCCACGAGCAGCCGTTCGCCCGCCTCCACGCCGCGATGCTGCGTGTAGTAGGAGAGCGTGGCCTGTGGAACGTTGAGCCGCAGGTAGTTCGTTCGAATCTCGTCGTCCGCGAATTCGCCGGAACCGGTCGAATCCAGGTTGAGGCTCCGAATGCCCTCGGGTTCGTTGACGGCCGCGGTGGTGACGTTCGTCCCGTTGTCGTGGATCCAGTCCGAATCACTGGTCGGACCCTCGAAGTCGTCCGCGAAGCAAAGCTCCCTCGGCGGGACCAGGATGATGTCGCAGGGGCGACTGTTGAGGAAGTTGCCGATGACGCCCTGGGCGTACGTGCCGAACTTCAGGTTCGATCCGCTGATCCCGTCGCAGCCTCCGTTTCCGGAACACATGATGTGACAGCTGCTCGTGGAATCGCAGTGTGCGCTGTCCCAGTTGTGGCCCATCTCATGCGCGCTGAGCGAGGTTCGGAACGCGAGGTTGTTCGTGTAGCGGCTCTCCACCACGGAGAACCGGAAGTCGGTGCAGATCGAGCCGACCCAGGCGAGTCCGATCGTGCTCCCGGCGAAGGAGACGCCGCTGAACATCTGGGCGACGTCCTGGATGATCGAGTTCTCCGGGGCGTTCAGCCAGTTCGAACGAAACTGCTCGAGTCGTCCGTCGATGGAGGTCGAGGTGTAGGGATCGTTGCTGTCGGATCGGACCACGATCGTGGTGATCTCGTAGGCGATCCCGAGATCACGCCGGTAGATGTTGTCGGTCTGGTTGATGATCAGTTCGACGTCGTTCACGGTCGCGTTGACGGAACTGGAGTTTCGCTGGAAGTACTCGTAATCGCATTCGATGCCGAGTTCGATGAGGTTGAGGTTATCGCCGGCGACACCACCTGCGGGGGCTCCGGACTCGTCCCATGGGATCTCGAATTCGGGACCCTTCTCCGGCGGGCCGACCATGCCGTTGCCGCACATGCCTTCCGCGCTCGACAGGCTCGAGCGATAGACGATGTGGCGCCCGATCGGTCCCGGAAGGTCGAAGTCGGCCGCCGGCTGGATCACGATTTCATCGCCATGGAGGTCGATCAGCGCATGAACCCCGTCGTCGAGGAGGCTTGCCGCGATTCGATGGTCGGGGGACTCCGTGAGCGATCCGACGTAGGTCCGGGTGGCTGCGACCGGGGTGTCGACCAGCACGCCGTCGCCGTGGTCCACGAGCACGGAGAATCCCGCGGCCCGATTGGACACCCGCACGAGGTCGAGGCCGAAGGATTCGCCCTCGAACTCGAAGTTCGCGACGAAGGCGTCGGGGGTGTCCATCGGAACGGGAAGGTCGATCAGTTCATACGCCTCGATGCGGGTCCCATCGATCACGATGGGGGCCTGCACGCTCGGCGGGCCGGCCGTCGCCGACTTCGTGGTCGGTCGGACCGCATCCCGGGTCATGTTTCGCGGCGGTCCGATCGTGGAGGCGGCGAGCAGGGACGCTGTCGAGCCGGCGGCGATGAGCGCGGCGACGAACCGGAGTCTGATGAAATCGATCTTCACGTTGGAGGCTCCCTGGATGAGAGATTCGGCGGTTGCGGGGTCCTGAGAGATCCCTCGTGACGAGTTCGGGTGCTGCCGGCCGAGAATTCCGACCTTTGAAGGTAGCTTTCAAGTCCTTCCCGGACCGGGAAAACGCCTCGATTGTCCGCGGATTGTGCGGCGTGTCACGGACGAAACAGTTGTTTTGACGATTACCGCAGCTCTTTGTTCGTGGAAAGGCCGTGTTCCAGCCGGTAAAGAAAAAAACCGGGCTTCCCGCAAGCGGGAAGCCCGGTCGATTTCGGTCAGTGGCGGTCGATCAGCTCCAGGCGGCGAAGAGCAGGCCGGCGTCGGCGGAGTTCACGACGCAGTCGCCGTTGAAGTCGGCGAAGCTGCCGCAACCCGCACCCCACTGGGTGAAGAAGATGCCCACGTCCGAGCCGTTGACCGCGCCGTCCCCGTTGAGGTCGTACGGGTTGTCCGGGCCGGAAGGAACGGCGAGGCCGCTCGCTCCGATCGTGGAGTTCGACTCGAACCGGTCGAGCACGACGTCGCCATCGGTGGGCGCCGCGTCGGCGGTGAAGCTGAAGTTGTACATCATGCACCAGCGAACGGCGTTCGCGTCCTCGTTCTCTGAGAACTCGGCTCCCGCAAAGGTCAGGTAACCGGCCTCTTCGGAGATGACCCACGCGTCGTTGGAGTAGGGGTCGCCGGAGTGGTGGATCGGGAACTTGAACTCGGGATCGGAGATCTCGACGCCGGCGGGAAGCGGAATGGAGATTCCGTTGATCGCATCCTTCGACGTCAGGTTGTAGATCGCGTAGTTGTACCGGTAGGTGCCATCACCGTTGTCGACGACGTCGCTGGCCACGAAGACGCGGCCGTCGTTCGGAATGTCGACCGCCTTGATGGTCACGGTGTCGCTGTTGTCCTCCCAGGCGAAGATCGCGGGCTTGCCGAGGTAGGTGGTGCCCTGCGGCGTGAGCCGGTAGCCCTGGCTTCCGAGGCTTCCGACGACCATCCTCTTGTAGGAGGCGTTGTTCAGCTGGTTGCCCGCCTCATAGTCCTGCGGATGCAGGTACATGGAGTCGCAGTAGTACTGGGCGCCGGGGTTCTGCTGCGGCGAGAGATCCGCCTGCAGGACCTGGACACGCCGGCCGACCGTGGGGGCCGCGTTGGGGAGGCCCGTCGGGGGGTACTGGAACTGGCCGGTCGACGGATCACACTGCCAGCGAGGGGCGAGACCGCCCTGGCTTCCGTTGATCGAGCTCGAGTACGGGTCCGAGCATCCGGGTCCGAGCAGCTGGGGGCAGCCGCTGCCCGCGGGATCACAGGAACCGCATTCGTTCTGCTGGAGAGCGCAGAACCCGTCCTTGCACCACGAGTAGCCGATCTGTTCGAGGCGGCCATCCTTGAATCGGAACATGTTCATCGGCATGCGGGGATGCCGGTTGTTGTTCGCGTACCACTCGAGGTCGACGTCACCGAGGTTCACGCTGGTCGTGCCGATCGAATACGCGGAGACGCCGTTGACGGTGCCCCATCGGGAGATCGCCGGCATGTTGCAGACGGCGACGTCGGCGCCGATGCCGCCCGCCGTGCCACCCTTGCCACCGGGGACCGCTTCTGCGGACATCTGACCAAGAAGGGTCGCTGACCCACCGAGCAGGAGTGCTGCAAGACTGATTCCGATTTTCACCGTGGTCTCCAATCTGATTCTTTGAAACGAGCGATCGACTTCGCGAGCCCGGGCGGGAAGGCGGACCTTCGAGCAGCACGGGGGGAGCTGGAACCCCATGACGAACAGGTTCCTCAGCCGATGCGGACGCATCAACGCCGAGGGAGGATGAAGATCCTCAGAACTCGGACCCTCGTGGAGGGACCTTCGTCGAGTAACTGTACCCCTCGAAACCCCACTCGGCCGGAAAAAGAGCGAGATATCCACAGGATCAGATTGGAAAGCGTGCCTCGCCCGATGAAAGAACCCCGCCCTGCACGAGTGCAGGGCGGGGTCGAATCCGTACTGGGCTTGTCGAGCGGCGCTCGATCAGCCGTTGCGTCGGCGACGGCCGGTGAGGCCGGCGAGGCCGAGCAGCGCCATCGCACCCGGAGCCGGGATGTTGACGATGAAGCCAGCCTGGTTG
>NYWD01000040.1 GCA_002684855.1 Planctomycetaceae bacterium | reverse complement strand
TCATTCGCCCGTCGGTCGTAGGTACGAACGAGGACGCGGTCGACGACCTGGCGATCGACGAGCACGAGGTCATCGCGTCGACCGAGGTGCCACCCCGGGTGCGGATCCTCCGAAGTCTTCGCCTCCGACGCGAGGGAAAGCAGGCGGATCGGCAGCTGCGAATCATCGATCGGCCCCTTCGCGATCTCGACCGCCCGAACCAGACCGAACCCTCGATGCAGTTCGTAGTTCACCGGACCGTGGACCACGCCGGTGGCACGGATCCTTCGAAAGTCCGGATCCTGTCCCGCGAGCCATGCCGCGAGCGGGGCCGCATCCTCGATCCAGACCCGCTTTGGGTACTCCCGGGTGAAACGATCGGGCGACATCGCGAAGACCGCGATCGACGCGATGAGACAGGTCATGGCGCCCGGGACGAATCGCAACGGACTCGGTGCGGGGACGAGCGAGGAAGGGTCCCCTTCGGTCCCGTTCGATCGACGCGGCCGCGGAAACCCGGACGCGGCGAGGACGAGCAGGACGGGCGGAATCCACACCAGCGTCCAGAACGGCGGCGCACCGAAGCCGGTCATCGCCAGCACCACCGCCGGCCCCACGACGATTCCCACCGCGAGCATGCCGACCGGACCGCCGCGGCGGAGTCCGACGAGGACCGAGACGCCGATCGGGGCGAGGACCAGGAGGGACGCGTTCCCCCGCATCGGCCAGGTCCACTGCGACCAGGCGATTCCCAGGACGTGCCAGCACCTGCGGATCTCCTCGCCGAACGACCAGTCGACTTCGGACGGCAGGAACGTTCCCACCGTCCCGATCGGACCGCTGCCCGACGGCGATGCGATCCATGCGGGCAGGTACCAGGAGAGCGCGATCAGCGCCGTCGCCAGCGCCAGCGGAATGCAGTGGATCGCCACCCGGAACCCACCGCTCCGCCAGCGACCGATGAAGAGACCGCTGTAGAGGACCGCGAGCGGGTACGCCATGATCGGAACCGCCATCAGTCCGACCGCACCCGCCACCACGAAGCAGATGCCGGCGCCCGATCGCGCGTTCGCCGTCCCCGGAAGCAGCGCGATCATCGCGAGCATCGACGCGATCACGATCGGATATCCCCGCGCGTTCGTCGCCAGTTCGAGCGTCGAGGGAAGACACACGAAGATCCCGGCAGCCACGATTCCCGCAAGTTCGCTCCGAAGCCGCGTCGCCGCGATCGCGACCAGCGGGACGCACGCGAGACCGAAGACGGACGCCGGAAGCCGCACCGCCCAGGGCTCGACCCCGAAGCACTGGATGCTCGACCAGACCAGGAGCGAATGGAGGATGTGGTTGTTCGGCGTCTGGTAGCTGCCGAGGATGACCACGGGATTCGCGAGCCCGTGCGACATCACCGTCGCCGCTTCGTCGGTCCGCATCGGAACGTCGCCGCTCCGCAGGATCGCGAGCAGCAGGATCGCCGTCAACAGCCCGACGAAGACACCGGTGACACGGGTGAAACGAAACGTGGTCCGCATGCACGACGCGGCTTCCTTCAGGCCCCGGGTCATGCGTTCCGGCCCGAGCCAGAGGACGATGACCGCGACCGCGAGGAACGGAAGCACCATGACCGGCAGTCGACCGAGGAGTCGACCGACCGCGGCCTCGTCGTACCGAGGCTCGAATGCTCCGATCGGCATCCCGCGGACGTTGGATTCCATCTCGAGCAACCGCACGTGAAGGTTCGTGGAACCGGCGAACGCCGCCGCGATCACCAGGATCGCCACGAGGATCACGGGTGCCGATGCCAGGACGAACCAGGCACCTCGGGCTCGGACCCCGGCCGGGCCATCGACCGGCTTCGCCCATCTTCCCATCACCACCCCGAGGAGACAGGCGGCGGGAACCGTGAGGTGGTGGATCGCATGCAGCCCCATGCCGCGGACCGCCGTCGCTCGCCCCCGGTGTCGGGCCATCAGTCCGAACAGCACGGATTCCAGACGAAACCAGGCGAGGAACGCGAGGCCCGCCAGTCCGACGAGGGACGCGGCGACGATCGTCGCGTCCGACCACCATGCGAGTCCGGCGAGCAGGCCCAGGAGCACGCCGAAGGAGATCGCCAGGATCGAACTCCGCCCGCGGGACGATCCGTTCATCGCCGTGGCGAGGGCGGGATGGGTCGCGATCGCCCTGCCCCACGGAATCGCCCGCGCGAAGAGATCCGTCTTCCAGAGTCCCGTCGGCGTCCACGCCTTGAGATGCGTCCCCTGCGCGCCGGGCACGACCGCGATGGTGCGGCCCGACCGGCTCAGTCGGAGACCGAATTCCACGTCCTCGATGGAAGGGCGATCGAACGTCGTGTCGAAGCCGCGGACCGATTCGAACGCGGCACGACGCACCGCTCCGAGTCCGGTCCAGAAGCTCGGAACGATCTCGCCCGACTGCTGGTGGACCAGGTGATGCCGCAGGTTGGCGTAGGTCGCCGCCGCGCCCGGCGCATCCGGCCGGTCGTCGTAGGATCCGATCGTCGCGGCGAGGGACGCTTCGGGTCCCGCGACGCACATCGGTTCGACCAGGCGACGGATCGCGTCGGGATCGACCACCACGTCGGCGTCGATGAACACGAGGAATTCACCCGACGCCGCTTCGGCGCCGAGATTCCTCGCGATCGCCGGCCCGACCGGGGTGTCCCCGGTCCGCACGCAACGGACCGCCGGGTGGTCGATCCGTACCCTTTCCACCGCGTCGTCGCTCGAGGCGTCGTCGACCACGACCACCTCGGGCCGTATGCCGTCCGAGTCGTGGATCGCATGGAGACAGCGAAGAAGATCGTTTCCGCCATCGTGCACCGGCACGATGACCGTGACGTCCGGGAGGTCGCCGGACGCCTCAGGCGTCACCGACCCGCTCCTCGAGTCGAGGTTTGACGCGGAACTCCTCCTGGTAGGACCGTTCGACGTTCACGTTCCAGGGATCCCCGGCGTTGACCGGATCGAGCAGCCGCTCCACGGCCACCATCGCCGACACCATCGAATGGTCCTGGTTGTTGTAGCGATGCATCCCGTTGCGGCCCGAGGTCTCGAGGTTCTCGAATCGATCGAGCCACCGCCGGATGATCTCCACGCGGCCCTGGTATCCGGCGTCGTACACCGGGTAGGCCTTCGGCTGCCGGATCACCTTTCCGTCGATGACGCTCGAGGCGGGTGCCAGACCGAGTTCCTCGAGTTCCTTCGTCGCCAGCCTGATCAGCTCGTCGTCGTCGGACACCCAGAGGCCGTCGCCCTCGTGGCAGAAGTATTCCATGCCGATGCTGGCCGTGGCGTCGTCGGGAACCATCTCCTTCGACCAGGCGCGGAAATTCTGGATCCGCCCGACCTTCACGTTCGGTTCATGGATGTAGATCCAGTTGTCCGGGAAGGGATCGGCGTGGTCGAGCACCAGGGTGACAATGAGGAAGTCCCGATAGCGAAGGCCGTCGCACGCCTCGAGCACCTCCGCCGGCGCCGACGGACGCATCGAGCGGACCAGCTGGGTGAGCGGCATCGAGGACAGCACCGATCGGGGCTTCAGCCGCCGTCGCTCGCCACCCTTCGACTCGGTGTCCACCGCCTCGATGCGCGTTCCGTCGTGTCGGATCTCGCAGGCGGCGGTCTCGAGCCGGACCTCGCCGCCCTGGGCTTCGATCCGCTCCGCCGCCCGCTCCCAGAGCTGTCCCGGCCCCAGCCGGGGGTACTTGAACGACTTGATCAGGCTCGTCGACTCCCCTCGGCGGAACACGGCGTCCACGACGGCCTTGAAGAGCGACAGGTCCTTGATCCGTTGCGCGGCCCAGTCCGCCTGGATCTCCGTTCCCGGAATCCCCCAGACCTTCTCCGTGTAGGTCCGGAAGAAGTGCCAGTACAGGCGACCGCCGAAGCGATTGCAGACCCACTCCTCGAAGTTCTCCTCGTTGCGAACCGGGAGGAGACGCCATTTCATCCAGCTCAGGCCCGATCGCGCCGACTCCATCAGGCCGAGGTTCCCGAGCGCATTCCCCACTCGGAGCGGATAGTCGAAGAAGCATCCCCGGTAGTAGATGCGGCTCGAGCGAGGCACGTCGATGAAGTCGTCCCCCATCAGGTCCTCCCAGAACGCCTTCACCTCCGGGACCTTCGTGAAGAATCGATGCCCGCCGATGTCGAATCGGTAGCCGCGATGACTCTCGGTCCGGGCGATCCCCCCGACGCGGTCGCCACCCTCTACCACCAGCGGAACCCGGTCGGCCGCGAGCCGCTGGAGGTGCAGCGCCCCGGTCAGCCCCGCCGGTCCGCCACCGATGACCAGCGTGTCCACCGGCTCGTTGTTTGGTTCGTTCGATACCAAGAGTCGAATCCTTTCCCCCGACCAATTTCCGATTCGTCACGATCCGATCGACATCGTCGGACCGTGCATGACCCGGTCCTCGCTCGCGCTCCTGCGGACATCCGCTGCGCTTGCAGATCCAAATGCCGTCGATTCGACGCCTCGAAAGCGTGAAACAGCGAACCACTGATACTACATTGAGCCAGGGGTTTCGCGAGCCCTTTCCACGGTTTGCCCCCAATTCCAGAAGCAACGACGATGCAAGAGCCTCCAGCACGATCACTCGAGAAACCGACGAACATCGCCGACGAGCGTTCGGTCAGCTTCGATTTTCACGGCTTCCACGTTCTGGTTCGTGGCGAGCGACCGCTGCCCGTGTCCGATATCACGACGGATTTCTCGCTCTTCGTGTCGCCCCCCGCCGATCGACCGGATCTCGAAATCGTCTTTCGCGACGATGCGAGCCGGCCATCCCTCCCGCGACTCCAGGCGGCCCAGCACACTCCACGAAACGTCGTCTACCGAGATGGCGAACGATCATTTCTCGATTACGGAGGTCGAGCCCTCTCGGTGATCAGCGACGGCGGGCGTCGTTGCGAGATCCATTCCGACGACCGCCACCTCGCCCATGAAGCGGCTTTCCTCACGGTGCTTTCACACGTGGGCGGTCACTTCGACCGGTCCGGCAGGACCCGGGTCCATGCGCTCGGCCTGGAGGTCGGCGGCCGCGCCGTGCTCCTGATGCTTCCCAGCTCGGGTGGCAAGACCACCATGGCGTTGCGGATGTTGAAGACCGAGGGGGTCCGGCTGCTCTCCGAGGATTCCCCGCTCATGCGACGGGACGGCTCGATCGAACCGTTTCCGATCCGGATCGGGGTCCGTCCCGGAACCACCATCCCGCAGGTCCCCGCGTCCATGAAGCTCGACATCGAGCGGATGGAGTTCGGCCCGAAGACGCTGATCGACATGCGAGCGTTCGAATCACGACTGTCCGAACCCGTTCCGATCGGCGCGATCCTCATCGGCAAGCGTTTCACCGCCGGCGATTCGCGAATGGTCCGCCTCCCGCGCCGAGCCGCGATCCGACCGCTGATTTCCGACGCCGTGGTCGGCCTCGGCCTCTACCAGGGCGTCGAGTTCGTCCTCCAGAGTTCGGCGATGGAACTCCTCGGCAAGGGCGGACTCGCGCTCTCGCGACTCCGCACCGCGCTCGCGGTCGCACGTCGAGCCGAAGTCCACCGCTTCGAGATGGGACCGGGCGTCGAGCAGACCGGAGACGCGTTGGTCTCGTTCCTCCGCGATTTCGCCGCCCGAGGTTCGAAGAACTGACATGCGTTCCACCCCGACCGAGCCGATCCGCCGATCCACGCTCGCCGTCGACTTCGAGTCCGAGGCGACCGCGACCACGACCGTGATCCGACCGAAGTCGGGCTGGCCCGATCTCGGACTGGGGGAAGCGTGGCGTCATCGCGAACTGATCTGGGTGTTCGCGGCCCGCGACGTCCGCATCCGCTACAAGCAGCGGGCGGTGGGAATGGGATGGGTGGTGCTGCAGCCGCTGCTCACCATGGCCATCTTCAGCGTGCTCTTCGGACGGTTGATGAAGGTCCCGACCGACGGCATTCCGTATCCGCTCTTCGCGCTCTGCGGGCTGGTGTGCTGGACCTTCTTCGTGCACACGACCACGAAGTCGACGATCACCCTCGCCGCGAGTCGCGATCTTCTCACCAAGGTCCGGTTCCCGAGGCTCGCCATCCCGTTCGGCGCCCTCGTGGGCGGGCTCGTGGATCTCGTGATCGGCCTGCTGCTGCTGGTCGCCGCGCTGGCCTGGTTCGGAACCGGGGTGGGATGGCAGATCCTCGCGGCGCCGCTCGCGTTGATGCTCCTGATCGCGACCACCATCGCGGCCAGCCTTCCGCTCTCCGCGTTGAACGTCCGCTTCCGCGACGTCGAGAACGCGCTGCCCTTCGTGATGCAGGTGATGCTGTTCCTGTCCCCCGTCGCCTACCCGGCGACGATGATCCCAGACGCCTGGCGGTGGTTGTACGCCGCGAATCCGATGAGCACCGTGATCTCGTCGATGCGCTTCGCCCTGCTCGGTGACGAGGCCGCGCTTCACCCTTCATGGATCGTCTCGGTCGCGGTGGCGGTGATCGGCTGCTGGGCCGGCATCCTCTTCTTCCGCCGAGAGGAGGAAAACTTCGCCGATGCGATCTGAGGACCCGGTCATCGAAGCGCGGGGACTCGCGAAGCGGTACGTGCGGGATCGCGGCCCGGCCGTCGACTCGATGGGGCTGCATCACCTGATCGGGGAGATCTTCGGCATGCCCCTGCGGGCCGCCCGCAGGGCGTGGAGTCCGACGAACCGGGAGGGGGCCGGGGACGGCGCGGAGACGTTCTGGGCGCTGGAGGACATCTCCTTCGACCTGCGTGCCGGGGAGACGCTCGGCGTGATCGGGAAGAACGGGGCGGGAAAGAGCGTGCTCCTCAAGATCCTCGCCCGGATCACGCCCCCCACCCGGGGCACGGCGACCGTCCGAGGCCGCATCGGCGCGATGCTCGAGGTCTCGGCCGGATTCCACTACGAACTCACCGGTCGGGAGAACGTCTTTCTCAGCGGCGCGATCCTCGGGATGTCGCAGCGGGAGATCGCCGTCCGACTCGACCGGATCATCGAATTCGCGGAGATCGCGGATGCCATCGACACCCCGGTGAAGCGTTATTCGAGCGGCATGGCCGCGCGGCTCGCCTTCTCCGTCGCGGCCCATCTCGACGCCGAGATCATGCTGGTCGACGAGGTGCTCGCGGTGGGAGACGCCGGATTCCGCCAGAAGTGCCTCGACGCGATGCGGGGCATCGCCCGGTCGGGGCGGTCCATCGTGTTCGTCAGCCACGAACTCGACATGCTGGAACGACTCTGCGACCGCGCGATCCTCATCGACCACGGTCGCATCCGGGCCGACGGACCGCCCGGCGAGCTCCTGGACATCCATCGGAACGACCTTCGACCCGCCTCTTCGGATGGATCCTCGCGATGATGGATCCCATGATTCGCCGACTGGTCGGGGTCGTGACGACCACGGGGAGGCTCCCCGGCTTCTCGCACGCCTACCACGCGTTCTACGACCTCGTGCTCCGCCGGTTCGTCGCCCGGATGCGCGAGCATCGCTGCGTCTCGTCCGTGCTGCTGAAGGGATCGTTCGCCCGCCGCGAGCACGAACCCGGCTACAGCGACATCGATCTCGCCATCGTCATCCGCGACGACTGCGATCTCGAGGAGATGATCGAACTCGCGAAGAGCATCCACGCGTTCAAGCGGCGACTCTTCGCCTTCAAGGTCCCGGTGGTGGGTGAGATCGAGGTGTTCAAGCAGTCGGACGCCCGTCACCGGATGTTCCAGGGCTACTCACGACACTTCTCCTGGCGACTGGTCTCCGGCGAGCCCGTTCCGTTCTCCACCGCGCCACTCCAGCGACACGAATGGATCTGGTACGAGTTCTTCAAGTTCCTGATCTTCCAGACCCTTTCGAACACGGAACGCATCGACGTCTCGGCGACTCGCCGCGCCCGGAGGCTCGCCCTGGCGCTGGGCGTCGATCCGATTCCCGACTCCCATCTCGAGATCCACGCCGCGAACATCCGGCGGTTCGACGAACTCCTCGAACCGCTGGTGGACCCGGACGCCGACTGCCCGGATCGCTTCGAGGCGGACCACATCGGGCCCTACACCGGCAGCGGGCCGCCTTACGGCCAGGTCTACGTCCGCCTCGACGAGGATCGCATCCCCGAGGCGGCCCTGAACGCCCGGGTCGATCGCAACAAGAACGTGTTCAGGCTGCCCGCGTGGATCGGTCCGAACGCGATGCGGTTCGTGACCGGCCCCTTCCACGGCCCCTCGACGGGACACTGGGCGGAAGCGAACCTCCAGACCATCCGCTACCAGTGGCGAGGATCGCTCCTGAACCAGCCGTTCGTGGAGGGAGCGTTCGACCGTTCGAGCCAGGTCGACATGGTTCGCCTGATCCACGCCCTCGGCGTCAATCCCCTCGTCGCGAATCGCGTCGAGGACACGCCCGAGCCGACGCCCGCCGGCGAGACACCGAGCCGGGACGACTTCCTCGCCGTCTTCGAGGTGCTCGAATCGGTGGAGTGGCCTGCGGACTGAACGCTTCGGCTTCAGCGATCGCCGACCTTGAACCATCGACGCGGCGCGACCCCGGTTCCGACCGCGGTCGTCCGATCCATCTGGTAGAGCTGACCGCTCATCGTGAGCCCGTACATGTACTGGCCGCCGTTGCCGATCTGGAGCGACACGAACGGATCGCGCGGCGCAGGCTGGCGCATCGCGAGCGCGAGCGATCCCGCCGCGATCACCGCGCCGACCACGAGGAGATTGCGATATCGGCGATTGGAGGCTTCGAGACGATCGATCCGGTGTTCGAGGGACATGGACTGGCTCCTGGTGCGGGGCGACGGGTGGAACGGCGGAATCGCCGGACGGTTCATTAATCGGTCATCATCCGACTCGTGACGGAGAAATTCCCGACCTTGCTCGAGGACCCCGGCCCGCGGGGCAGGTACGCTGCCCCACCGACCCCGAACCATCCGGAGAACGCCGATGACCCAGCCAACGACCCGCGGAAGAACGGCCCTCGCCGCGACCGCCGGAATCCTCCTCGTGCTCTGCACCGGGTGCGGCCCCGTCCGCGGATACCCCGGCGCCGATCGACCGGCCTCCGAGACCGCGACGCTTCGCGCCAATCCGTTCTGGTCCGGCATCCTCGCGACGGTCCGGGCGGTCGACGGCTACGAGGTGAACAGCCAGATCGACCTCGCGGTGCTCGCCGGAGAGCGGACCCTGACCCTCGAACTCGGCCCGGTGTCCCTCCAGTCCCTCCAGCAGGCGGGGCGCCAGACCCAGCAGATGCTGGCGATGACGAACGCCGAATGGAAGACCACCACCACGGTCACCACGACCTTCGAGGCGGGCGTCGAATACGCGATCAGCGGCGACTGGTCGCAACCGGACTACACGGTCGAGATCCAGCGCTACGACGACCGCTCCGTCGTNGACTCCGTCGAAGTCACCGGCACGAAGGGCGANTACTGAAGATCCGGATCACGCCTCGGCGGGCAGGGCGGCGAGGCANCCGCGAATCCTCGCGAGNACCGCGTCGCGGCCGAGNATCGCGAGGGTGTCGAAGATGGGCGGACTCACCGGCCCGCCGCTCACCGCGATCCGGAGCGGCTGGGCGATCCGGCCGAGGTTGCCGCCGGCATGCTCATCGGCGAACGCGGTGATCGCGGATTCGAGGGTCGCGGCGTCGAAGGCGTCCAGCCCCTCCAGCATCGGGACGACCGACTCCAGGAGCGAGCGTCCCGTGGGGTCGCCCTTGAACATGGCCTTCCTGACCGGCTTGCCGATCACCCATTCGATCTCGTCGTCGGCCGCGATGAGGAACCGGTTGGTCCGGAACGGTTCGTCGAGGGTCTTGCTCCGCTCGTGACTCGCGTCGCAGAGCACCCTGAACTGCGCGGCATCGAGGCGTTCCAGGAACATCGGATGGAACACCTCCGCGTGGGCCCGGGCGCGGTCGTGGAAGGCGTCCGCACCCATCGCCTGGATCGCATCGAGGTTGAAGGCGAGCAGCTTGTCCCGATCGAACTTCGCGGGCGTCTTCTGCACGCGGTCGAGACCGAAGCGCTGCGCGAGGAACTCAAGGTCGAACTTCTCGAGATCGTCGCCGGCGCTCCAGCCGTTGAGCGCGAGGAAGTTGCAGAGCACCTCGGGCAGGTAGCCCGACCGCCGGAAGTCCGCGACGTTGATCTCCGGAAGCGGAACGCCGAGCGCCGCCGCGGCCGCTTCGAGTGAAGCGAGCTCGAGCTGGACGGTCTTGTCCCCCAGCCATGCCGTCCACGACTCCACGGGCACGATCGGCGTCCCCGAAGCGTCGGCCGGCGGGGCATCGATCCCCCGCTCCCGCACCACGGCCCGCAGGGTCTTGTCCTTGTCCCGCTTGCTCATCTTCGACCCGTCGGGATTGAAGATCAGCGAAAGGTGTCCGTAGACCGGTCGCTCGAATCCGAGGGCGTCCTGCAGCATCATGTGCTTCGCGGTGTTGTTGAAGTGCTCCTGGGCGCGGAGGACGTGCGAGACCTCCATCAGAGCATCGTCGACCACCACCGCGAAGTGATAGGTCGGAAAGCCGTCGGCCTTCCGGATCACGAAGTCGTCGACCTCGCCCTCGGGAAGGGTGGCCTCCCCCAGCACCTCGTCGATGATGGTGATCGGCCCCTCCGGCGTCCGGAAACGGATGACGGACGGCACGCCGGCGGCCAGCTTGGCCGCCACCTCGTCGTCCGAAAGCGAGAGCGCGGCGCGATCGTAGCGATACGCCCGCTTGGCCTCCCGAGCCGCCCTGCGCTTCGCGTCGAGCTCCTCCGACGTGTCGAACGCGTGGTAGGCCTTGCCCTCCTCGACCAGGCGATCCAGCAGTTCGGTGTAGATCGGAAGCCGCTCGCTCTGGAAGTACGGCCCATGGTCGCCGCCGCCCTGCTCGCCGTGGGTCGGCCCTTCGTCCCAGCCGATCCCGAGCCAGTCGAGATCGGTCATGAACCCGAGGCTCGCCGCCTCGGAACTCCGCTTGCGGTCGGTGTCCTCGATCCGCAGCACGAATCGGCCTTCACGTCCGCGGGCGAAGGCCCAGCAGAAGAGCGCCGTCCTCGCCCCTCCGACGTGCAGACTTCCGGAGGGGCTCGGGGCGAAGCGGGTGACGACGGTCATCGTGGGTTTCCGATCGAAGGGGCCTGGATGCGTCGGATCCGCTCGACGGATCCGTTGGAATCGGACAGGATACCGTTCGCCCCCGGGTCCACCTGAGCGGTCCACCGGCCGCCACGGAGAGGAAACCGACGTGCACGAGTGGCTCAGCCTGCCAGATGGACGCCTCGGACTGCTGTCGGACACCCACGGCCGGGCGGACCGCACCACCGCCGCCCTCGATCTGCTGGTGGCGGCGGGAGCGACCACGATCCTCCACCTCGGCGACGTCGGCGGCGACGAGGTGATCGACCGGCTCGCAGGCCTGCCGGTCCACGTGCTCTTCGGGAACGTCGACGAAGAAGGCCCCCTCGCCGCCTACGCGGCGGCGCTCGACCTCCGGCCCCACCACCCGACGCTGCGGTTCCGGATGGGCGGCCGCCGGATCATCGCGACCCACGGGCACCTGCCCTCGGAGATCGACGCGGCCCTCGACGCGCGTCCCGACTATCTGCTCCATGGTCACACCCATGCGATCCGCGACGAGACCGTGGACGAGGTGCGGATCCTGAACCCGGGCGCGGTGCACCGCGCGAGGCCCCGGACGGTGGCCACCCTCGAGCCCGGCTCGGGACGGTTCGAGGTCATCGAGATCTCCTGAGCCACGGCCCTCGGACGCCGAACCGACCGGGACGAATCCCGACGCGAGCCGGAGCGAACCGGAATTCATGCCCACCCTCGTGCTGCTCGCCCAGATCGCCACGTCCTGCATGCTCACCGGGCTCATCTGGACCATCCAGGTGGTCCACTACCCGCTCTTCGCCTCGGTCGGGGCCGACCGATTCGCCGAGTATGAAGCATCGCACTCGCGACTCATCACCCTCGTGGTGGGACCGCTCATGCTCGCCGAGGCGGCGACGGCGATCGCGTTCCTCGCGATCCGCCCGCCATCGGTCCCGATGTGGATCCCGCTCGCCGGCGCGGCCCTGCTCGCCGTGGTGTGGCTGACCACCGCCTTCGTCTCCGTCCCCTGCCACGCCCGGCTCGCGGATGGTTTCGACGTCGAGGCGCACCGGCGGCTCGTCGACACGAACTGGATCCGCACCGCGGCGTGGTCCGCCCGTGCCGCTGTTCTTCTCCTGGCAGGCTGGCTAGCCTTGAACGCCGTGCGCGGCGACGGCTGATCCCGACCCTCCGGGCCACCGCCCGCCTCCGACACCCCATCCTCCGAGCGAATCATGACCACGACCTCGACCCTCGAAACCGACCGGGGAACCCCCACCGGCCTCCCGACGAACCTCGCCGACCTCCGCGCGTCCGGATGGACCTCCAGGTCGGTCAAGGAGGAGCTTCGCGCCAACGTCGTCGGGATGCTCGAGCGGGGCGAGACCCTGTTCCCGGGCATCGTCGGATTCGACGACACGGTCATTCCCGAGGTGGTGCTCGGGATTCTCGCCGGCCATGACCTGCTCTTCCTCGGCGAGAAGGGACAGGCGAAGAGCCGGCTGATGCGACTGCTTCCACGGTTCCTCGACGAGTGGATCCCGTTTCTCGACGTCCCCGAAAGCCCGGTCCACGAGGATCCGGAGTCACCGATCACCGGTCCCGGACGGCGCGCCGTCGAGGGTCGGGATCCGGCGGAGGTGCCGATCGCGTGGTGGCATCGGTCGGATCGATACGCCGAACGGCTCGCCCCCGGGACCAAGTTCGCCGACCTCATCGGCGAGATCGATCCCGCCCGGGTCGTCGGCGGGGCCAGCCTCGGCGCCGAGGAGGCGATCCACTTCGGCCTGGTCCCCCGGATGCACCGGGGCATCTTCGCGATGAACGAACTCCCGGATCTCGACGAACTCGTCCAGACGGGCCTGTTCAACATCCTCGAGGAACGCGACGTCCAGATTCGCGGGTACCCCGTGAGCTTCGAACTCGACGTCGCGCTGGTCTTCAGCGCGAATCCCTCGACCTTCAACCGCTCGGGCAAGGTCATTCCGCAGTTGAAGGATCGAATCGGCTCGACCATCCGAACCCACTATCCCGAGGATCGAGCCACCGGAATCGAGATCACCCGGCAGGAGGCGGACCTCGATCTCGGCGGCGAACACCCGGTCCGGGTCCCGCCCTTCATGGACGCGATCATCGAGGAGATCTCCCTCGCCGCCCGCCGCTCCCCGTACGTCGACCACGACAGCGGCGTCTCCGCGCGGTTCGCGGTCGCCAACTGGCGCGCGATGGTGGCTTCGGCCCGGCGTCGGGGGATCATGCTGGCGGAGGCCTCCGCGGTCCCCCGGATCTGCGATCTCGCCCACCTCCATGCGACCGCGGTCGGAAAACTCGAGCTCGACCTGATGGGGAGCCACCAGCTCGACGAGGCGCGGGTGCTCGACGCGGTCGTCGCGGAGGCGATCGCCACCGTCTTCAAGGAGATCGTCGACGAGGACGGCCTCGAGGACATCGCCTCCATCTTCGGCCGTGGCGTGCGGATCGAGGTCGGTGATCTCGTGCCGTCGTCGAACTACGCCGCCCTCATGGATCGGGTCCCGGAGGCCTGGACGAAGGCGATGGAGGTGAACCGCGCCGACGATCCCGCGGTCCGGGCGTCCTGCGTCGAGTTCGTGCTGGCCGGACTCCATGCCACCGACCGGATCTCCAGAAGCGAACGATTCGGCAAGACCCTCTACGAGTCCGGCGAATGAGCGTCGATCCGACACCGCCGCCGCGACCGTCGCTCGGCGGCGTGTTCCACACGTACCGCGGCTACGACCCGACGACCTTTCCGCCGCCGACGGCGCCGCCCGGCGACGGGCTGCGCGGCCTCGGCGACGAGATGATCGCCTCCGGGGGCCGACGGCGTTTCACGCCCGAGGAACTCGCCGAGGCGATTCGGCTCCCGCCCGAGGCGCTCGCGGGCCTCGGTCCCTCGATCGATGCGTTGATCGCCCGCCTCGAGTCCCGAAGGGACAAGATCCTCGCCACCTGGAACCCCACCCCGACCGCCGCCGACGCGGCGCGGGTCGTCGACGAACTGGCCCGACCCGTGCTGGAGGACCAGGGACTCGAGGACGCGGTGCGGGCCCGGCTCGTCCGGGAGATCCGGGAACGGCAGATCCACGGTCTCGAACGACTCTGGTACCTCCTCGACCGGGACACGCCCGTCCGCGGCAAGATCCCGGGAATCGTGCAGGCGATGGCCGACCAGGACCGGGTCGAGGGCCTGCGGGACGGGTGGCCGTTCCGAGGACACCGGGTCCCCACGATCGAGGAGGCCTTCGAGATCCGCGCGGAGCTGGAGGCGATCGATCGCCTGCTCGAGCAGCTGAAGGAGGCCCTGCGAGATGCGAAACCGGTGATCGTCGATCTCGAGGAGCTCCGGGAGTTCGTGGAGGACGCGGAACTCGAGGCCTTCGCCGAAGTCCGGCGACGGGCCGAGGAGCTCCTGCGTCAGGCCGCGGAGCGCGAGGGTCTGGTTCGGGACGAGGACGGCTGGACGCTCGGTCCCTCGGCGATGCGGAAGTACCAGCAGGCCCTGCTCGCCTCGGTCTTCGATTCGATGCAGGGCGGTCGACACGGCCGCCACGATCCCGTCGACCACGACGAGGGCGTGCACGAACTCCCGTCGACCCGCCCCTGGACCTTCGGGGATCCGCTCTCGGGCATCGACCTGCCCGCGTCGATCCTCAACTGCGTCGCGCGGGTGGCGTCGAGCGGCGGGGATCCCGGGCGTCCCGCGCTTCGAGGGGAGGACCTCGAGGTCCACCGAACGAGGGCCACGACCAAGTGCGCGACCGTGGTGATCATGGACATGTCCGGATCGATGCGCTGGGGCGGGCAGTACGTCGCCTGCAAGAAGATGGCCCTCGCCCTCGAAGGCCTCGTCCGCCGGGAGTATCCGGGGGACCGCCTCCACTTCATGGAGATGTACAGCGTGGCCCGGGTGGTGCCGAGGGGCGAGCTCATGGACCTGCTCCCGAAACCGGTGACCATCAACGACCCCGTGGTCAGGCTCCGGGCCGACATGTCGGATCCGGACATCACCGAGCAGGATCTCCCACCGCACTTCACCAACATCCAGCACGCCCTCCAGCTGGCCCGCCGCCTCCTCGCGAACGCGGACACGCCCAATCGACAGGTGGTGCTGATCACGGACGGCCTCCCCACCGCCCATTTCGAAGGGGACGACCTCTTCCTCCTCTACCCGCCGGATCCCCGGACCGAGGCCGCGACGATGCGGGAGGCCGCGCTCCTCGGGCGGGAGGGCGGGGTGCTCAACGTGTTCCTCGTCCCGAGCTGGAGCCAGAACGAGGAGGACGTGCGTTTCGCACATCGCCTCGCCGAATCGACGGCGGGAAGGGTCGTCTTCACGGGCGGCGAGGATCTCGATCGCTTCGTGATCTGGGACTACCTTTCGAAGCGACGCCAGGTGATCGCCCGCTGATCGATCGGGGCGAGCCGATCCCCGCCCCGGAGTCCGGGCCCGGAGGAGCGGGTCGAACGGACCGCGAGGGAAGGGCCTCAAAAAACCGAAGCGAATCCGCGGCTTCGTCGGATTTGGGCATTGCCGGGGCGTCGGCCCCGACCGATACTCAGGCGCCGGACACGACGAACCTCCGGGTCCGTTGATTTCGGCCATCCCGCCCGAATCCGGAACGCCCGGAAAACCCGACGACCGTCGTTTCCGCACCGAGGCACCCGGCCCCGCGACCGCGATCGGCCTTGAGAAGGAGAGACCGGCGTCCACGCGTCACCCGCCGACCGAACCCGAAGCCCACCGGCCGCCACAGGTTCGATCCAGACACCCCCCGGCACACCCAGGCAAAGGAATGCCCATGTCGAGCCCCCGCAACATCGAATCGTTCATCCTCGAAGAAGGAGCCACCATGGAGGTCACCGAGAGCAATCCCCCGGCCAGCGAGTACTTCGGCCGGCTGACCTTCAGCGGTGACGTCATGCTCAAGCGGCTGCCGCCCGACGTCGCGATGAGCCTCTCGAACACGATCGATCGTGGCAGCCCGCTCGACCCGAAGGTCGCCAACACCGTCGCCTCGGCGATGAAGGAGTGGGCCATCGAACATGGCGCCACCCACTTCTGCCACTGGTTCCACCCGCTCACCGGCTCGACCGCGGAGAAGCACGACGCCTTCCTGTCGGTGAACGCGGACGGCGTGGCGATCGAGAAGTTCTCCGGCAACGCCCTGGTGCTCGGCGAACCCGATGCGAGCTCCTTCCCGTCGGGCGGCATCCGCGACACCTACGAAGCCCGCGGATACACCGCGTGGGACGGCAACAGTCCCGCGTTCCTGCTCACCACCACCGAAGGGGTGACGACCCTCTGCATCCCCACCGCGTTCGTGAGCTACACGGGCGAGGCCCTCGACATGAAGACCCCGCTGATCCGGTCCGTCCAGGCGGTCGCGAAGCAGGCGGGACGGATCCTCCGGCTCTTCGGCACGGACGAAGGGGTCAGCCAGGTGATCGGCACGCTGGGCTGCGAGCAGGAGTACTTCCTGATCGATCAGGAACTCTTCCGCGATCGCCTCGATCTCGTGGTCTGCGGACGGACGCTGCTCGGCGCCAGCGCCCCCAAGGGCCACCAGCTCGACGACCACTACTTCGGATCGATCCCGTCCCGGGTGCTGTCCTTCATGACCGAAGCCGAATCACGGCTCTTCGAACTCGGGGTCCCGGTGAAGACCCGCCACAACGAGGTCGCCCCCGGCCAGTACGAGGTCGCACCGACCTTCGAGACCACCAACGTGGCGGTGGATCACCAGATGCTGCTGATGCACGTCCTGAAGGACGTCGCCCGCAAGCACGGCTTCGAGTGCCTGATCCACGAGAAGCCGTTCGCCGGCATCAACGGCTCGGGCAAGCACATCAACTGGTCCCTCTCGACCGATGCGGGCGTGAACCTCCTCGACCCGCTCGACGAGACCCACACCAACCTCCAGTTCCTGGTGTTCCTGTGCGCCGTGATCCGAGCGGCCGACAAGCATGCCGACCTCCTCCGGGCCTCGATCGCCTCGGCCGGGAACGACCATCGCCTCGGCGCGAACGAGGCGCCGCCGGCGATCATGTCGGTCTTCCTCGGCGAGATGCTCACCGACATCCTCGACCAGCTCCAGGCCGGAAAGCCGCAGAAGACCAAGAAGGGCGGCACGCTCGATCTTCACGCCCACAGCCTTCCGCAGATCCCCCGGCACAGCGGTGACCGCAACCGCACCAGTCCGTTCGCCTTCACCGGCAACAAGTTCGAATTCCGAGCGGTGGGATCCACCGCCAGCGTCGCGTGGCCCACCACCGTGCTGAACACCATCATCGCCGAGAGCCTCGACCACATCGCCGGCCAGCTCGAGAAGCGCGCCGGCAAGAAGCCCACCACGACCAAGTTGGAGACCGCGGCCCGCGGGGTGCTCAAGGAGATCGTGAAGGAACACCGTCGGGTCTGCTTCGACGGAGACGGATACGGAGACGCGTGGACCGCCGAGGCGGAACGTCGCGGCCTGCCCAACGTCCGGGATTCGGCGAATTCGCTTCCCGCGTTCAAGACCCGCCAGGCGACCTCCCTCTTCTCGAAGTACGGCGTGCTGTCCGCCCGTGAACTGAAGGCCCGAGCGGACATCCTGCTGGAGCAGTACTCGACGAAGATCGAGATCGAAGGCCGGACGATGTCCGCCCTCCTCCGGACGGAGGTGCTTCCGGCGGCCCTCCGCACCCAGGCCGAGCTCGCGGACGTGGTCGGCGCGACCCAGGTCGCCGGCGTGGAATGCCCCGACTCCGAGGCCGAACTCCGCCTGATCGTCTCCCAGGTGTCCGAACTCCGAGCGGCGGTGGACGAGATCGACGCCATGCTCGAGACCGCCCCCGCGGATCCCGAGAAGCATGCCAAGCGACTCCGAGCCAAGCTCGTGCCGGCGATGGACCGGGCCCGGGCCGCCAGCGACGCGCTGGAAACGAGAATCCCCGCCGAACTCTGGCCCCTGCCCACCTACTCCGAGATGCTGCTCGTCGGCCGCTGAGCCTCGGGAATCGACATCCCGACCGTCGATCCCGACGGTCGGTGTCCGACGAACGCCCTGCGACCCCGCGTCGCGGGGCGTTTCTCGATCGAGGACTGGCCGCAGGGTCCGGGGGCGGGTATCTTCCGAAGTTTCCCCCCACCGGCCTCCCGGCCGCATCACGACTCCGGATCACGACGCCCATGGAAGACTTCTCGCTCGACGGCGGTGACACCTTCGACTCCAAGGTCGACATCACCGAGACCGGACCCTGCACCCGATCGCTCACCATCACGGTCCCCGCCTCGGTGGTCGACGAGCGTCTGGAGATGCAGCTCGGGACGCTCGTCGCCGAGGCGGCGCTTCCCGGATTCCGCAAGGGCCGGGTCCCCCGCGCCCTGCTCGAACGCCGCTTCGGCGCGAACGTCCGCCAGGAGACGCGAGGCCAGTTGATCTCCTCGGGGTATGAGAAGGCGATCGCCGATTCGGAACTCCAGGTGATCGGCGATCCCGACTTCGGCGATCTCGAGTCGCTCGCGGAACTCGAGTCGGGAACCGACTTCGCGTTCACCGTCTCCATCGAGATCATCCCCGACTTCGAGCTTCCCGGACTCGAAGGCGTGCCGGTGACCAAGCCGATCATGGAGGTCACCGACGAGCACATCGACGGCGAGGTCCTCCGGACCCGGTACCGGTTCGGGACGCCGGCGAGGATCGAGGGGCCGTTCGAACCGCTCGATCGCATGGTCGGCTCGGTGCGGATCATGCTCGACGGCATGGAGGAGCCCTTCTTCGAGAACGACCAGGCGGTGGGCGTGGTCCCCGCGGCGGAGGACGAGGGCAAGGGCCAGTTCCTCGGCCTGATGGTCGATGATCTCGCCGACCACCTCGGCGGCAGGAAGGTCGGCGACGTGGTCGAGTTCGAGACCCTCGGTCCCGAAATGCACGAACGCGAGGAGATTCGCGGCAAGAAGCTCGCCGTCCGCTACGAGATCCGCGACGCGGAACGCGTCGCGCCGCTCGAGGTCTCCGAGATGGTCGAGCAGTTCGGCCTCGACGACGAGACCGGCCTTCGAGAGCAGATGCGGATGTCACTCGAGACCAGACGCGATTCCGAGCAGCGAAACGCCGAACGCGAGCAGGTGTACGAGTGGTTGCTGGACAACATCCAGTTCGAACTCCCCCCCAAGATCAGCGAGGCCCAGGCGGCCGGGATGATCGAGCAGCAGCGGATGGAGATGGCGCACCGGGGGCTCGACGAGGAGACCATCGAGAAGCACCTCGCCGAGATCCGCGGCGAGAGCGAGAAGTCCTCGCGGGATCGCCTTCGACTGATGTTCATCATGTCGAGGCTGGCCAATGAATTCTCCATCGACGTCAAGGAGGAGGAGCTCAACGCCCGGATCGCCGAGCTGGCCGCCTCGCGCGGCGCCCGGCCGGAGGAGGTTCGCACCGAACTCGCCCGCTCGGGACGGCTTCGCGACATCGGCATGTCGATCCAGCACGCGAAGGCGGCCGATCGAATCGTCGACACCGCGAAGGTGACCGAGATGCCCGCCGAGGAGTGGAACAAGGTCGTGGACGCCAAGGTCGCGGAACGCAAGGCGGCCGCCGAGAAGTCGTGACCGTCCTGCTCGCCCAGTCCTCGCAGGGAGCGGATCGACTGTTCGCGGACATCCTTCCCTGGCTCGGTCTCCTGGTCGTGATCATCCTGGTCGGCGGCGCCGTCGCGATGTTCCTCCGCCGCCGGTTCGCGACGGTGCGCGAGGAGACGGTGCCCGGCTTCTCGCTCTCCGACCTCCGGCGGATGCACGAGTCGGGGGAACTCTCCGAGGCCGAATTCACGACGGCGAAGTCTCGAATGCTCGAGTCGATGAAGCACGGTGTTTCGAAGCACGGTGGTTCGCCGACCTCCACGGGGAAGCCGGCGACGACCCGCGGAACCGCGATCCCCCCCGTGCGTCGAACGCGAGCGGATGCGGACGAAAAGGCCTGAACGATCGTCTCCGGGATGCACGCCGGACCGCGGGCGTTCCGACCGCGACCGCCGATGCGTCGAACGCCTGCCGACGCAGGTTGGTTTTCGGGCGTGCGTCCGGCGGGGTCTCCGGCACTCTCCGGGATCGACGTGGAACGACTGAAGCGCGAGGACGCCCTCCCCGATACACTTGGAGAGGTCGTCGAGGACGATCTCCACGCTCTTTTCCCGCAGGATCACGCATGCATCGCAGTTCAACACCTTCGGCCCCCAGTTCCGTCCGCCACCAGCCCGCACCGATCGGTGCGGTCGACTCGGAGCCGGGCGGCGGTGGTTCCGGCGGCGGGCCCGAGGGTCCCGGCGGCGGCGGCGGCAGCCCGGGTGGCGGCGGTGGCAGCGCCGGCGGTGGCAACGGCGGCGGTGGCGGCGGCTTCCGCGGCCGGAAGATCACGACCTGCTCGTTCTGCGGCAAGACCTCGCGGGAGGTCGGCCCGATGGTCGAAGGCCCGGGCGACGTCTACATCTGCACCAACTGCACCGATCTCTGCCAGAACATCTTCCGGCAGGAGCGTCGTCGGGTCGACCGCGGCCAGCCGCTCTTCAGTTCGATCCCGACGCCGCGGCACATCCGCGACTTCCTCGACCAGTACGTGATCGGGCAGGAGCGGGCCAAGCGGTCCCTCGCGGTCGCGGTCCACACCCACTACAAGCGACTGATGCACGTGGAGGACGACGAGAGCGAGGTCGAACTCGACAAGTCGAACGTGCTTCTCATCGGTCACACCGGGACTGGCAAGACCCTGCTCGCCCGGACCCTCGCCCGGATCCTCAACGTCCCCTTCGCGATCGGCGACGCCACCACCCTCACCGAGGCGGGCTACGTCGGCGAGGACGTCGAGAACCTCCTGCTCAAGCTGTTGCAGGCCGCCGACTACGACCTCGAGACGGCCCAGCGCGGCATCATCTACATCGACGAGATCGACAAGATCGGGAAGACGAGCAACAACGTCTCGATCACCCGCGACGTCTCGGGCGAAGGCGTCCAGCAGTCCCTGCTCAAGATGCTCGAGGGCACCGTCGCGAACGTCCCGCCCCAGGGCGGCCGGAAACACCCGGAACAGCAGTACATCCAGCTCGACACCACGAACGTCCTCTTCATCTGCGGCGGTTCGTTCGTCGGACTCGAGGACATCATCCGGAAGCGACTCGGCGGCAGCCTCATCGGCTTCGCCGGATCCGGGGCCCGGAAGAAGGTCGGCGACAAGGACCCGGTCCTCACCCGGGTGGTCCCCGAGGACATCCTCGAATTCGGCCTGATTCCCGAACTCGTCGGACGCCTTCCGATCGTCTGCCCGCTCGAACCGCTGGATCGGGCGGCGATGGTCCGGATCCTGACCGAGCCGAAGAACGCGATCGTCCGCCAGTACGAGCACCTGTTCGCCCTCGAATCGGCGACCCTGGAGTTCACCACCGAAGCGCTCGACAAGATCGCGGACCGCGCGATGAAGCGGGCGACCGGAGCCCGGGGCCTTCGGGCGGTCATGGACGAACTGATGGTGGATCTCCTCTACGACCTGCCCGACGAGGACAACGACGGCGTCACCTACGTGGTCGACGGCGACGCGGTCGACGACGGACCGAGCCTCGAGCGGATGGCGCGGAGGAAGAAGGAGTCGGCGTGAGCGTCGGGACGCCGGACCGGACCGAGGCCTATCGAGACATCCAGCGCCGACTGACGCACCGCGGTTCCGTGGACGCGGGCGGGTTCATCGACCTCGCATGGGAATCGCTCGCCCCGACGGGCGTGAGCTGGATCGGGTTCTACCGACTCGACCCCGGGTCGGAGACGATGTCGCTCGAGCAGTGCCGGGACCGACCGGCGTGTTCGCCCATCGGGCTCCACGGAGTCTGCGGCCAGGCGCTGCGTCGCGGCCGGACCCGGATCGTCCGGGACGTGCTCGAACTCGGCGACGACTACGTCGCGTGCGATCCCCGGGATCGCGCCGAGATCGTGATCCCCCTCCGGCCGGACCGGGTGCTCGACCTCGACAGTTTCAACGTCGATGCGTTCTCGGACGTGGACGATCGATGGCTTCGCGACATCCTGGCCCTTGCGGGATTCCAGCCGATCGAGGCAGGTCCCCCGCTGGAATCGGTCTCCGGGGGCGATTGAAGGCGGACCTCGGCGCCTCGATCATCCACCGGTTGTCGGCCGCCCCGAAATCGCTATACTCCTCGATCCTCAATCTGGAGTCCCTGATGCCTCGCCGATGCCACTTCCTCGGAACCGGAACCAGTTCCGGACACAAGAAGACCTACCGTGGTCGCGCCAAGTACCTCGGCGGCGTCGGTATCAAGATCACCTCCAAGACGAAGCGAACCTTCAAGCCCAACCTGCAGAAGGTCCGATGCGTCGTGGACGGAGCCCCCGCGAGGGTGCTCGCATCCACGAAGGCGATCCGAATGGGCCTGGTGGTGAAGCCCGCGAAGCGGAAGTACACCTACACCCGCGAGCAGAAGGCGGCCGCCGAGGCCTGACCCCCCCGAAGACCCCGGGAACACTGTTTCTGTCGATCCAGAGTCCCGGTTTGCTTGATTCCGCCCGTGTGGCGGCTATTCTTCCTCGTTCGACGAAGGCCCTCCGCGGTCACCTGCCCGCATCGCTCGGGCTGGCCGAAATCACTCTCCTTCGTCGAACCGTGTCCCGATCTCCCGACGAATCAGGTCCCCGCACCACACCTGTGGACTGATCGTCGACCCGGGTCGCGTCCGCACCGTTCCGACATTCCAACCGGCGAGCTCGCGCACCCCGACGCCCGCCAGTCGTGCCTGCCTTCGACCTCCCCCGAGGATCTCGAGGCGCATTCGTTCGCACGTCGATTCCGCTCCACCCGCCCGATGCGGGGGACGTGATCGTGGTCTGTCGTCCGTCGTCGATCGTTCCCGTCCACCGTGGTTTCGACCGCCCTTCCCGCAGGACCTCTCCCTCCCTTGTCCGCACCCTCCGGATCCAACGACCGAGACCGCGTCCTCGATGCCACCGACATCGTGGCGCTGGTGTCCGAACAGGTCCGCCTCGATCCCAAGGGCGACGAGTTCGTCGGCCTGTGCCCGTTCCACGAGGATTCCAAGCCCTCGATGTACGTCGTGCCGCGGAAGGGCTTCTACCACTGCTTCGCCTGCGGCGCCCACGGCAACGCGATCGACTTCCTGGTGAACCTCCACCGCATGGAGTTCCTCGAGGCGCTCGAGACGCTGGCGAACCGCGCCGGCATCGAACTCACCCGACGCGGAGGAGGCGACCGCGGCGCGGCCAATCGCCGCACCGGTCTCCTTCGTGCGAATGCGCTCGCCGCCCGCTTCTACCGCCGGCAGATCCTCGAGGACGGCCCGTCGGCGGACGTCGGACGAGCGTTGCTGGAAGGCCGCGGCATCTCCGAGGAGGTCGCGGAGCGGTTCGGGATCGGCATCGCCCCCGATGCCTGGAGCGAGCTCGCGGATCGCGTCGAGCGATTCCGCCGCGAGGACGTCGCGGTGGACGGGGACGCGGTTCCGGAACTTCCGGTCTTCGAGGCCGCGGGACTCGTCCGGAACTCGCGCCGCGGGACCATGATCGACACCTTCCGCAACCGCCTGATCTTCCCGATCCGGGACGAGCTCGGCCGTCCGATCGCCTTCGGCGCCAGGAAGATCGATCCCGAGGACGAACCGAAGTACCTGAACAGTCCCGAAAGCGACGTCTTCCACAAGGGATCGACCCTCTACGGACTCGACCTCGCCGCCAAGGCGATCGCCAAGCGACGGACCGCCATCGTCTGCGAGGGCTACACGGACGTGATCGCCCTTCACGCCGCGGGCTTCGAGAACGCGGTCGCCACGCTCGGCACGGCGCTGACCCGGCACCACGCCGACCGGCTCGGTCGGTTCTGCGACACGGTGATCCTGCTCTTCGACGGCGACCTCGCCGGACAACGGGCCGCGGATCGGGCGGTCGAGGTCTTCTTCTCGTCGACGGTCGACGTGAAACTGTGCACCCTCCCGGACGGTGCCGACCCCGACGAGCTCCTGGCCCGCGAGGACGGCCACGAAGCCTTCGCGAACGCCCTCGACGGCGCCGTCGACGCGACCGTCTCCCTGCTCTCCGATTTCCGGCGATCGCTCGACGCGGCGGGCGGGGTGAGCGGCCGCCAGCGAATCGTGGACGAGGTGATCGCGCGACTCGACGGCCTCGGCCTCGACGGCGTGGCCGGCGTCCGGAGGAACTTCATCCTCGACCAGATCGCGAGCATCCTGGGGGTCACCACCGCGATGCTCGAGCAGGGCGGCCGCCGTCGCGGTCCGCGGGTCGCCGAGGAATCCGGGATGCCGTCCGAAACGGATCCGACCGTGATGGTCCGAGCGGCCGGCGGCCGGCGTCGTGCCGAGGAGTGCGTCCTGAGACTCGCCCTCGCCGACACCTCGCTGCTGAACCGGACCATCGACGCACCCGAACCGCCGGCGACGGTGCTCGAACGATTCGACCACGGCCGGTTCGACGATCCGCCGTGCCGCGACACCTGGCGACTCATCGAGTCCAAGGCCGCGGGCGGTCCGATCCCCGACGGTCCGGACCTGATCGCCGCGATCGAGGACGAGGGGACCGGACGGATCGCGTCCGCCCTCTTCGTGGAGGGGCTTCGAGAACTCTCGACGCCGGAGGTCGACGCGGAGGCGCTGCTTCGGCAGGCCGTCGAGGATCTGGAGATCGCGATCCGCCGCGACGAGCATCTGGCCGATCGATCGGACCTGGCTTCCCGCCGGGTCGACTCGGCGGACGACGCCGTCGCCGCCATCAACAAACTGCGAGCGGCGGGCTCGGACCCCGCCGCCATCGGTCGCCGGCGCGCTGGACGCGTCGGCGGCGTCACCTTCGAGGGCTTCCCCGAGGAACCCCCGTTCTCGACGTCGATCGACGTCGATTCCCGCGAGTGAGACCGTCAGGCGTCTTCTGGAGACCATCGTGCTGCCACTGCAACTGACCCCCCATCCCGTCCTCACCGAACTCGTCGAGGCCGGCCGCAAGCGCGGCTGGATCTGCTACGAGGAGGTCAACACCTGCCTCCCGGACTGCTACGTCGATCCGGATGCGGTCGACGCCTTCGTGACCCTCGTGCGGCTCGAGGGCATCGAGCTCATCGACGAGATCGAACGACGACGACGCGGCCTCGACCAGATCGACGCGGCGCTCCAGACCGACCTGAAGTTCCAGCGCGACAACGCCCGCAAGGCGACCCGGACCCCGAAGGTCCAGATGATGGACGAGGACGGCGAGAACACCTCGACCGCGGTCCACATCGACGACGGTTCGGAACTCGGCGAATCCGCGACGCCCGCCGCCAAGGCCGCGGAGACCGGCGAACCCGAGATCCTCGACGACGCCGAGACCCAGGCCGCGGTCGAGCAGGCGATCGCCGAACAGGGCTCGAAGCGCATCGACGATCCGATCCGGATGTACCTCACGCAGATGGGCACGATTCCGCTCCTCACGCGGGAACAGGAGATCCGGCTCGCCAAGAAGATCGAGACGACCCGGATGTTCTTCCGGCGACTCACGCTCGAGAGCGACTACGCGGCGCGACAGGCCATCGAGACGCTCCAGCAGGTCCACGACGGCCAGCTTCCGTTCGACCGGACGATGCGGATCTCGACCGCCGAGGACAACGCGAAGGAGAAGGTCGCCAGTCGGATCCCCTACAACTCCGCCACCGTTCGAAGGCTCATCGACCTCAACGAGGCGGGATGGGACCAGCTCGAACAGGATTCCTGCACCGCGACGCGGCGCACCACCCTTCGGGGCGAGATGGAGGAACGGCGTCGCCGCATCGCCACGCTGCTCGAGGAATGCTGCCTCCGCACCGGACGGATCCAGCCCCTGATGCGGAAGCTCCAGGCGGTGAACAAGAAGCTCAAGGATCTCGCCCGACGGATCGAGAAGGCCGACAAGCATCCGGACCGGTACGACCCCGAGGACGTGTTCGTGATGCGCGAGGAGCGCGAGGGCCTGCGGAGTCTCGTGCTCGAGGAACCGGGCGAACTCGCGGATCGCGTTCGCGAGATCGAGAAGGTGTTCGAGGAGTACGAGCAGGCGAAGCGGGATCTCTCCGGCGGCAACCTCCGCCTGGTGGTCTCCATCGCCAAGAAGTACCGCAACCGCGGGCTTCCCTTCCTCGACATCATCCAGGAGGGGAACACCGGCCTGATGCGTGCGGTGGACAAGTACGAGTACAAGCGCGGCTACAAGTTCTCGACCTACGCCACCTGGTGGATCCGACAGGCGATCACCCGGGCGATCGCCGACCATGCCCGGACCATTCGCGTCCCGGTCCACATGATCGAGACGATGTCGAAGCTCCGGAACATCCAGAAGGTCCTCCTGCAGGAGCTCGGCCGGGAGCCCACCGTCGAGGAGATCGCGATGAAGGCGAAGATGCCCATCGAGGAGACCCGACGGGTCATGAAGATCTCGCGTCATCCGATCAGCCTCGATCGGCCGGTCGGGGAGAGCGAGGACTCCCACTTCGGCGACTTCATCGAGGACGAGCGGCAGGAGTCGCCGTCGGACTCCGCCACCAGCGACATGCTGAGGCAGCGGATCAACGACGTGCTCCGGACGCTGACCTACCGCGAACGGGAGATCCTCAAGCTCCGCTACGGGATCGGCGACGGCTACACCTACACGCTCGAGGAGGTCGGCCGGATCTTCAAGGTCACCCGGGAACGGGTCCGGCAGGTGGAGAGCAAGGCGATCCGGAAGCTGCAGCATCCGATCCGCCGTCAGCGGCTCTCCAACTTCCTCAACGGCGAGGAGGAGTGACCGACCGATCGGCCGGATGATCCGACCCGATCGCGCGTCCATGTTCGAACGGCGGCGAGGCCGCGAGCGATCCGCTCGCGGCCTCGTCGTCTTCCGGTCCGGGCCGCCGGCCCCGGTCGTCTCAGGCGTCGACCCTCGAGACCGTCACCGTCTCCAGGTACTCCTCGAGTCCCCAGCGGCCGCCCTCGCGCCCGAATCCGGAATGACGGACGCCTCCGAAGGGGACCGCGGCCACCGCGGGCCCCGGATCATTGATGCCGACGACGCCGGTTCGCAGTTCGAGCCCGAGACGTTCGATTCGCCCGGGGTCCGAGGTGATCGCGTAGGAGGCGAGCCCGTACTCCGAATCGTTCGCGAGCGCGATGGCCTCGTCGTCGTCCCGGAAGGCCCGGACCGGGCAGACCGGGCCGAAGGTCTCCTCCCGCCAGCATCGCATCTCGGCCGTGCAACCCGTGAGCACCGTCGGTTCATGGAAGCGGTTCGTCGCCCCGGCCCCCCTTCGTCGACCGCCGCCGGTGACCAGCGTCGCGCCGCACCGGATCGCGTCCGTGACATGCGCCTCGACCTTCTCGATGGCGGCGTCGTCGATCATCGGGCCCAGGTCGACCTCCGGTCGCGTTCCGACGCCGGAGACCAGGGCGGCGGAAGCCTCCGCCAGCGCGGCGACGAACGCGTCGTGGATCGACGCGTGGACCAGGAATCGATTCGGGCAGATGCAGGTCTGGCCGCCGTTTCGATACTTCGCGGCCATCGCGATCCGGACCGCCGAATCGAGGTCGGCATCCTCGAAGACCAGCAGCGGGGCGTGGCCTCCGAGCTCCAGCGAGAGACGGAGGAGATTCGTCGCGCCACCCCGCATCAGGAGGCGACCGACCTCCGTGCTCCCGGTGAAGGACAGTTTCCTGACCCGTGGATCCTCCAGAAGCGTTTCGGCGATCGGCGCCGGATCCCCCGTGAGCAGGTTGAGCACGCCCGCAGGCACCCCGGCCTCGATCGCGATCTCCGCGAACGCGATCGCGGACAGCGGCGTCTGTTCGGCGGGCTTGACGATCTGCGTGCAGCCCACCGCGAGGGCCGGCGCGACCTTCTTCGCAAGCATCGCGAGCGGGAAGTTCCACGGGGTGATCGCGACCGCCACACCGACCGGTCGCCGGTGCACGCGGACGGACTTTCCGGGCACCTCGGGGTGCTCGTCCTCGAGGGTGTGGATCGCGGCTGCCGCGACGTCGAAGAAGCTCCGGGCGTAGTCCACCTCGGCCTGCGCCTCGGCGAGGGGCTTCCCCTGCTCCGCGGTCATCAGCGCGGCCAGTCCGGCCCGCTTCGCGGCCATCCGGGCCGAGAGGTCGACCAGGGTCGCCGCCCGCGCCTCGACCGGACGGGCGGCCCATGCGGGGAACGCCCCGGACGCCGCGTCGACCGCGCGACGGGTCTCCGCGACACCCATCGCGGGGACGCTTCCCACCGGCAGATCGGTCGCGGGATCGAGGACCTCGAGCGTCCGGCCCGAGTCCGCCCGGACCCATGCTCCATCGATCAGGTTGTCCTGCCGCATCGGTCGAATCTCCGGAATCCCGGCCGCCCCCCCTCCGACCGGCCTTGGAAAGGTTACCCGCGATCATCCCGCTACACTCGTGGTGTCGACCGATCCTCCAGAGGAGATGCATCATGGCAAAGGCCGTCGCAGATCCGGCCGAACTACGCCGGTTCGCCAACGATCTCAAGCGTTTCACCAACGAGCTCCAGGCGAACATGCAGACCATGCAGGCCCGCATGGGCACCCTCTCCCAGAGCTGGCGGGACCAGGAACAGGCGAAGTTCGAGGAGGAGTTCGATGCGACCGTCAAGACGCTTCACCGCTTCGTGAAGTCCTCCGACGTCCACATTCCCTTCCTGCTTCGGAAGGCCCAGCGGATCGAGGACTACCTCCAGCAGCGATGACCGGCGACCACCCCGTCCACGAGATCGAACCATGAGCAGCGAAAGCGCGGATGTCAGATCCATCGACGCGATCGACCGCTTTCGCGTCGCGCTCGTCGAGTTCGTGGACGCGGGACGCATCTCCGTGACCGAGGCGGACAGCGACCTCGACCGGACCCTCCTCTGGCTCGAGCGGGACCGGGTTCCGCACTGGACGCGCCAGATCCGCAAGCGACAGGAGCTGGTCACCCGCGCGAAGAGCGATCTCTACCGAAAACAGACCCAGTCGAGCGCGAAGGACGGCCGGGCCAGCGTGGTCGACGAGAAGGTGGCCCTCCAGAGGGCGACCCGCCGACTGGAGGAGGCGCAGGCGAAACTCCAGGCGACGAAGACCTGGCTTCGACGGCTCGAGCAGGAGCGCATCGACTTCAAGTCGGCGATGTCGGGATTCAGCGTGGCGGTCGACCACGACCTGCCGCACGCGATCGGGCTCCTGAAGAGGATGACGGAGAATCTGGAGTCGTACCTCGCCCTCGCCCCGCCGGACCTCCAGCGACTGATCTCGCCCGACGAACCGACGGAGCCCTCGTCGTCGATGCGTCGAACCGGAAGCGCAGGCGAACGCGAGCCCGATCCCACCGAGGAACCGGAGGAATCCGCATGAGCGTCACCAGCGCCCGTCGCCGGGTCCAGAGCGAATACAAGGATCTCATGGTCGCCTGGCTGCAGGTCAACGAGGTCTGGCGGGATCCGGTGAGCCGCGCCTTCGAGGAGCGAAGACTCCGTCCGCTCGACCGGCGGATCAAGTCCGCGGCGACCGCGATGGAACACCTCGAAGGCGAAATCGCCCGGGCTCGACGGGACTGTGGAGACGAATGATCGATGAGTGATTTCACGGCCGAGGACGAAAACGCGACCAGCGGTCCCCCCGATCTCCTCGGCGATCTCGGGGCGACTCGCCGCGGGCTCGACGAACTCACCCGCGCCTGCGCAGCGGAGAGCCTCGCCGCGACGGCGGATGCAACGCGCGAACGCGAGGACGAATCGAAGCGTCACGCCGACGCGATCGCCGCGATCGAGACGGCGAGGACCGAATCGAGCGACGCCGCCCGCCGGCATCGGACCGACGGCCTCGCGGCGGCGCGAACCGCCCACGAGACGCGGCATCTCGAGGTCGATCGGGACGCGGAGGCGATGTCCGTGCGGATCCGCCGGAAGGCCCACGAGAACGAGCGGAAGGCGAAGGAGGCGCTCGAAGAGGCGATCTGGCTCGCGGAGACGGTCTACGAGGCGAACGAGAAACGACCCGCCCGCGAATTCGAGGATCGGGCCGCCGAGATCGACGCGGACGTCACCCGCCTCGACGACCTCGAAGCGCGGATGATCCGCGAGACCCGTCGCTACAAGCAGGCCGTCCCCCGGCCCGCGGAACTCGATGCGGACGAGGCCCGAGAGGCCGAGTCGAAGCCCGTGGTGGTGATGAAGCTCGAACTCGGGGCCGCCGCCCAGTCCGTCGAGGCGTTTCGACGCCTCGCCGTGCCGCGCCTCTTCCGCGGGCCGATCATGGTCCTGCCCGTCGCCGTCTTCGTCGGTGCCGGGGTGGGGATCGCCGCGGCGACCGGCGCCACCGCCCGGGATCCGCTCGTCCAGGGGGGGCTCTACGGCCTCCTCGCGTTCACGCCCGTCCTCGCCACCCTGTACGTGTTCGCGCGTCGCACCGTGGTCCGGGCATGGCGACCCTTCGCACGCTCGGCGGCACTGGTGCGACGAGCGACCGAACGCACCAGGCAGGACGCCCGCGATGAGATGGCGCGCCTCGAGTCGCAGCTGATCGCCACCAGGGACCGGGAGATCGCCGAGGCGGAGGCGAAGTACCGGCCGATCATCGCCGGAAACCTCGCGAAGGCGAAGGATCGGATCGCGGAGCTCGAACGCCGGATCCCCGCGCACAAGGCGGAGGCGGACACCACGCTCCAGGCCTCGATGGAGGCCGCGGAGGCGGAGGCTACCACGATGGAGACCGAATCCGCCGAGGCCCACGTGGTTGCGCTCGCCGCCGAACACGAACGTCATCGCGCCGCGGTCGAGACCCTGGGGTCCGCCGCCGAGGCCCGGTGGTCCGCGCTTGAAGACCGGTGGTTCGAGGGACTGCACCGGTCGGTCGATCGACTCGCGGAGATCGGCGGAACGCTCGAGGCCCGATTCCCCGACTTCTCCGATTCCGCCTGGAAGAACTGGTCCGCGCCGGACGCCGCACCACCCGCCATCACCCTCGGCCGGCTCCGATACGACCGGACCGCCGTCGAAGGCGGGCCTCCGGTCGATCCCCGGCTCGCCGGCGACCGGCCCGCCATCTTCGAACTGCCGGCGATGATCTCCCTGCCCTCGCGGGCGAGCCTGCAGATCGACGTCGATCCCGACCACCGCACCGAGGGACTGGAACTCCTTCGCGCCGCGATGCTCCGCATCCTCGCGACGGTGCCGCCGGGAAAGGCGAGATTCACCATCCTCGATCCCGTGGGGCTCGGACAGAACTTCGCGGGCTTCATGCACCTCGAGGACGAACTCCCCGGGCTGGTCGGGGAACGGATCTGGACGGAACCCCGTCAGATCGAACAGAAGCTGACGGACATCACCGAACACATGGAGACGGTGATCCAGAAGTACCTGCGCAACGAGTTCGAGTCGATCGACGCCTACAACCTCGCGGCGGGCGAGATCGCGGAACCGTATCGCTTCCTCGTCATCGCCGACTTCCCCGCGAACTTCAACGACGAGTCCGCCCGACGGCTCGCGAGCATCCTCCAGAGCGGACCTCGCTGCGGGGTGTTCACCCTGATCCTCCGCGATCGGCGAGGCGAGGTTCCGGAGAAGTTCGACGTCGCCGACATCGACCGCGAGGCGGTCACGATCCGGTCCACCCGCGACGGGATGCGTTTCGAGGCGGAGGGCCTCGAGGATCTCGAGTTCGAACCCGCGACCGGCCCTCCGGACGATCTCCTCATCGAGATGGCCCACCGCGTCGGCCGCGCCGCCCTCGACGCCGGCAAGGTGGAGGTCCCCTTCGAGACCATCGCGCCGCCCCGGGAGCGGTTCTGGACGGGCTCCACCGAGAAGAAGGTCTCGGTCGCGCTCGGACGCGCCGGTGCGACGAGGCTCCAGACGATCGAACTCGGCGTCGGCACCGCCCAGCACGCCCTGGTCGCGGGAAA
Organism: Planctomycetaceae bacterium; assembly: GCA_002684855.1. GTDB lineage: Bacteria > Planctomycetota > Phycisphaerae > Phycisphaerales > SM1A02 > UBA12014. Next base: position 15,291 of record NYWD01000040.1, on the reverse strand, counting down.
GACCGGCTCGGGCAAGTCGACGCTGCTGCACGCCTTCATCACGAACCTCGCCTGCTGGTACTCGCCGGACGAGGTCGAGTTCTATCTCGTCGACTTCAAGAAGGGCGTCGAGTTCAAGACCTACGCGACCCACAAGCTTCCACACGCCCGGGCCGTCGCGGTGGAGAGCGACCGCGAATTCGGCCTCTCGGTGCTGCAGGGACTCGACCGCGAACTCAAGGAGCGCGGCGAGGCGTATCGCGCCGAAGGCGTGCAGGATCTGGCGGGCTGGCGGGCGAAGCGACCGGACGTGCCGATGCCGCGGGTGCTGCTCGTGATCGACGAGTTCCAGGAACTCTTCGTGGACGACGATCGCGTGAGCCAGGAGTCGGGCACCCTGCTCGACCGCCTGGTGCGACAGGGCCGGGCCTTCGGCATGCACGTGCTCCTGGGCTCCCAGACGCTCGGCGGCGCGTTCTCCCTCCACCGGTCGACCATGGGCCAGATGGGCGTGCGGATCGCCCTGCAGTGCAACGAGCAGGACTCGATGATGATCCTCTCGGACGACAACGTGGCGGCACGGCTCCTCGCTCGTCCCGGCGAGGCGATCTACAACGACCAGGGCGGTCTCGTGGACGGGAACAGCCCCTTCCAGGTCTGCTGGCTTCCCGACGAGGTCCGGGAGGGCTACCTCGCGGAGGTCGCCCGACTCGCCGAGGACCGACCCGCCGACACCCGCCGCCCGTGCATCGTCTTCGAGGGCAACGCTCCGGCATCACTCGCCGCCAACGGCCCGTTGCGGTCCGCGATCGAGACCCTTCCCGCGTCGCGTCCCGCGACCATCCCGCTCTGGCTGGGCGATGCGGTCGCCATCAAGGACCCGACCGCGGGCCTCCTCCGGCGCCAGTCCGGATCGAACGTGGTGCTGGTGGGCCAGCAGGACGAATCCGCGACCGCCATCTCCGCCGCGGCCGTCATCGCGGCCGCCGCCGCGCATCGGACGGACGACTTCTCCGCGGTCGTGCTCGACGGCACCTCCGCGGACGATCCGAACGCCGGCTATCTCGAGATGGTCGCCGGCCACCTGCCGCACGAGATCCGATTGCCGGGATTCCGGGAGAGCAGTGATGCGGTCATCGACCTCGGCGCGGAACTCGCGCGGCGGATCGCGGACGACGAGGGTGACGCCCCGCCGATCCTCCTGGTGGTCCACGGTCTCCAGCGATTCCGATCGCTTCGCCGAGCGGAGGACGACTTCGGATTCTCGATGGACGAGGATGCGCCGCCGACCCCCGACAAGGTCTTCGGCTCGCTCCTGAAGGACGGACCGGAGCACGGCATCTTCGTGTTCGCCTGGGCGGACACCGTCTCCACGCTCGAACGGTGCGTCGATCGCCAGGCGATGCGGGGATTCGACCAGCGGGCGATGTTCCAGGTCGGCTCCGCCGACTCCAGCACCCTCATCGACTCCCCGGCGGCGAGCAGCCTGGGCGGGAACCGCGGCCTGCTCTTCAGCGAGGAGAAGGGCACGATCGAGAAGTTCCGCCCGTGGGGCCTGCCGAGCGAGGCGTTCGTCGCCGCCGCGGGACGCGCCATGGCGAAGCGCGACGCCTGAGCCCGGAGCCTCGCCTTCCTCCGGGATCGCCGCGTCGCGGTTCCCCGCCCGCGCGACGTCCGTCGATCAGTCGACGATCGCGCGCCAGGCGGCCTTGAGGACCGCGGGCGACGCCTTCACGCTCCCGCGGAGCTCCTGCGCGAAGAGGGACACCCGGTATTCCTCGAGCAGCCAGCCGAAATCGTCCACCCGCGGATCGATCCGACCGAGCCCGTCGAGTTGTCGCCGACGCCCCTCCCAGAGCCTGATCCAACCTTCGAGTTCCTCGCGACGTCCGCGATCCCGCTCGAGCCCGTCACCACGGAGGCGATCGAGACGACGGCGGCCCGCTTCGAGATATCGGGGGATCTCCGCGAGTCTCGCCGGGGGAACGCGTCCGAGGAAGCCGATCTCCACCAGGGCGTCGAGATGGCTTCGTTCGTCCTCCGCGACCGCTCGCCAGGCCGCGGGCGTCGGGCGATCCAGCGATTCGAGCGTCGACTGCCGTCCGAGCAGGATCGGCTCCGCGAGATCGCAGGCCCGCTCGAGCGACGGCCACAGGTCCCGGCGAACCGCATCGTCGAGCTCGAGGAACTCGATCCGGTCGCGGGTGCGGCGGGCCGCGGCCTCGCCCCCGCCCCGTTCCATCGCCACCGCCACCGCGAGATCGCCGAGATCGGTCCTGAATCCCTCGCCCGCACCGAGCGGCGCGTGGAGCGTCGCGAGTCGCTCGAGCCCCGGGAGATGTTCGAAGTGATGCCCGAGGGCGTCGGCGACCTGCAGGACGAGCAGGCGACGGACGCCGCGAAGATGCATCGAAGCGGCGGTCACCGCGTCGTCGGTCACCCTGATCCGGACCGATCGGCCCTCGTCGGCGAGGGCGGGATAGGCGACGAGGCGATGGTCGCCGCGGTCCACCTCGACGGACTCGGGAATGCTCCCGAAGTCCCAGTCCCGCCGTTCCCGGATCGCAGCGAGTCGGGCGGCCTCGTCGTCGCCGGATTCCAGCGACGCCATCGACGTCTCGAACGCGAGCCGCGCCTCGTCACGGTGCGTCGAGACGAGGGCGGCGAAGTTGCGGGTCCGCGAGAGCGTCCGCCCCGCCGCGTCGACGAGCTCGAATCGCATGAAGTGATGGGCTTCGAGCATGTCGAGCCGATAGTCGCCGATTCGGACCGCGGCGCCGCCCACCGTCGCGAGATAGCCGGCGAGGGCGTCGAGCAGCGACCGCTCCCCGAAGGGCAGGTGTTCCGCGGCCCCGATCGCCGTCTCGCGGATCGGCATGAACCTGGTTCGCATCCGTCGCGGGAGACTGCGGATCAGCGCCTCGATCTTGTCGACCAGCAGGCCCGGCACCAGCCACTCGAATCGCGCGGCCTCCAGTCGGCCGAGGAGTTCGATCGGAATGGTCGCGGTGACCCCGTCGTCCTCGAGTCCCGGATCGTGCCGGTACCGGAGCCCGATGTCCATCCCGCCCATCCGGAGCCGGTCCGGATACTCGTCGGCGTCGATGTCGGCGCGGACGTCGGCGGCGAGATCCTGTTCACGCATCACCAGGATCCCCGGATCGCGCCGCTCGGCCTTCCGTCGCCACGCGGTCAGCGCGGCCGCGTTGTGGATCTCGGCCGGAAGCCGCGCATCGTAGAACGCGAAGCGTTCCTCCTCCTCGACCAGCGGCCCCAGCGCACGGCCCCGGTCCCCGAGGCGGTCCAGCCGCTCGAAGAGTTCGCGGTTCCGCGCGAGGAACGGGGCGTCGCCGGACAGGCCCTCCGCGACCAGGCCCTGCTGGATGAACACCTCCCGCGCCCCCGCCCCGTCGATCGGTGCGTAGGGGACGCTTCGACGCTCCACCACGTCGAGATCACCGAAGGAGACGTTCTCGTACGCCGCGACGAACCCGGTGTCCGGGTCGAAGTGGGGCTCGAAGTGATTTCGACGCACCAGGTGCGGCGCGACCCGCTCGACCCATTCGCCGCGGATCCGGGCGACCGTCCTCGCCCATCGTCGACTCGTCTCGACGATCTCCGCCGCCACGATCCACGGGGCGTCCTGTCGCCGAAGCACGCTTCCGGGGAAGATGGAGAAGGTCGTTCCGCCGATGCCCCGATAGTCGCCCTCCTCGTCGCGCCGACCGATGTTGGACACGAATCCCGCGAGGATCGAACGATGCACGGCACCGGTGGGCGGATCCTCCCGCACCGCCGGGAGCCGGAAGCGACGCCCCCGGCCGCCGCGATTCGACGCACGTCCATCGCGATCGACGCAGCCGCCCGCGATCTCCTCCAGCTGTCGATGCACGTCCTCCCATTCCACCATGCGGAGATAGGAGAGGTGGTTCCGACGACACCAGCTTCGAATCGCGGAGCTCCCCTTCTCCTCCCGGGCCCGACGCCAGGCTCGCCAGAGCCGGACGAACGACAGGAAATCGCTTCCCGGATCACGAAAGGGCGCGTGCGCGAGGTCCGCGATGCCCTCCCCGCCCGCAGGTCGGTTCCGAGGATCCTGCACCGAGAGCGCCGCGGCGATGACCACGATCTCCGGCAGGCATCCCTCGTCGATCGCCGCCAGCACGATCCGTCCGATCCGCGGGTCGACGGGCATGGCGGCCAGACTTCGACCGATGCCCGTCAGCGCACCGGCACGGTCGACCGCCCCGATCTCCCGGAGCGTCTCGTAGCCGTCGCGGATCAGTTTCGCGGACGGTCGCTCGAGGAAGGGGAAGGCGTCCGGACCCCCGAGCCCCAGCGCCGCCATCTGGAGGATCACGCTCGCGAGGTTCGAACGGAGAATCTCAGGCTGCGTGAACTCGGGACGCTTCCCGAACTCGACCTCGTCGTAGAGCCGGATGCAGAGCCCCGCCGCGACCCGCCCGCACCGCCCGCTTCGCTGGTCGGCCGAGGACCGGGACACCGGCTCGACCGGGAGTCGCTGCACGCGACTCCGCGGGGAGTACCGGGAGACGCGAGCGGTCCCGACGTCGATCACGCCGCGAATCCTCGGAACGGTCAGCGACGTCTCCGCGACGTTGGTGGCGAGCACGATCCGACGATCCGCGCCGGGCTTGAAGACCCGGTCCTGGCGCTCGTTCGAAAGCCGGGCGTAGAGCGGCAGGACCTCCGTCGAAACCGGACTGGAGCGTTCGATCGCCGCCGCGACGTCGTTGATCTCCCGTTCACCGGGCAGGAAGACCAGGATGTCCGGCCGGCCGGAGGGGGCCTGCCGACCGAGGTCGCTGGCGTCGATCTCCTCGATCGCCTCGAGAACCCCCGCGACCATCGCCTCGTCGGCGTCTCCCTCGCCCCCATCCGTCGAGAGCGGGCGGTGGCGGATCTCGACCGGATGCATCCGGCCGCCGACCTGCACGATCGGCGCGTCGCCGAAGTGACGGCTGAATCGATCGGGATCGATCGTCGCGCTGGTGATCACCACCTTGAGCTCGGGCCGTCGCGGAAGCAGCCGCTTGAGGTAGCCGAGGAGGAAGTCGATGTTGAGGCTCCGCTCGTGGGCCTCGTCGATGATCAGCGTGTCGTAGGCCGCGAGTTCCCGGTCCCGTTGCGTCTCGGCGAGCAGGATCCCGTCCGTCATGAGCTTGACCCGCGTGCCGGGCCGCGTCCGGTCGTTGAATCGGACGGCGTAGCCGACCCCCTCGCCGACCGGAGTCCGCAGCTCGTCCGCGATCCGGGCCGCGACGCTCCGGGCCGCCACCCGCCGCGGCTGGGTGTGGCCGATCAGGCCGTCGACGCCGCGCCCGAGTTCCAGGCAGATCTTCGGCAGCTGCGTGGTCTTGCCGGACCCCGTCTCGCCACAGACCACGACCACCTGGTGATCCCGGATCGCCGCCGCGATCTCCTCCCTCGCAAGCGACACGGGGAGCTCGTCCGGATAGGTCACTTCGAATCGGTGCTCGGCGCGAGCGGCCCTCGCCTCCAGCATCCGGGCGACGTCGCGTCCGATCGCGGCCAACGGCCGCGCCGCGGATCGGCCCTCGTCCAGAAGCCGCCGGACCCCCGAGAGCCTTCGTCGCGCGACCACGGCCTGGGCCGCCGGGAGATCGCGGACGCGTCCCTCGAGTTCCTTCGTCATCGAGACCTCGTCGGCCGGGACGGCGTTGGGCTTCGCGGAACGCGATCCATCCGTCCGGGATCTCCGACGTCGTCGTCTTCGGAGACCGTGCGGAGGATCCGACGACGGCGGCGACTCGCCGGATTCGTCGGGTCGGCTCGGAGGATGGGAATCGGATGGCGACATCGGGACGTACCGTCGTCGGCATTCTAGTCCCGACGCGGACCGGGACGAGGGCCTCGCTCAGGACGGGATGCGGACGTAGAGGGGCATCTCGCCGTGGTCGCGGAAACCGAGGCGACGGTAGATCGGCGCTCCCATCTCCGAGGCCTGCAGGATCGCGGTCCGATGTCCCGCCTCGCGGAAGCGGACCAGCGGGGCGGCCGTCGCCCAACCGCCGATTCCGGCGCCGCGATGGCTCGGATGCGTCGCGATGCAGTAGACCCCCACCACTCCGTCACGAACCGTGAACATCGACGACGCGACGGGTTCGCCCCTCCGTCTCACCACGTGGAACTCCACCGCCACCTCCCCGGATCCGAAGTGCTTCGGGCCCATCGGATCCACGAGGTCGCGGGGAAGTTCGTATCCCGTGGACATCGCATCGACCCAGTCATCGTGCAGGTCGGCTTCGGCCCGTTCGATGACGCAGCCCTCGGGGACGTCCGGGACCACGAGTTCCGCGAGGTCGACCGCCATCAGCGGCATCGACTCGCCGTGCACGAATCCGTTCTCCTCGAGCACCGCGACGGATTCGGCGGGGAGCGCGTGCATGCTCAGGAACGCGCTGGGGAAGGCGTCCTCGCAGAGGGACCTGATCCCCTCCTTCACCAGCGCCGGCCCCGCGACCCCGGTCGTGAAGCCGAAGTTGGCGAACGGATGCGGCATCCCCGTCGTGGCCACGAAGAGTCGCTCGGTCTCGGTCGGGCCGTGCGGACGGAAGAGCATCCTGAAGGTGGCGTCGAAGTCGGCCCTGATCAGGTCGGCGAGACGATCCCCGAGGTCCGTCGGTGAGGGGTGTGTCACGAGGTCGTCCTCCATCGGGTTCGGACCGATGCTACTCGAGCAGCCGTCCCTCGACCTCGGGCTCCTCGAAGGTCGTGAAGTGCTCGCGGAGGTAGTCGGGGACCGGATCGATCTGGTGACGGCTGACCTGCTGTCCGCCCATCGCGTCGAGCTCGACCACGTAGTTCACGAGGTGCTCCGGCGAAGTGTCCGGGAAGTCAGACCGCTGGTGCGAACCGCGGCTCTCCGACCGGGCGAGCGCCCCGCGGATGGTCGCCTCCGCGCTGTCGATCGCGCCCAGGAGATCGAGGGCGAGGGCGAGGTCGCCGAAGCCCTCCGCGCTCGGGCGCACGTCGACGTTGCCGGCCGCGTCCCGGAGCCCCGCGAGTTCCTCGAGGCCCGTTTCGAGCTTTTCACCGCACCGGACCACGCCACAGTTCTGCCACATGATGTTTCGGACCGCCCGCTGCATCGGACGCGCGAGTTCGTCGCCCTTGGTGGTGAGGCGGTCCAGTTCTTCGTTGGCTTCCGCGATGACGGTCCGGCTCCTCCGCTGCATGTCGAGGTTCGCGGAGAAGTCCGCGGCCGCCTCACCCGCCCGCTTGCCGAACACCAGGATCTCCGCCAGGGAGTTCCCGCCGAGGCGGTTGGCCCCATGCACCCCGGTGGTGCACTCGCCGGCGGCATAGAGCCCGGTGACCCGGGTGGCGTGCGAGTCGGGGTCGACCACGATCCCACCCATGCTGTAGTGGGCGGTCGGCGCGACCTCCATCGGCTGCCGCGAGATGTCGAGCATCTGCGACTCCATGAACTGCCGGTACATCCGGGGAAGCTTCTCGAGGATGTACTCCTTGTCGCGGTGGCTGATGTCGAGCAGCACCCCGTTGTTCTCGGTGCCGCGGCCCTCGACGATCTCGGTGTAGTTCGCGAGCGCGACGCGGTCGCGGGTGGAGAGCTCCTTGCGGTCGGGGTCGTACCGCTCCATGTACCGCTCGCCGTCGCGATTGAGGAGGTGACCCCCCTCGCCTCGGACCGCCTCCGTCACGAGCGTTCCGGCCAGTTCCTCCGGGAAGACCATGCCGGTGGGATGGAACTGGACCAGTTCCATGTCGGCGAGCTGGCATCCGGCCCGCAACGCGAGCCGCATCGCGTCGCCCGTGTTCTCGTCCCTTCGCGAGGAGCTGATCCGCCAGATGCGGGTATGGCCGCCCGCGGCCAGCACCACCGAGTCGGCGATGAAGGCGGTCCGCTCGCCGGAGATCGTGTCGAAGGCGAGCGCGCCGAAGCACTCCTTGCGACCGTTTGATTCGTCCACCAGCAGCCTCGACACGTACTGCATGTCGAGGATCGGGATCCCGAGCTCCTCCACCCGGTCGGTCAGGGTGTTCAGGATCGCCCGACCGGTGTAGTCGCCGGCGTAGCAGGTCCTCCGATAGGTGTGCGCCCCGAAGTACCGCTGGTCGATCCGGCCGTCCGGCGTCCTCGCGAAGTCCATGCCCCAGTCCTCGAGCTCCTGCACGCGGGCCGGAGCCTCCTGCACGAGAAGCTCCACGGTGCGCGGCTCGGCGAGGTGGTACCCCTCCTCGTAGGTGTCCACGAAGTGCTGTTGCCAGGTGTCCTCCGGATCGACGGTGCCGAGGACCGCGTTGATCCCGCCCGCCGCCAGTGCGGTGTGGGCGTCCTTCCGCATCCGCTTTCCGAGGACGAGCACCTCCGCCCCGGCTTCGTGTGCGGCGATCGCCGCGCGGAGTCCGGCGCCGCCCGAACCGATCACGAGGACATTGGAGACGTTCGACCGGTACTTGTTGTTGGACATGATGGAAATCTAGGCCGGCCCCGGCCTCGAAGGCGACATTCAGGCTCGCAACGATCGTTTTTTTTCGGGATGACCGCGCTTCGATCGGACGAGGCCCTGCTCACGCGAGACCCGCGAGGAACGACTCCGCGTTAGCGCGGTGGGTCGCCTGCTTGGCCGGATCCATCCGCTTCGCCGACGCGCACATCATCGCCCAGCGAGGGTTCTTCCCGAGCTCGTCCGCGTGGTCGAGGATCCACCTCCAGTAGAGGCCGTCCCAGGTCGCGTTCCAGTCCCCGTTGCGATGGTTGCTCATCTTCTTCACATAGGCGGATCCGGAGAAGTAGGGCTTGGTGGTGATCAGTCCCCCGTCGGCGTTCTGGCTCATCGCGTAGACGTTGGGCACCATCACCCAGTCGTAGCTGTCGACGAACATCTCCATGAACCAGCGATAGATCTCGTCGGGATCGATCTCGCACAGGAACATGAATCCGCCGAGCACCATCAGGCGTTCGATGTGGTGGCAGTATCCGGTGTCCAGCACGCGGCGGATCACGTCGTCGACGGGCTCGATTCCCGTGGTGCCGTCGTAGAAGGCCTCCGGCATCGGACGGTGATGGCCCCAGTGGTTCGTGGTCCGCATCCGGACGCCGAGGTCGACGTAGGTCGCCCGCATGAACTCCCGCCATCCCACCACCTGCCGGACGAACCCCTCCAGCGAATTGAGGGGGATGTCGTGCCGTCCGGCGTGTCCCAGCGTGGCGTCCACCACCTGCCCGGGGGTGAGCAGGCCGATGTTCAGCATCGGGGTGAGCACGCCGTGCCAGAGCCAGTTCTCACCGGCCGCGATGGCGTCCTCGTAGTCGCCGAAACGCGGGAGGCGCTGCTCGAGGAACGCCTGCAGCCATGCCGTGGCCTCCTCGTGCGACGTGGGATAGATCGGATCACCGAGTCGACCGGGATTTCCTTCGTAGGTCGCCTCGACGTGGGCGCCGGCCTCCGCTTCGATCGCGTCGGGGGCGAACGTCGGGATCGCCGGGATCTCCGCCATCATCGCCTTCGGAATCTTCTTCCGATTGTCCTCGTCGAAGCTCCAGCGGCCGCCTTCCGGCTCCTCGCCGTCCATCAGGATCCCCAGCCGTCGACGCTGGTGCTTGTAGAAGTCCGCCATGAACCACCGCTTGCGACCTTCACGCCAGGACCGGTTGTCCTCGTCGGTGTTGAGGAACATCGGCGTCGGCACGATCTCCAGTTCCAGACCGAGGCGGTCGACGAGCCGCCGGATCCGGCGTTCGAGCAGGTGGTCGTGGACTTCGGCCGCGACGATCCGGACGACGCCGGAACTCGAAGCCGCCTCGATGCACTCCGAGAGGGGATCCCGCCCCGGTTCGTGCCCGTGGTAGGTCACCTCGCATCCGGCCTCGCCCAGTCGAGCCTCGTATCGCTTCATGGTGCTGCGGTGGAGCCGGAGCTTCTGCTTGTGGAACCGGGCCGGATGCTTCGCGTCGCCGAAGAACAGCGAATCCTCGATCAACGCCGCCGGTCTCGGCCCGTCCCGGAGTGCCGGATGGTCCGCGAAGAGCTGATGGGGGAAGACGACGAGGAGCGAGGAGGGCATTGTCTGGGATCCTGAATCGGGGACGAGTTCCTGCCCGAAGCGACGGAAGCCGCGGACCTGCGAGTGCGAGGCGTTTCGTCGGAATGGCCGCCGTCGATTCGCCCACGCCGGCGAACCCGGCCCATGCCGACCGGACGACCGCGTACCCTGACACCATCCCCCACCGGAGCCGCCCGTGATCCACCTCTGCCTCGCCACCCTCGTCGCGTTCGCCTCCGCCGACGTCGCCCATCAGGAGCTCGTGGTGAGGATCGATCCCGCGACGAACCTCGTCGAGGGAACCTCCACGATGACGATCACGGGCGGAGGGACGCTGGCCTACCGCATCCACCCCGCCTCGCGGATCCACCGCGTGTTGGTGGACGGCGTCGAGGTGAACCCGGGCGCGGAACCGGTCCTGCCCGATCTCGGCGACGGTTCCGAGGTCGTGATGCACTGGAGCGGGCTTCATCGCGAGGACGTCGCGGCGGGCGAACGGCCCGGGAGGATCCACAACCAGTCCGTTCGCGCCCACGCCGCCGAGGACGGCGTCTTCCTCTCCGACGGCAGCGACTGGCATCCCCAGCCCCTCGACCATCGGGGGCGGCCGCGACTTCGTCCGATGTCCCTGAGCCTCGAAGCCCCGGCCGGCTGGTCGCTGGTCGCTTCCGGCGATCCCGAGGGCGGCCCCTCGCCGGAAGCGCCCTGCCGGACATGGCGGACCCCCCGCCCGGTGGCGGGGATGGCGGTGGCCGGCAACCGACACGGACGGTTCCATCGATCGGTCGACACCGACCACGGTCCGGTCGACGTGGTGGCCCAGCTCTCCGAAGCGAACGCCGACAAGGCGGGCTTCTACCTCGATGCGGCGGAGGACTACCTCGTCCGCTACACCCGCCTGCTCGGCCCGTATCCGTTCGAGCGCTTCACCGTGGTCGAGAACTTCTTCTCCTCGGGGTTCGCCTTCCCCGGCTTCACGCTTCTCGGCCCCCGGGTGGTGGGCATGGCCCCACGCTCGCTCAAGCCCGGCTACCTCGATCACGAACTGCTCCACGCCTGGTGGGGCAACGGCGTGTACGTCGACGAAGAGGACGGCAACTGGTGCGAGGGACTCACGAACTTCTGCACGAACTACGGACGCCGGGTCCTCGAGGAGGGACCGGAGGCGGGGCGCCGGTATCGACGGGGAATCATCAACCAGGTCTCGCTCGACCCGACGCTGGACGACGGCCCGCTCGGGGATTTCGGGCGTCGCGGCCGGGGCGTCGACCGCTTCGTCGGCTACGAGAAGGGCTCGTTCGTGTTCATGATGCTCCAGGACGTCCTCGAGGAAGGCCTGCCCGAGCGTCCCTTCGACCAGAGTCCCATCTGGGAGATGCTCCGCGACCTCGCCGCGAACCACCTCGGCGAGCGCATCGGCTGGCGGGAGATCCAGGTCGCCGCCGAGGCCGTGCGACCCGAACGCCCGAAGGGGTGGCTCGATCCGTTCTTCCAGCGGTGGGTTCGTGAACACGCCGTGCCGGGGACTTCCGCTTCGCTCGAGGCGTCGCCGCCGCAGTCCATCGAACGACTGGAGCGGAACGGCGGGGCCGAAGTCCTCGTCGATCCCGATTCCCGACACTACCGGACGGTGCCGATCGCGATGACCAGCCCGACCATCGCGGGGACGCTCGGGAGCGGTGTCAGCCTGGAGGTGTCCGATGCGGCCCCGATCGCGCCCTCGGATCTGGCCTGGACGCGGGACGTCCCGCGCGGCCAGAACCCGATGCTGATCGGCGCGGACGCGATCGCCGCGAACGCCGCGCTCATCGCCCGGACATCGGATCCCATCGAAATCGACGAATCCGGATTCACCATCGATGGAGTCCGGTGGTCGGAACCGGGGCACTCGGTGCTCCACACCATGCATCACCCCGACGTGCCCGGACGCTACATCACGGTGTTCCACAGCAACGGCGACGCGGGATGGCCGCGGCTCCGCCTCATCTGGTACTACCGGAAGGACACCACGGTGGTCTGGGACGGCGGCGAGACCCTCCTGCGACGCGTGCACGAGCCCGAGGCCTGGATGAAGGATCCACGATCCGGGGCAGCACCCTGATCACGCAGGGCGTCGTCCTCGACCCGGTCAACCCCCGGTCGGAATAAGGGTGCGCCTTCCCGCCCTTCGAAGCGAAAGCCCGAAACCCGGCCAGAAGCATCGCTGGGCGAGCGTCCAGAGCCCGGCGGTCCAGGGCCGGACGTAGGAGTCGACCTGCACCTCGACCCGGCATCGGGACTCCGAGATCCCGTCGACCGACACCCGGAGTCCGACGGGCCTCACCAGTCGGAACGCGAGGAAGTACGCGCCGTAGGCGTACTCGATGTCACGTTCCGCCCGGTCGTCCAGGACCTCGACCCGCGAGACCACGCCGCAGAAGTTCATGAACGGCCCGTGGTGGGCATTCAGCGCCCCGACCTCGAACCCCCGCGCCACGCCGCCTTCGGGCCCCGACGTCTCGAGGAACTCCACCCGATACGGCCAGGGTTGCCCCTTCGTGAACGTGTCCGGTGTCATCAGCCAGTTCCAGACGGCGCGCCATGCCCCTTCGATCTCGAAGGCGTGTCGATAGCGGTGTCGCTGGAATCGGGGCGGGCAGTCCTGGGAGGGGATCGTCATGGGCGTCTCGATGTGGATTGGAACGTTCGTTGAATGTTCGCCGTCCCGAAGGCTTCGGATGGGCGCGTCGCGCGACTCGGACTATTATTCCCGGCGATGGCGAACCCCGAACTCCTGCCGGTGCACTACCTGCCGATCGCGACCACCGCGATCGCGCTCGCGTTCCTTCCGATCCTCCTGAACCGGGGACGCGTCCGGGGCTGGCCGCCGCACCTGGTCTGGTGGACGATCGGCGTCGCCTGCTACGGCGCCGGCACCCTGCTGGAATCGATCATCACCCTTCGCGGCAACTCCGCGGAGTTGAACCGTTGGTGGTACCTCGCCGGCGCGATCCTCGGGGCCTGGCCGCTTGCGACCGGCAGCGTCTACCTCGTGCTCGCGCGACGCACCGCGACGATCCTCACCACGATCAGCGCAGTCCCGGTGCTGGTGGCCGCGATCGCCGTCACCCTCTCCCCGATCGACGTCGCGGAGGTCCCCGCCCACCGCCCCTCCGGCGCGGCGATCGACTGGACGTGGATTCGTGCGATCACGCCGCTCATCAACACCTATGCCGCCCTCTTCCTCGTGGGTGGCGCCGCATGGAGCTGCGTTCGCTTCTGGGGGATCCCCGGTCAGCGGGGACGGACCACCGGCACCGCGTTGATCGCGCTGGGCGGACTGCTCCCCGGGATCGGCGGCGGGATGGCGAAGGCCGGCATCGTGGAGGCGCTCTACGTGGCCGAACTCGCGGGTCTCGTGCTGATCTGGGCGGGCTACCAGCTGTGCATCCGATCCGCGGATCCCGGCGAGGGGGATCTCGACGCATCCTTCGCGACGATCGCGACGGGGACCGCCCCCGAGGGATCCTCGAGCTGAATCACCCGGGCGGATCGGGCGTCGATCCGGCCGATCGCAGGCGCCGCACGATCGGCGTGCCGACGGCGCGAAGCAACCACGCGAGACACGCCACGAAGCAGAGCTGGTAGAGGACCGTGCCGACGTCGAACATCGCGGTCGAGTTCCAGTCGTCGCCGATGAAGTCCGACATCCACATCCGTCGCCGCACGTAGCCCGAACCAGGGGGATGGTCGTAGACGGGGGGATAGACCAGCGTTCCCGCCAGCCAGTAGATGAAGGGAACCCTGAACCACCAGCTCGACGTCAATCGCTTCAAGACCAATCCAATCCGGTTCGGGACGCCTCGCCGGGGAACGGTCGCGTCCGCCGGCGCCTCGCTCGATTGTAGCGAGCCCCCGGGCATCGCCTTTTCGAGCGGAACGACGCGCTCCGACCGGAGAGGCCCCGGGGACCACCGGCCTCGGCGAGCGGCATCACGCCTCGAAGCATCTCCTTCCGTTCCCGCGGGCACGGGCGGGTCGGCGTCGGGCATGGATCGCCCGCAGCAGGTCCATCGCGTGCCACGTGCCCGACCTCGGGGTGATCCGGCCACTGCTCGCCATCCGAATGTCCTTGCATCCGTGCGTGAGGGGTTCCCGCGACCGGTCTCCTCGTCGGGATTCCTCGCACCATCCGGGATATCGCGGCATTCCTGCTTTGTCCGTGGGGCGGCCTGGTCTTATGATTTCAGCGGCCGGATCTCGCCGGCGGGAATCCTTCGAATCCCCGCCAAAGGTCCGTGACGCCACATCAACCCGAAATGAGAGAGATCCAGAATGAGCCGCGCCAACCGCAAGATTCGTCTCGCCACCTACCTCGCCAATGCATCGACTTCGAAGGCCGCCCTCGGGGTCGCCCTCGCCGGGGCCCCCGCCGCTTCGGCGGACGTCCTCTTCTTCGAGCTCGACCAGACCTTCAGCATCACGCAGAGCCGGCTTGATTTCATGACGCTTTCGGGCAGTGGACTCGTCCCGAGCACCGGTGCGACGGGCGGTTCCTTCACGGCCACCCTCTCGTTCAACTGGGTGGGAAGTCGGTTGTACATGGGCTTCGGGCCGCAGAGTTTCTCGCCATACGAAATCGCCCTCAGAACGATGTCCAATGATCTCTACGCCGTGGGAGCGGGACAGATGATCGGCGAATCGAACACCGGTGACGGGGCGACCGCCGGGACCATCTACAGTCATGCGCAGGGGGTCGGGTCCGGTGTCTTCTACATGGGTCTCCAGATCAGCGATCGCAGCGGTGAAACCTGGTACGGATTTCTGGCGATGGATCGAGTGAGCGCGACGGAGATTCGGATCGACCATTGGGCGATGGAGTCGCAGCAAGGCGAGGCGATCAGCACGCCGGTCCCGGGCATCGGCGGGATCGCCGCCCTGGCACTCGGGGCGAGCGGCGTTCGCCGATCTCGAAGACGCCCGGCCTGACCGATCGGTTCGGCCGCCATCGGATGCCCTCCCGTCGGGCGACGGATCCCTCACACGATCGGAACGACCCCATCCCGGGCCGGTCCGCCGGAGGGGATGCGCGAGTGGGCGATACTGGACTCGAACCAGCGACCTTCCCCGTGTAAAGGGGACGCTCTAGCCAACTGAGCTAAACGCCCGGCAGCGAGATGGTACCGGCGGCCCTGCGGACGGTCGACGCCGAACCTGCGATCATCGGGGGTGATGCCCTCGCCCCTCGACCACGACCGACACCCCGTTTCCGGCCCGGCG
>NYWD01000039.1 GCA_002684855.1 Planctomycetaceae bacterium | reverse complement strand
TCTGGCGTCGGGTGATGGACTCCCAGCACGCCGATCACGAGGATGCGCAGTCGGAGGAGGCCCGGGTCAACGCGTCGGTGGATCCCCTGATCTCGGCGGAGTTCGAATCCCCCGTCCCCGAGGGGAGCCGGATCTCGGACCGACAGGCGGCGCGCGAGGATCGATTCCTCGCCGCCCTGGTGTCGGAGCTCGATCGGGAATCCGCCACCGTCTTCGACGACGAGGTCGCCACGGCCGCGACTCCGGAGACGACGCCGGATCATCCGGCCAACAGGATCATCATGCCGTCGTCCCGCGCGGATGCCTCGCCGAGGGATTCGTCCGTCGGCTCGACCGCGACGGAGTCGAAGCCCGTCGCCGATCTCCCGACCCTCTTCGAGCTCGCGAACGCGGGCCTCGAGGAGGACGATGCGACCACGAAGACCCCGGCCGACGCCGTGGTCGAGATCGACGCCACCCGGATCGTGGACGGCGACGCGACGCGTTCGCCGGCCTCCGAGACGGGGATCGTCGTCGAGGATCCGTTCGGTGGCGTCACGAACACCGCGGATCCGGATCGCGAGCGAAGTCCCTCGTGGGCACGACTCTGGTGGCTGGCTCGACTCGCATCCGAACAGGCGCGGGTCTTCTCGAACCAGCCCCGTCCCACTGACCCGGCGGCGGTGGTCGCCGGCGTGAACGAGCGGGAATGACCACGCGTCGGTGACGGGACGGCCTTCGGGCACGTCCCGTTCACCGTCGAAGCGGGAACGACCGCCCCTCCCTCCTCTCCTGGATCGAAGCATGAATCGCATCACCACCCTGACCATCGTCTCCGGCCTCGGCATCCTCCTCGGATCCGCGGGCTGCAGCGGACCGACCAAGCGAGGGATCGAGGCCCGCAAGGCAGCGGTCTCCCGATTCGACGCCATCCGGAGTCGCGTCGACTTCGACCAGGCGGACCAGGCCTTTCGCGCGGGTGACCTGATCTCGGCCAAGCGCCACCTCGATGTCGCGATCTCCAAGGTCGACGACGATCCCGCCTACTGGGTGCTGCTGGGCCGGGTGTACCTCGAGAACGGCAGTCTCGGCGATGCGGCGAAGAGCTTCGACCGGGCGCACGAGATCGATCCGCGGAACGCCGACGCCTGCTACTTCCAGGGCATCGTGGACCAGCGTCTCGACCGCGCGAACGAAGCGGTCGATCACTACCTCTCCGCCCTCGAGATCGCGGAGGAGAACGCCGGCATGCTCGTCGCCGCGGTCGACACCCTGATCGGCGAGGAGCGCTTCGAGGACGCCGAACGTCTCCTCAAGGACAAGGGCGGCGCGTTCCGGGAGACGGCCGCGATCCACCATCTCGCAGGGAGGGTCGCGATGTTCCAGGAGAACTGGGGCGATGCGGTCGACCATCTCGATCGAGCCGTGCTGCTCGACGACGAGGACCAGTGGATGCTCGAGGATCTCGCCCGGGCCCAGCTCGGAGCCCATCGGACCTCGGACTGCCTCGAGACCATCAAGCGTCTCGAGGGGATCGTGACCGACCGGGTCGAGGAACGCGAACTGCTCCGCCTTCGGGGCCGGTGCCTCGTGGACGGCGGCCGGCTCCGGGAGGCCCGCGAGGTCTTCCTCGACTTCACCAATCTCAATCCGGAGGACGTCGCCGGCTGGATCGAGTTCGGTCTCGTCTGTCTCGAAGTGGGGGATCATCGCCGGGTCGTCAAGTGCGGCCAGCGGCTGGTGGTGCTCGGACCCGACCGGTTCGAGGGGTATTTCCTGCTCGGCCAGGCCGCGCTCGAGGAACGATCCTTCGACGACGCGATCACGCTGTTCGGACGGGCCTCCGAGATCGCGCCGGACCGCGACGAACCCCGGCTCGCGCTCGGAATGGCATGCGAACTGGCGGGACGGTACGCGGAGGCGTACCGGGCCTTCGCCGAGCTGGCCGAACGGAATCCGACGGATCCCCGGGTCCGGAAGCTTCTGACCGGCGTCGGCGAGTCGCTTGATTGAGCCTTGATCCCGTCCGCGGACGGGACACGACGGGACCTGGAGGAGGCTGCATTGCTCGAAGTCACGACGATCGCGCTGGTCGCGCTCGCCTTCGGCGCGGGATTCTCGATCGCCTGGTGGGGGCTTCGGGTCCGCATCCGCCGGGGATGCCTCCGGCCCGAGGACGCCCGCGGCGCGACCACCCCGATCCGGATCCTCGAGGAGGGACTGCGTCGCGAGATCGAATCGCTCGGGCGGGAGCACGTGCTCGCGCGTCGGATCGTCGAGGAACGCCTCGGCCGTTTCGAGCGGATGTTCGCCTCCTTTCCCGATCCCATCCTGGTGCTCGATCGACACGGGGACGTCGTCGACGCGAACCCGGCGGCCCGATCACTCTCGGCATCCGATCCCGACGAACTTCCGATCGACGCGGCGCATGCGCGCCCGCTCGGGGACCTGGTCCCCGACCGCGTCGCGGTGCAGGACCTGCTCGAACATGCGTCCGCGGTTGTCGCGAACGGCTCCGAGGCGGTGCGAAGCGCGGAATTCGAGATCGATCCCGTCGAAGGCGACGAGGATGGCGTGATCCGGGCGTTCGAGGCGGTGATCCGGACGCTCGACGATCACGGTCGCACGCTGCTGGTGCTCCACGACGCGACCCGCGAGCGCGAGGCGTCGCGCCTCAAGAGCGAATTCGTGGCGAAGGCGAGTCACGAGCTGAGGACGCCCCTGAGCTCGATCCACGCCTCGCTCGAGATGCTCTCCGACGGTGATCTGCAGGACGGGGCCCAGCGAGACGAGTTCCTCGAGATCGCCATCGAGGAGACCGATCGACTCGCGAAACTCGTCAACGACATGCTCGACATCAGCGGCATCGAGGCGGGCGTCGCCCGACCCCGCATGGGGCAGGTCGATCTCGCCGAGGTCGCGACCGAGGTGGTCGAGGGTCTCCGTGCCGCCGCGGACCGCAGGTCGGTGGATCTCCGGATCCACGTGCAGCCGGGACTGGTCGTGGAGGGAGACCGCGAGATGCTCGCCGCGGTGATCGGGAACCTGGTGGGCAACGGGCTCAAGTACGTCCCGGAGGGGGAACGGGTGACGGTGGCCGTCGACGCGGAGGATCTCACCCGGTCCGTGGTGGTCACGGTGACGGACACCGGGCTCGGAATCCCGCCCGAGGACCTCGATCGGGTCTTCGAGAAGTTTTATCGGGTCAGACGGTACGAGCGGAACGCCCGGGGAACCGGTCTCGGCCTCAATCTTTGCCGAAACATCGTCGAGCAGGTTCATCAGGGCCGGATCGGCGTCGATTCAAGACTAGGTGAAGGCGCGCGGTTCTGGTTCAGCGTGCCCGCTTCCCATCCTGCTTCGATGGCGGCCTGAATGACCAAGGACCATGAAAACCGTCCGCGTAGGATCCTGGTCGCGGACGACGAGGAGTACATCGTCCGCGTGGTCTCCTTCAAGCTCGAGAGCGCGGGCTACGAGGTGGTCGAGGCGATCGACGGCGCGGACGCCTGGTCCAAGGTGCTCACCGGCGACATCGATCTCGTCCTGACGGATCACCAGATGCCGCTGATGACCGGCCTCGAACTCGCGGGCAGGATCGCGGACGACCCGTCCACGAGGCACATTCCCGTGATCATGCTGACCGCCCGGGGTTTCCGGCTGGACGCGGAGGAGATCGTGGCGAGTCGCATCGTGGAGTTGATCGCGAAGCCGTTCTCGCCTCGCGGACTCCTCGACCGGATCCGGGAGACGATCGACGCCGCGGAACCGGATCGGGGGCGAGCGGCATGAATGCAACGAGGACGCGTGACAGCTCCGTCGATCTCTCGATCACCGCGGATCTCGCGGGCGTGGGCGGCACGTGGATCCCGGTCCGGGACGGTCGTCCCTCGTGGCCGACCATCGAGGATCCCGTCGGTCGCTGGCGGCAGGCCCTCCTGTCGCACGCCCCCGTGGTGCGATCGGCCATCGAAGCCCGGCTCTCCGATCTCGTCGAGGGCGACGGTGGAACCGTGGAGGTCATGCCCGGCGTGTTCGCGATCGGCTGCGTCTCGGCGCGTCGACGCGGTCGTGCCTGCGGAGTGGCCCTGATCCCGACCGACGAACTCGTGTCCGAGGGTTCCTTCTCGATGGTGTGCAACGCCTCGCGGATGGACGAGCAGGTCCTCCGCCAGTTCGCGGCGCGGGACGAGATGCCGGGTCGTACCGCGGTCCCCGCGATCTCGGACCTGGTCCGACGACTCCACGAGGCGGCGCATCGGCGCTCCGAGGATCGGGAGGCTGCCCAGTCGGTCGACCGCCGTCTTTCCGAGAGCTACGAGGAACTGCATCTTCTCAACTCGCTGATCGACGGGCTCGTGGTCGGAGGCGATCCCGCCGAGTTCCTCGCCTCGGCGTGCCGCGAGATCGCGGCGACGGCCGGTTATCGCTGGATCGCGGTGCTGCTCGACGATCCCGGTCCGTGCCGCGTCGACGACTTCGTCGTGCACGGCGACGGTGCGCCGACCCGGGCCGAGGTCCGCCGGATCACCGAAGTCGCCGAGACGAGCACCGCCACGGCGGTCATGGACGCCGGCCACGGCGAGATCGGCCTCGCCGCGGTTCGAGGAGGCGACCGCAGCCTCGGCACGCTCGTCGCGGGCGGAAGGGAGGGTGAACCGATCTCGAGCATCGAACTGACCCTGCTCGCCTCGGCGGCCGGTCACCTGGGCGTCTTCCTTCGAAACGCCACGCTCTATTCGGATCTCGACGAGATGTTCCTCGGGACCCTCCAGGCGATGGTGGCCGCGATCGACGCGAAGGATCCCTACACCAGGGGGCACTCGCAGCGGGTCGCGGTCCTCAGTCGGGATCTCGCGGCCGCGATCGGGCTTCCGGAGGAGTTCGTGCGAACCGCGCATCTCTCCGGTCTCGTCCACGACATCGGCAAGATCGGAGTTCCGGAGGCCGTGCTCTGCAAGTCGGGACGACTCGACGAGGCGGAGTTCGCCGCGATCCGGCAGCACCCGCAGATCGGATTCCGCATCCTTCGCGACATCCCCCAGATCCGCGATCTCCTGCCCGGCGTCCTCTGCCATCACGAGGCCTGGGATGGAACCGGTTATCCGGCGGGACTCGAGGGCGACGAGATTCCGCTCCTCGCGCGAATCGTGGCGATCTGCGACAGCTTCGACGCGATGAGCTCGAGTCGGACCTACCGCCGGGCGATGCCTCGCGACGAGGTCTTCGCGGAGATGCACCGCTGCCAGGGTTCGCAGTTCGACCCGTCCATCGTGCCGGTCTTCATCGGCATGGACCTGACGGAATACGACCGACTCCTCGCCCGTGACGCCGACGAGGCATCCACCGATGATCGGAGGGCGGCATGAAGCTCCGCTTCGAGGAACACGGCCGCATCTGCGTGGTGGAGATCGAAGGCGAACTCGTCGGAGACTCGCCCGACGCGCTGCTGCGCGCCTGTCGAGAGCGGGCCGCAGACGGATCACGCGACTTCATCCTGGACGTCTCGGCCACCTCCACGGTCGACTCCGCGGGCCTGGAGGCGATGTTGGATCTCGCCGATGCGGCGATCGAACGTCGCGGGCGTTGCCTCATCGCGGGACCGGAGACCTCCTTGAGGACGATCTTCGACATCACCCGGGTGGGTGAACGCCTCGAGGTCCACGACGGCGTCGCCGCCGCGACGAGGGTGCTGCGATGACGCTGCGCCCCGACATCTCCGTCGCGAAACGCGGCCGATCGAGCTCGACGCTCGGGGTCGCGCCCCTCGGCGAGACGTTGATCGATTCCGGAGCGATCACCCGGACCCAGTTGGAGACGGCCCTCGCCAGCCAGCGCGAGAGCGGCGATCACCGGCTCCTCGGCGAGGTGCTGGTGTCGCTCGGCTTCGCCGACGAAGCGACGATCGCGGAAGGACTCGCCGCCGGATGCGGACTTCCCTTCGTCCGGGATCCGGCGAGGATCGCGGATCCCGCGGTCGTCGAGCTGCTCCCGAGGGACTTCGCCCGCCAGCACCGGGTCCTTCCGCTCTTCCTGGTTCGCGGCACGCTGACGATCGCCGCGGCGGAACCCTCCAACGTGTACCTCTTCGAGGAGATCGCCCGTCGGACCGGTCACCGCGTGCAGGTCGCCGCCGCATCGGCGTGCGAGCTCGAACTCGCGATCGAGAACTGGCTCCCGGCCGCCAACGTGTTCGTGATCGACGACATCCACGACGGGGTCGAGAACGCGGACCTCACGGTGCTCGAACGGCAGGTGTCCGAAATCACCGACCTCGCCGAGATCGCGGGGCACGGGCCGGTGGTCCGCCTCGTGAACTGGCTGATCCACGACGCGGTCGAGGAGGGGGCGAGCGACATCCACGTCGAACCCGGTGACCGCGACCTGCGGATCCGGTTCAGGATCGACGGTCGTCTTCACGAGAAGATCCGCCCGCCCCATCGCATGGGACCCGCGATCACGAGTCGCATCAAGATCATGGCGGAACTCGACATCGCGGAGCGCCGACTCCCGCAGGACGGGGACATCCACGTCCTCCTCGACGGACGTCGGGTCGATCTCCGGGTCTCGACGATGTCCGGCCGACAGGGCGAGAAGGTCGTGATCCGGATCATCGACAGTCGAAACGCGATCGTCGCGCCGGAGCGTCTCGGGATGCCGGCGTCGATTCGAGACGCCTGGTCGGAACTGCTGGCGGCGCCCAACGGCGTGGTGCTGGTGACGGGTCCCACCGGAAGCGGCAAGAGCACCACGCTCTACTCCGCCCTCGGTTCGATGGACGCCGACACGCTGAACCTCTCGACGATCGAGGATCCGGTCGAAGCGGTCATTCCGGGCGTCAACCAGTTCCAGGTGAACGAGCGGACCGGTTTCACGTTCCCGTCCGCGCTGCGATCGATGCTGCGGCAGGATCCGGACGTGGTGATGGTCGGCGAGATCCGCGACGAGGAGACCGCCGCCATCGCGGCGCAGGCCGCGCTGACCGGACATCTGGTGCTCTCATCGCTGCACACCAACGATGCGTGCGGCGCTCCGGTGCGACTCGTCAATCTCGGGGTCGAACCGTTCCTGGTGGCGACCGTGCTGAGAGGGGTGCTCGCCCAGCGACTCATCCGTCGGATCTGTCCGCAATGCAGACGTGAGATCGATGTCGAGGCAGGCGTCCGCCGGATGGTCGAGGAGGTCGCGGTGGTGGAGGGATTCCACGCCGGCGAGGGATGCCAGCGATGTCGGGGCACGGGCTTCAGCGGCCGGGCCGGCGTGTTCGAGCTGCTTCGCCCGGACCAGACGATCTGCGATGCGATCTCCACGTCGGTCTCGCACCGGGAGCTGGTCGAGATCGCCCACGGCACCGGCTTCGAGTCGATGCGGATCGACGGCCTGCGGAAGGTCGCCGAGGGACTGACCACCGTCGAGGAGGTGCTGGCGGCCACCGCCGCCTGAAGCCATGAGCGAGACCGCCACCTGGTCCTGGCAGGCCCGAGACGCCGCGGGTCGACTGCTCCGCGGGACGCAGACCGCGTCCGACGCGTCGGAGGTCGCCGCGCGTCTCCGATCGGAAGGACGCGTGGTGCTCGCGATCGATCGAACCCTCGGCGATTCCGTCCGCTCCGAAGGTGGAGGGATCCTCCCGCGCCGACGCGCGTCGAGCGCCGCCGTCGCATCCTTCGTGCGACAGCTGTCCGTCATGCTCGATTCCGGCGTTCCCGTGGTCGAGGCGATCGACGTCGTTCGAGGTCAGACCTCGGATCGACGGCTGGCCGACGATCTGGTGATGGTGCGGGACGAGGTGGAGAGCGGTGGGAACCTGAGCGACGCGTTCGGTCGATCTCCGCAGACCTTCCCCCCGGTCGCGGTGGGCCTGGTCCGTGCCGCCGAGGCGGTGGGTGACCTGCCGGGGATGTTCGAACGTCTCGCGGACTGGCTCCAGCGGGAACAGCGCATCCGACGCCAGGTCCGATCGGCCCTCGCGTACCCCGCGATCCTCGCGGTGGTGGGTTCGGCGATCACGATCCTGCTCGTCGCGTTCGTCATGCCCCGATTCGAGGCGATCTACGCGCAGCGATCCGCGGAACTTCCGCCGCTCACCGAATGGGTCCTCACGGCCGGTCGCTTCGTCACCACGGGATGGCGGATCTGGATCCCCGCGATCGTCCTGATGACGGTCTTCGGCGCCCTCGCACGGCAGGCGCGGCCGGTCCGAAGTCTTCTCGAGCGGATCCGCTTCGATGCGCCGCTGCTTCGCGCGGTGATCCGGCCCGCGGACCTCGCACGCGCGATGCGGACCCTCGCGGTCCTGCTCAAGGCCGGCGTGCCCTTGCTCGATGCGATCAGCATCTGTCGCGGCCTGAGTCCGTGGGGACGTTGGCGACGCTTCTGGGACGGCATCGAGGAACGTGCTCGAAACGGCGAGGGCATCGCGGACGGTTTCGACGTCGATGAACTCGTTCCCGGCAGCGGACGGGCCATGATCGCCGCCGGCGAGCGATCCGGAAGGCTGCCCGAGGTGCTCGGAAGGGTCGCGGATGCCGCGGACGAGGATCTCGAGGTCGCGGTGAAACGGGTCTCCGTCACGCTCGAGCCCCTCGCGATCGTCGTTCTCGGTGGCGTGATCGGGGTCGTGGCGATTGCGCTTCTGCTGCCGGTTTTCAAGATGGGCAGCATCGCGGGTTGAGCCGCTTTCGCCCCGGAAGGGGCCCGCAGGCCCTTCGGCGGGTGGGAGTTGTCCCCCCTGGACGTCGCGAAGCGAAAGATCGTGGCCCGGGGGGACTTGTGTCGATGTTCCTCGTAGTCGCGATCAAGGACGCAGCGATCGCGAGGAACGCCCCGGTGACGGGCGATCGCGGGTCGGCGAACCAGGGAAGGTCGCCGAACGCCGTGGAGCCCATGACTTCGTCCGCATGGAAGCGGGCGAATTCGACCGGGAGCGGGATGATCGGATCACGGAGGATCCGATCATGGCGTTTCCGGATTATTCCCGGAACGTTTCAGGTCCCAGCGTCGTAGGGAGTGTCGTCATGCCGAGCAAGAAGACCAGTCAGAACGACGGAGTGCGACGAAGCGCAGCGCGGATGGCCGCGGCGCTCGAGCCACAGGACCATGCGGTGCTCGCGCTTCGTTTCGGAGAGAACCTCAGCGTCGGAGAGACCGCCGCGGTCCTGCGCATGAATCCCGACGAAGTGCGTTCGACGGTGAAGCGCGTCGTCGGCATGCTTCATCGGCGGATCGATTCCTGACCGACGTGCTCGCGTCCACCCGGACATGTTCGGATCGGGCCCTGCACGAGATTCGTCCACCACACTGCGCCCCCGCGATCGTCACGATCCGCGGGGGCGTTCCGTTCGGCGGTGGGGTGCCGTGTCGGACCAGGACGGCTCCGCGGTCCGCCGGCGGGCGATCCGCTCGCGCCCCGATTCCGGCCGTCGCCGGGTGCGGTTCCCCCGAGCGCGGCGAGATGCGCCGGTCGAATCCCGCTCGTCGACACCGNCGAACCCGTCCAGGATCCGGTTCGTANGNANNCTNCCCGCCCCGNTCGGTTTCCGGGGTCCGGCCCGGTNGGCACCGCGGAAAGNCGTGCCGGGACCGGTTCGAAGGTTCGNACAAGTGGCCTCGCTGCAGGCGAATCGGCTATCATCGAAGACCCGGNGNTCCGGAATTTCCGGNCCGACCGATCGTGAACGACCGCNCATGAGTACCGTCCGAAACATCTCGGAGTCATCCAGCCTGCATGGNCCCGGCCCCCGGCGTGCGACCTCCCGCGGGTTCACGCTCGTCGAGTTGTTGACGACGCTGCTGGCGATCGTCGTTCTCATCGGACTCGTGATCCACGCGTCCTCGTCCGTCCGCGACGGCGCCGACCGCGCCAGCGAGATGGCGTCCGCCCGGTCGCTCGGCGTGGCGTGGTCGAGCTACGCGATGGACCACCGGGGAACGATCCTTCCCGGCTACGCGTCGGGCTTTCGCGCCCGGGACGCGTCGGGCGAGTTCATCGACACGAGCACCGCGGAGGTGGCCGCCCAGCGATGGCCGCTGAGGCTGGCGCCGTACCTGGGTCACGACTTCGCGGCCCTCTACAGCGGGCCGGCCCGGGACGACCTGTCCGAACTCGTCTCCGGTCCGACGGCGGACATGCTCTACCGGGTCAGCGTCCGTCCGTCCTTCGGACTGAACAGCGTGTTCGTGGGCGGGGATCTGAACTTCGGCGGGTTCACCGACATCATGCGCGAGACCTTCGGCGAGTTCTACGCCCGCAGTCTCTCATCCGTTCGACGCCCGGACCGGCTCGTGGTGTTCACGACCAGTCACTCGTCGGAACCGAACCTCTTCTCCGGCGTGCAGGAGGGATTCTTCCGGATCCTGCCGCCCGCGTGGACCTCGCCCCTCTGGTCGGACGTCTACGACCCGGATGATCCCGACAACCACGGCTTCGTGAGCGCCCGACACGTGGTCGGAGACGACCCGGTCGCCATCACCACCACCGTGGACGGCGCAGTCGCCACCCGTTCGATCGACGAGCTCCGGGATCTTCGGCGGTGGTCGAATCTCGCCGACTCGGCGGACTGGACGATGGAACCCATCGGGCCCTGACCGGTTGATCCGGGCGCGAGACTCCCGAAACAGACTCCGGACCGATGCCGCCGCTCGGATGCGAAGGCCCGAGGCCCGGCGCAACCGGAGGATCCTTCCAAATGCGATTCCTGCTCGTGGCGGCGGTGTTCGCGGCTGGCTTCCTGCAGCCGATCCAGGCGGGCCTCAACGCGACCACCGCGAAGACCATCGGTAGCCGATTCCAGGCCGGCTGGCTCAACGGTGCGGTGAACGTCGTGGTGCTCACCACGATTCTTCTCCTGCTCGGGCTCCGCACCGGTTCCGGCCTGCCGGGGATCTCGACGATCCGCACGATCCCGTGGTGGGCGTTCTTCGGCGGCCTCATCGGGGCCTCGATCGTCGTCATCCACCTGACCGCGGCCCCCCAGCTCGGCGCGGGCCTGCTGGTCGCCATCTTCGTGGGCGGCATGGCGGCCGGAAGCCTCGCCTGCGACCTCTGGGGATTTCCCGGCTACCACGCCACCCGGATCGAGGGGATTCGCCTGCTCGGACTGGCGCTCGTGGCGATCGGCGCCGTGCTGGTCGCACGACCGTGGGTCACGTGACCGAGCCGGGCGCTCAGTCCTCGTCGTCGCGAAGCCTCGCGAGCACCGAGAGATCCTCGAGGGTGGTGGTGTCCTGGTCAGACTCCCGGCCCGCGGCGATGTCCCGGAGGAGGCGGCGCATGATCTTCCCGCTCCGCGTCTTGGGCAGTGCGTTCGTGAAGCGGATCAGGTCCGGCTTCGCGATCGCCCCGATCTCGTGGCCGGTGTGGGCCCGAAGCGTCGACTTCAGCGCATCGGACGGTTCCACGTTCGAGGCGAGGGTGACGAAGGCGGCGATGCCCGTGCCCTTGATCTCGTGGGGGAATCCGACGACCGCGGCCTCCACCACGTCGGGGTGGGAGACGAGGGCGCTCTCGACCTCCATGGTTCCGAGGCGGTGTCCGGACACGTTGATGACGTCGTCGATCCGTCCCATGATCCAGAAGTAGCCTCGATCGTCGCGATGCGCCGCATCCCCCGCGGTGTACATGCCCTCGACCCGCGACCAGTAGGTCTCGATGTAGCGATCGCGGTCACCGTGGATGCCGCGAAGCATGCTCGGCCACGGCTTTCGGATCACCAGCAGTCCGCCCTGGCCCCGCGGTATCTCGTTGCCTTCGTCGTCGACGATCGCGGCGTCGATCCCCATGGCCGGAAGCGTGCACGAGCCGGGGACGGTCGGCGTGGCGGCGGGCTGGGGCGTGATCATGTGCCCGCCCGTCTCGGTCTGCCACCAGGTGTCGACGATCGGGCAACGCCTGCCGCCGATCACCTCGTGGTACCAGATCCACGCTTCGGGATTGATCGGCTCGCCGACCGTTCCGAGGACCTTGAGACTCGAGAGGTCGTGCTTTCCGGGATGTTCGTCGCCCCACTTCATGAACGCCCGGATCGCGGTGGGTGCCGTGTAGAAATGAGTCACGCGGTGACGTTCGACGATGTCCCAGAACCTCGCTTCGTCCGGCGCGTTCGGTGCGCCCTCGTACATGACGCACGGGACGCGGTTGGGAAGGATGCCGTAGAGGATGTAGGAGTGTCCCGTGATCCAACCGACGTCGGCGGTGCACCAGTACACCTGGTCGTGGTCGGGACGGAGGTTGAACGAGTTCCTGGCGGTGAGCGCGGTGTGGACGAGGTACCCGCCGGTGGTGTGGACGATCCCCTTCGGCTTGCCGGTCGATCCGGAGGTGTAGAGCAGGAAGAGCAGATCCTCCGACGCCATCTCCTCGCAGGGGCAATCGTCCGATTGCGCGGCCACGAGCGACGCCCAGTCGTGGTCCCGACCCTCCACCATCTCCACGTCGCTTCCACATCGATCGAGCACCACGACGTGCTCCACCGCGGGAAGGTCGCGACATGCCTCGTCCACGTTCGCCTTCAGCGGCACCACGCTTCCGCGACGCCAGGCCCCGTCGCAGGTGAGGATGATCCGACTCGAGGCGTCGTTCACCCGGTCGACGATCGAGCTTGCGCTGAATCCTCCGAAGATGACGGAATGGGCGGCGCCGATCCGGGCGCAGGCCAGCATCGCGATCGCGACCTCGGGCACCATGCCCATGTAGATGGTCACGATGTCGCCCCGGCCCACGCCGAGCGCCTTCAGGGCGTTTCCGAATCTCGCGGTCTCGCGCTGCAGGTCCCGATAGGTGAGTCGCAGGACCTCGGGGCCGTCGGTTCCGACCGGTTCTCCCTCCCAGATGATCGCGACCTCGTCGCCGTGTCCCTCGTCGACGTGGCGATCCACGCAGTTGTCGCAGAGATTGAGGGTTCCATCCGAGAACCAGCGTGCGTCCGGGCAGTTCCACTCCAGCACCCTGGTGAACGGCTTCATCCAGCGATGTTCGCGGGCGACCTCGCCCCAGAACGCCTCGGGATCCTCGATGGAACGACGCCACTCCGCCTCGTAATCGGCCATCGAGGCGATCCAGGCGCCACCCACGGAATCGGAGAACCCGGGGGGTGGTGGGAAGACGCGATCCTCTCGAAGGACCGACTCGATGGCGTTGTGATCGTTCATGGGGGATCTCCGTGTATTCGGCCCCGGCGGGCGGCTGATGATGTCGCCGGATCGGGAGGCGGGCAGTCCGGGCTTCCTGATGCTACCGTCGTGGTCGTCCCTGCCAAGTGCCGAAGCGCCGCGAGCGAGTTCATGTCCAGCGATTCCCCGGAAACCCCAGACATCGATCGGATCGTCGAGGAGGTCCGCCGACTCCCGGAGGCCGAGCGGGCCGCCGGGATCCGCGCGCGATGCGGCGGTGATTTCGGGCTCGAACTGCGGGTTCGTGGTCGACTGGATTCGGACGAACCGCCGACCCTCGACGGCCTCGACGACGGTCCCGGCGAGGCGACCCTGGGGGAGGAGATGGTCCTCGAGGAGATGAGTCCCGAGGAGCGGTCGAGCGACCGGCAGGCCGACACCACGGATCTGGATCCCGACCGGACGATCGAACTGGACCTCCCCGGTGCCGCGGCGGATCCCCGCCTGGCGGCGACCATCGACGTCGACGCCGGTCCCGGTGAATCGGACGGCCGGTTCGACGCCACCATCGACCTGGAGGAGGGCGGGGCGACGGGCTCCACGCCCGGATCGAATCCGGACTCGGGCGGCCGCGAGGAGGCGTCCGGTGGCCGGGCCGCGTTCAGTCGCATGCCGGAGCGGATCGCCGAATTCGAGGTCCAGAAGCTCCTTGGTTCCGGCGGCATGGGATCGGTGTATCTCGGCCGCCAAAGGCATCCCGATCGGATGGCGGCGGTCAAGGTGATGAAGCTCGGGCTGGCGTCCCGGGAGGCGTTGCAGCGCTTCGAGTTCGAGGTCGAGACCCTCGCCCGGCTCAACCACCCCGGCATCGCGGAGCTCTACGAGGCGGGAATCTACGAGAGCGACGCCGGAGAGGTCCCGTACGTCGCGATGGAGTACGTGACGGGCGCCCGACCGATCACCAACTACGCCCGCGACGTCGATCTCGATCTTCGAGGCCGACTCGAACTCTTCCGCAGCGCGTGCGACGCGGTGGCGTTCGGCCATGCGCGCGGAGTCATCCATCGGGATCTCAAGCCGCCGAACATCCTCGCCGACGACGATGGGAACCCCAAGGTCATCGACTTCGGCGTCGCGAGGGCGGTGGAGGGGAGCCAGGACCAGCAGCGCGCGGAGATCGTGGGCACCCTCCAGTACATGTCGCCGGAGCAGATCGCCGGTTCGACGAACATCGACACGTCGACCGACGTCTACGCCCTCGGCCTGATTCTCTACGAGCTGCTCGCCGGCCGGCAGGCCTACGAGGTCCGTGCCACCTCGATCGCCGAGGCGACCACCGCCATCGCGGAGGTCGAGGTCCCGGTGCTGTCCACGGTCACGCTCGAATGCAAGGGCGACCTGGAGACGATCTGCGCGAAGGCGATCGAAAAGGATCCCTCGCGGCGTTACCGTTCGGCGAGCGAATTCGGCGACGACATCCAGCGGTACCTCGACGACGAACCGGTCGCGGCGCGGCCTCCGTCGACGCGGGAGACCCTTCGACGCCTCGCTCGCAAGCACAAGCCCGTCGTCGCCATGATCGTCACGACCCTGCTGGTGATCGTGGCCTCGCTCGTCGCGGTCTCCGTCTTCGCGGTGAGCGCGGAGAACGCGAGAGTGGTCGCGGTGGTGGCGGAAGGCAAGACGAGGATGGCCCTGCGCGAGGTGGAACGCCAGCAGGAACGCACCGAGAATTCGCTGCAGTTCTTCCTCTACACGCTCGGGGAGATGGAGCCCGCGGAGGTGGGGGACTTCATGGTCGACCGGATGGTCGACCGTCTCGACGCGTCGATGGGGCAGGCGGGCGTGGGAGAGGATGCGATCATCGACGCGATCGACTCCCTGCGATCATCGGCGGAATGGTTCAATCCTTCGGACGTGGCCACCGACCTGCTCATCGCCCACATCCTCAGTCCGACGCAGGAGGCGCTTCCCGCGATCGCCGACGATCCGAAGACCATGGCGTACCTGCAGGAATTCGTCGGGCAGACCTTCGGGAACCTGGGTCGGCTCGGGGAGGCCGAGGATTCCTACGTGATCGCGGTCGAACTCTGGAGATCGCTCGAGGCCGCGGACGAGGGCAATCGGCGCCGGGCCGAGGCGAACTTCGCGGAACTGCTCATCCAGCTCGAGAAGGTCGAGGAGGCGATCGAGCTGCTCACGGGACTGGTGGAGGTCGGTCGCGACGCCGACGGTCGTCTCGACGAGCAGGCGCTCACCGCCCAGAACTCGCTCGCCACCGCCCTGGTGACCCAGGGCCGGTACGACGAGGCGGAGCGGTGCTTCAAGGAGGCCCTCGGGGGTTTCCGGATGCTCGCCGAGCGGGACGTCGCGGACGCCGGCGTCCGCGCCGAGACGATCGAGATGAATCTCGGTGCGGTCCTGGTGCTCCAGGGCGATCTGGAAGAGGCCCGACCGCTGCTCGAGTCCGCGGTCGAATCCATGCGGGCGGACCCGGAGTCGGCGGAGAACCTGGACCAGGTCCTGTTGAACATCGGTCGACTCGAATTCGCGAGTGGGAACTTCGAGGCCGCCATCCTCGCCTTCGAGGAGGGTGCGACGGCCGCGCGTCGTCGATTCGGACGGGAGCACTTCCGATCCGCGGCGGCGGGACACGAACTCGGGCAGATCAATTTCCAGCTGGGTCGGTACGCGGAGGCGATTCCGATCTTCGGGGAGGTCCTGTCGACCCGTCGGAAGCTGCTGGGCCGGACCGCCGCGTCCACCCTGCAGACGGGCCTCTACCTGCCGCTCGCGCACCTGAAGACCGGGGATCTCGAGGCCGCGATCGCGAGCCGGGATCGAATCGACGAGGATTTCCTCGCCGCCGGGGACGAGCTCGGGCCGAATCGTCTCCAGATGCTCTACTTCTTCATGCAGTTCGCGAACGAACTCGGGACGGTCGCGGGCGAGCGCGAGGCGACGATCGCCCTCGAACGCCTCCACGATTCCTGCATCTCTGCGCCCCGGGAGATCTCGGAAGGGGCGATCTGCAGCGACGTGGTCAAGTTCCTGCCGCGGTTCTACGACGCGATGATCGAATCCGAGCCCGAAGCGGGGTGGGCGCAGCGACGCGCGGATCGATTCGGTTCCTGATCGGCCGGTTCAACCGACGCCCGAGGAGACGGCATGCGCGGTCGCGGCCGCCGACGCCTCCGCGACGCGTTCCGGATCCCTGCCACCGGCCTGCGCGCTGTCGGGGCGTCCACCACCGCCACCGCCGCAGGCCTGGGCCGCGGCCTTGACCCAGTCCCCGGCCTTGAGTCCGGCCGCGATGAGCGGCTCGGGGACCTTCGCCACGATCACGACCTTGCCGGCATCCTCGTCGGCGGAGAGCAGCAGGACCGCGGAATCCGGCCGGGCGGCGCGAATCGCATCCATGGCGGCCAGCAACGCGTCCTTGTCGGCGTCCTCGAGTCGCGCGACGATCGCCGGTCCCTCCTCGCGCTCGGCGATCCGTCGGGCCGCCTCGACCACCGTGCCGCGATTCTCCGCGGCCGCCGCCTTGCGTGCGGTCTTCGCCCGTACTCGCAGGGCTTCGATCCGGGCGCCCAGGCCATGTCGATCGACCACGGAGATGGTCGCGGCCTCGTGATCGCGGACGAGGTCCTCGAGGCCGTTCGCCGCCTCGCTTGATTCGATGGCGTCGAGACGCTCCTCGAGCCCGGCGGCGGTGGCGCGGGCTTCGACCGCGGCCGCTCCGGCCAGCGCGGTCACGCGTCGGATGCCGGCGGCGAGGCCCTGCTCCGAAACGAGCACGAAGTCCTTCGCGTCGCGGGTGTTCGAAAGGTGGGTGCCACCGCAGAACTCGACCGACCGGCCGAGCCACCGGGCATCGTCGGGGGACTCGAGCAGATCGACCACGGTCGGCCCCACCGAGACCATCCGCACCGGATCGGGGTAGCGTTCGCCGAAGACCGCACGGACCGAGTTGACGCGCTGGGCGAGATCGAGCGGTGCCTCTCCGACGTGGACCTCGAGCCCCTCGCCGATCGCCTCGCCGACCCGGCGTTCGATCTTCGCGAGCGATTCGGGATCGAGCGGACCCGTGGCGGCGTAGTCGAATCGAAGTCGGTCCGGCGCGACGAGGGATCCGCGCTGGTCGCTCTCGGGACCCGCGACCTCGCGGAGCGCGAGGTTCAGCAGGTGCGTCGCCGTGTGATGGGCCCGGATGCCCTCGCGTCGGTGGACGTCGATCGCGACCTCGCATTCGTCGCCCGCGGCGATCGAGCCGTGGGTGACGCGGCCCACGTGGAGCACGTGGTCGCCGACCCGGCGAGCATCCTCGATCTCCGCCACGCCGGCGTGATCGTGTCCGGCGCTGCTGCCTCGACTCACGCGGAGTTCGCCCCGATCCCCGAGCTGCCCGCCCTGCTCGCCGTAGAAGCAGGTCCGATCGAGGATCACCGCGACGCGCTGGCCGACTTCGGCGTGCTCGGTGAGGTGGCGTCCGTCCCAGATCGCCTTGATCACGCCGGTGGTCGCATGGCCATGGTGCTTGGCGTCGTCGTCGGTGGCCCGGACCTTGAGGAAGTCGAGTTTTCCAAGCACGTCGGGGGGGATCGTGATCACCGTGTCCGCGACGTCGCCGCCGCCGCGGCTTCTCGCCCGCGCCTCGTCCATGAGTACCTCGTAGGCCTCGACGTCGACCCGCATGCCGCGTTCCTCGGCCATCACCGAGGTGAGATCGATCGGGAATCCGTAGGTGTCGTGGAGCTTGAAGGCGTCGAGGCCGGTGACCGTGCCGTCCGTCGCGCGGGCGGCCGCTTCAGCGAACAGCTGGAGTCCCCGATCGAGGGTGCGTCGGAACGTCATCTCCTCCTGTCGGATCGCCTCCTGCACCTTCGACATCCGCGTGACCATCTCCGGGAAGACTTCACCGAGACTGTCGACGACCGCCGGGACGATCGCGTCGAGGAAGGGTTCCTCGATGCCCAGGGTCTGTCGACCATGTCGCACCGCACGGCGGAGGATCCGCCGCAGGACGTAGCCGCGGCCGTCGGGGCCGGGGGTGGCGCCGTCGGAAAGGGCCGCGACGAGGCACCGAGCGTGGTCCGCGATCACGCGATAGGCCATGTCGATCGGGTCCTCGAGGTCGCCGCCGTAGGCACGGGCGCCGCTCACGTCCGAGATCCGCTGGAAGATCCCGGTGAAGAGATCGGTGTCGTAGTTGCTCCGGCGATCCTGCAGGACGGAGACGATGCGCTCGAATCCCATGCCGGTGTCGACGTGGCGGGCCGGAAGCTGCTTGAGCGCGCCGCCCGCCTCGCGGTTGAACTGGATGAACACGAGGTTCCAGACCTCGAGGACGTCGGGATCGTCCCGGTTCACGAGCGCCGCGGCGTTCCTTCCGCCGATGCGGTCGACGTGGAGTTCGGAGCACGGACCGCACGGGCCGGTCTCGCCCATCTCCCAGAAGTTGTCCTTCGCGTTCCCGGGGATCACATGGTCCGCGGGAAGGTGTCGCAGCCAGAGATCGCGGGATTCGTGGTCCGGTTCGAGCCCCTGCGCGGCGTCACCCTCGAACCAGGTCGCGTAGAGACGATCCGGATCGATCTCGAAGACCTCGGTGAGGAGCGTCCACGCCCATTCGATCGCCTCGGCCTTGAAGTAGTCGCCGAAGGACCAGTTGCCGAGCATCTCGAAGAAGGTGTGGTGATAGGTGTCCCGCCCCACGTCCTCCAGGTCGTTGTGCTTTCCGCCGGCACGGATGCACTTCTGGGTGTCGACGGCCCGGCGGTAGTCGCGCGTGCCCTGGCCGAGGAAGACGTCCTTGAACTGGTTCATGCCCGCGTTGGTGAAGAGCAGCGTGGGATCCTCGTGCGGCACGACGGGACTGGATGGGACGACTGCGTGCCCCAGCCGGTCGTTGAAGTAGTCGATGAAGCGGCGTCGGATCTCGGCAGCGGTCGGCGAGGACATGGGGTCTTCCAGGGGCGGGGAGGGATGGACGCGACGGCACAGTATGCCGTGTCGGCTCCCGAACTTCACCCTTGTCCGGGTCCCCGGCGACCGGACCTGATACCGTTCGCTCCCCGGGATCGGACGACGTGCGGATGTCGTCGCTCGACGGGACCGGATCACGCGCGAGGAAGCACGATGGCGAATCGACGGCCCTACGTCGGCGGGAACTGGAAGATGCACGGTGACCTCGCCGGCGCGGTCGAGTTGACCGAGAACGTGGTCGCCGCCGTCGGCCGGACGGTGGAATCGGTGGATGTGACCCTGTTTCCGCCATTTCCCTACCTGCAGGCGGTGGGGCACGCCCTGCGACAGGCGGGGATCGCGTTGGGAGGCCAGGACTGCTCACCGCACCTGGACGGCGCCCATACGGGTCAGACGAGCCCCTCGATGATCGCGGATCTCGGTGGCGCGGCGGCCCTGATCGGCCATTCCGAGCGCCGGCACGAGCTCGGGGAGCTGGACGCGGTGATCGCCGCCAAGGCCCGGGCAGCCCTCGCGGCGGAACTCCAGCCCGTGGTCTGCGTGGGGGAGACGATGGGCGAGCGAGAGGCCGGAAACGCCCTTCAGGTGGTCGAGAGGCAGGTTCGAGCGGCACTGGAGGGGCTTTCGGGGGACCAGATAGGCTCCCTCGTCCTCGCTTACGAGCCGGTCTGGGCCATTGGAACCGGGATCACGGCCACGCCCGATGATGCCCAGTCCGCACACTCGATGATCCGATCCCTGCTCGGGGAACTGTATGATGCCGGACTCGCCGATTCGATCCGGATCATCTACGGCGGATCGGTGAAGGCCGCGAATGCCGCGGAACTCTTCTCGGCCCCCGACGTGGATGGGGGCCTGATCGGGGGAGCGAGCCTGAAGGCGGACGAGTTCGCCTCGATCTGCCGGGCCGCCCTTTCGGCCTGAGTCGCGACGCCGCGGCTCGATTCGCACCTCGACGTCCCGCGCTCGCGTGGCGTCCCGTTCGGGAAACAGACCGTGTCCACCTGGATCGTCGTCCTCACCCTGCTCTTCATCGTCGTCTCGGCGGCGCTGGTCCTCATCATCCTCGTCCAGCGACCGCAGGGTGGCGGCCTGGCCGGCGCGTTCGGCGGCGCAGGCGGAAGCGGGGCCGATACCGCGTTCGGTGGTCGAACCGGTGACGCCCTGACGCTGGCGACGGTCGCGGGGTTCGTCATCTACATCGTGCTTGCGGTCGCCCTGAACATCCTGGACAACCCGGTCGCGGCCACCGCCGCGGAGCCGACGCCACCCGCGGCCTCCGAGCCGGCGACGCCCGCGACGGCGACGCCCGCGACGAGCGCCCCGGTCCCGACCACGAACGCCACGCCGGCGACCACGCCGGCCGCACCCGCCACCACCTCCACCACCGATCCGTCCCCGACGACGTCGACCGAAGTCCCCGCGGGGGGCTGAGTCGCCGCGACGAAGCGGGGCGAACCCACGAGAGCCGCGACATGATTCGATCGATGACCGGTTTCGGGGCATCCCACCGAGAGATCGACGGCTCGAGGTTCTCCGTCGAGATCCGCTCGGTCAACAACAAGTTCCTCAAGACGACGGTGCGTCTGCCGGACGAACTCTCTCCGCTGGAGACCGAGCTCGAAACCGCGGTCGGCCGCCGGGTCAACCGGGGGAGCGTGATCGTCACCGTCCGCTGGGTCGAGGGCGGGGCCGCGATCGCGGCGAGAATCGACGCGGCGGCGGCCCGGGCCTCGATCGAGCAGTTGCTGGAGGGCATGCCGGAATCGATCCGTGATCGATGCACCGTCGACCTCGCCACGATGCTCACGGTTCCCGGGATCGTCGGCGGTGACGACTCCGAAGCGGTGGTCGGTGTCGCGAAGCCGGTGCTGCTCGAGCTTCTCGACGAGGCCTGCGACCGGTTGATCGAGATGCGCGAGCGCGAAGGCGCCGCGCTCCTGGATGAACTCGCCTCCTTCGGCACGCGGATGAGGGAGCGTCTCGAGACCGTCTCCGCACGTGCGCCGCAGGTCGTCGATCTCTATCGGGACCGGCTCCACCAGCGGGTGGAGTCCCTGCTCGCCGAGGTCGGTGCGAGTCTCGAAGAGAGCGATCTGGTTCGGGAGGTCGCGATCTTCGCCGAACGGAGCGACATCGCGGAGGAGATCACCCGGCTGGACGGACATCTCGGGCAGTTCTTCGACCTGATCGGAGGGGATGACGGGGAACCGGTCGGCCGGACGCTCGACTTCCTCACCCAGGAGATGCTCCGGGAGGCGAACACGATCGCCAGCAAGTCCGCGGATTCGGAGATCACCCGCTCCGTCGTGGAGGTCAAGGGGCTGATCGACCGGATCAAGGAACAGGCGGCGAACGTCGAGTGAGCACGTCGCCCCGCTTCAGCGACGGCGAGGGTGGTGAGACGCTGGCGGATGGAACGGCAGTCGGCCTGCCGGCGGCGCACGGGGCACGGACCCGCTTCGAACCGGGTGAGCTGCGACGCGTGATCGATGCGTTCCCCCTCGGGACGGTCCGGGAGATCCGCGAATTCCCCGCGGGATCCCGCCAGGCGCCGAAGGTCCGCATCGTCGCGGATCGGGGCGAGTTCCTGCTGAAGCGACGGACGATCCGACCGGATCTCGTGCGACGGGTGGTCTTCGGTCACCGACTGCACGAGCACCTCGCCGCGAGGGGGGTGCCGGTGGCCGGTCTCGTCGGGACCCGTGATTCGAACACCGCGATGCTCGTGAATGATGGGCAGGTCTACGAGATGTTCCACTGGGTCGACGGCCGACGGATGGTGAAGGTCGAGTCGGAAGCGATGAACGCGGGGCGGATGCTGGGGCGACTGCACGTGGAGGCCCGCGATCTCGACTGTCCGGATCCACCGTCCACGTCCGGATTCCACGCGGCGGACCAGGTCCTCGTCGCCTTCGATCGAGTGGCGGATTCGGTGGCCACCGCGGATCCCGACGTGGATCCCGACGAGCTTCGACGCGTCGTCGAGGAACTCGCCGGGATTCGAAGGCGGTCGATGGACCGGGTCGATTCGGGGGGCTGGTCGCGCCTTCCGTCCCAGCCGATCCATGGGGACTGGCATCCCGGCAACGTGCTCTTCACGCCGGCGAAGCCGACGCGGACCCGTCCCGGCACGGTTCGGGCGATCGTCGACTTCGACGCCTCGCGGATCGAGCCGCGACTCGTGGACCTCGCGAACGGGCTCCTGCACTTCGCGATGAGAAGCGATCGAAACGAGTCCCCCGCGGACTGGCCGGCGTCGCTCTCGCCGCGACGCATGACGGCGTTCGTCCGCGGCTGGCGTGCGGTGGTGGGCGAGGTCATGGAGGAGGAGACGTCGATCCTGCCGTCGTTGATGCTGGAATGCCTGGTGGCGGAGAGCGTCGTTCCGGTGGCGAAGACGGGGCGTTTCGCGGTCGTTCCCGGGCTTCCGTTCCTCGACATGGTGGCCCGCAAGGCCCGATGGATCGAGGAAGCCTCGTCGCCGATCCGCGAATTGGTGCTGCACTGAGGCCTCCGACCCCGAATCGGTTCGCTCGAACCCGCGGCGGGGGCTATCGTGAGACCCATGACGCACGCCCTTCGATCCTTCGCGTTGTCGTTCGTGCTGGGCGTCGCCATGGCCTTCCTGGCGACGGCGTCGTCGTCCGCGTCGGCGGTCGCGCCGGTCCCGGTCCAGGACGCGAAGGCGAAGCCGACGGGGCGGGCGGGCCCGGTCGGACTTCCGAAGGCGGGGGTGCCCCGTCAGGACGCGCTGGTTCGCGGCAGGGGCCTGGGCGACCGTGATTCGCTTCGTCTCGCACTCGGCAGCGACCCGGAGTCGCTTCGGGACTTCGCCGTGCCTCGCTGGGTGCGGGAAGCCGTCGCACGCCTCGGAGACGCCGACTTCGAGGGACGGGAGCTCGCATCCGCCGAGTTGCGCGCGATGGCGATCTCGAACGAGGTCCTGATGGCGGTGCTCGAACAGGGTGGGTTGGACGAGGAGCAGCGCAACCGGCTGCTCAGGGTCCTGCGCTGGCGGGTGCTCTACCGTCCGCGTGGGGCGGTCGGCATCCGCATGGAGCCTTCCGGAACCGCGATCACGTTGCGGGGCGTCCTCGTGACCGAGGTGATCCGGGGACTTCCCGCGGAGCAGGTCCTGCGGGTGGGCGACGTCATCCTGGACATCGACGGTCAACGGATCACCACGAGCGCGGATCTCATCGGTCGGGTGCAGCGGCTCCAGCCCGGTGATCCGATTCGCATGCGGGTGATCCGTCCGGTCCCCGCCGACACGCCCGACGGCCCGGGCATCCTCCGATTCGAGGGCGATCGGGTCTTCGAGGAGATCGACGTGGAGTTTCCGCTCGGTTCCTACGAGAAGCTCGGCAACGATCCCTCGGCCTCCGCGATCGGGAATCCGGAGACGATGCGCCGACGTGGTCGGGTGGAGGCGATCTGGGCCCGATGGGGGACGAGCCCTCGCTCGGTCGGCATTCCCAAGCCGCTCGAGATCGAGGAGCGCGACGAACCTCCCGCGAAACCCTAGATCGCTCGAGTGACCGATCGAATCGCCGGGGCGGCGATCCCTCGGCTCATCGCTTCGCGCCCAGCGGGTTGTGGAAGTGCTTGTTCTGCACGGGAATCACCGCTTCGAGGACGTGCTCGAGAACCTCGCCCGGCGAGCCGATCGCGGAGACCTCCGCCACAATCGCATCCGAATAGTGCGCGAGGACGGGGCTCGTCTCCCGGTCGTAGACGTCGAATCGCCGGCGGATCACCCGCTCGTCCGCGTCATCGAGCCGGTTCTCCTTGATCGCCCGCTTCTTCATCCGTTCGACCATCGCATCGAGGTCGGGACAGACGAGGTGGATGATCTGGAGGACGTCGATGTAGGGCTCGAGCGCCTTGGCCTGGCCGAGGCTTCGGGGGATCCCGTCGAGCACGAGGAGATCCACCTTGGGCTTGTAGAGGCTGAGCACGGTCTGGGCGTGCATGTTCTGCCGCCACATCTCGACGGTCAGTTCATCCGGCACGAGCTCGCCCTTCGAGGAGTACTCGAGGAACTGGCGGCCGAGGTCGCTGGTGGTGTCGAGGGATCGGAAGACGTCGCCGCAGGCGAGATGGAAGAATCCCGGAATCTGTCCGAGGATCTTCCCTTGCGTACCTTTTCCAGCGCCCGGGGCGCCGAAGAGCAGAACGGTCTTGAATCGATCGGGCATGGATCGCTGGCCTCCCTTGGCGGGCGTGTGGACGACTCTGGAAGTATCGGACAAATATCCGACGGGCGAAAGTCGAATCGACCGGATCTCGGACCCTCGATCCACGATCTCGACATGTCTTCCACGGAAAGTGATCCGACTTGGCCTCCGGTCGCGTTCCTCGTAGGGTCGGGCACGTCGTCGACCCGATCGACGGGCCTTCCCTTCGGAGACGTGGCATGCAGGGCATCGTGTCGAGATGGAAATGGCGGTCCCCGTCCGCCGACGTCGTCGGAGAGGACCCGTCGGGGCCGCTCGCCGCCCGCGTCCTTCGAGGGCGGGAGATCCAGGATCCGGTCGCCTTCCTCGACGACGGCTACGGTCGGGTGGTTCCGCCGGAGGGGCTCGCCGGCGCGGTGGAGGCGGGGCGAAGGCTCGCGGAGGCCGTCGCCGCCGGCCGCCGGATCGTCATTCACGGGGACTACGACTTCGACGGCGTCTCGGCGTCGGCGATCCTCTACCGGGCCCTGCGGCTGATCTCCGCCCGGGCGGACGTCCGAGTGGTCCTGCCGGATCGATACGAGGGCGGATACGGACTTTCGGTCGACGGGCTTCGACGGATCCGGGCGGAAGGCGCCGACCTCGTGGTCGCGGTCGACTGCGGCATCACGGCGATCGACGCGATCGAGGCCGCTCGCGCCGACGGGCTCGAAGTGATGGTGCTCGATCACCATGCCTTCGTGCGCGACGTGGACGGAGGCGTATCCCTGCCACCGGCGAGCGTGGTCGTCCATCCGGCGCTGCCGGTCGAGGATGCGGAGGTGGTCGGAACCGACCATCTCTGCGGCGCCGCGGTCGCCTTCAAGGTCGTCTGGGCGATGGCGAGGTCCCATTTCGGTTCCGAACGGGTCCCGGCGGCGATGAAGCGTGAACTCGTCGAAGCGACGATCCTCGCGGGCCTGGGGACGATCGCCGACGTCATGCCGCTCGTGGAGGAGAATCGAGCCCTCGCGGCACTGGCGCTTCGGGGGTTGCCGAACTCGGGAATCTCGGGATTGCGGGCCCTGCTGGTCGAGTCGGGCCACGGGCTCCAGGACGGACCGGTGCACGAGGAGACGGTTCAGTTCCAACTGGCCCCCCGGGTCAACGCCCTCGGCCGATTCGGTTCGGCGATGCCGGCGGTCGAACTGCTGACGCTGCCGGAGACGGGGGAGGCGACGGCGGTCCGGGCGGCGGAGATGGCCGCGGGAATCTCCGCGACCAATCTCGAGCGACGCTCGGCGGAACGGTCGATCGTCGACGAGGCGACCGCACGGGCCGAGGCGGAAGGACAGACCGGCGAGGATCACCCGGTGATCGTCCTCGCCGCCCCGCATTGGAAGCGGGGGCTGGTCGGTCCCGCCGCCGCCAAGCTCGTCGATCGTTTCGCCCGGCCCGTGATCCTCTTCGAGGCCTGCGACGACGGCATCGCCCGGGGTTCGGCGCGGAGTGTTCACGGATACTCCATCCACGACGGACTGGCCGCCGCGGCCCCGCTGCTGGAGTCCTTCGGCGGCCACGCCGCCGCCGCCGGTTGTTCGATTCGAACCACCCGGCTGAAGGAGCTCGAGGTCGCCCTCGTCGCCCATGCCCGGGACGAGATCGCCGCCGTCGATCTGACGCCGGTCGTGGAGATCGACTGCCGGGCGGTCATCGAGGAGATGGACGAGGTCGAGGACGTGGAGGGCGTTCGCGAACTCGCCCCGTTCGGTCCGGGACATCCTCGACCGAGCGTGCTCGTCGAAACCGTGCGGCCGATCGAGACACGATGGATCGGACAGGACCAGGGCACGCTCCAGCTCCGATTCGCCGGTGCGGGTTCGCGGAGCGTCAAGGCGGTCTGGTTCGGCGCGGGTCGACACCGAGGTGAGATCGAATCGGCGATCAAGTCCGGTGCCATCGACATCGTCGCGACCCCCGATCTCAATCGCTGGCGGGGACGGGTGGAACCGAACCTGATGATCCAGGACCTTCGCCCGTCGACCTGACCGGATCGATGGCAGGGGCGGAACGGGTCCCGGGCGGGCCCGAGGGGATCCCCGGATTCAGAGGACCGTGGATTCAGAGGACCGTGGATTCAGAGGACCGTGGATTCAGAGGACCGTGTCGGATCCCGGCGCGATCTCGGGGAGCGTCGTGCCGGCGAGATCGCCGGCTTCGAGCGCCGTCGCCGCGGTGATCTCGATCCGAGCGTCGACCGAACCGTCCTCGCGCCGGGGAACCGTCCCGCCGGCCGCCTCGATCCATCGGGCGGCCCGCTCGGTCTGGAGGATCGCGCTGCTCGAAGCGGAGTCGGCGCCGTCGGCGTTCTTGATCGGGGCGAATTCCTGCACGCGGTCGGTCTCGAGCACGAGGCTCCGTTCGACGAACGCCAGCGCGTCGAAGACGAACATCTCGAACTTCGTCGCATTCGGCGCGTCGGGTTCGATGCGATCGCCCGACTCCGGATCCCAGTGGGGGACCTTCTTCCGGGCGCGGTGGAACGGCATCGACCGGTCCGCGTCGTTGGCGGCGACGCGGCGGACGAAGTCCAGACCGAGCAGGTGGATCGCGATCGAGCCGGCGACGAAGCGAAGTCCCCCCCGGGAGTCGGTCTCCGCGGAGAGCGATTCGGGAAGGTCGCTGTATTCGATCACCACGATCCGGCCGTCGACCTCGCAGAAGACGCCCACCTTCTCGTCCGCCGAGACCTTCGGCACCATCTTGCTCGACATCTCGCCGGAACTGGACGGATGGGTGGCGTGAAGACCGACGAACAGCGGATCGATCGCCTGGACCGTCGGGTTGTCGACCTGGAAGTATGAGAGGTGCTGGATGCCTCGGGCCGCGGCGTGATCGAGCGCCCCGCTGCGATGGAGTGCGCGAAGCGAGCCACCGTGGCCGTCGGGACTGACCGCCAGGACGCCCGGTGCCTCCAGCAGCAGCCGACCTGCGTCGTCCACCGCCGGCATGACGCCCTGCGGGAAGAACAGCATCGATTCGGGGGGACGCCCGAAGTGGTTGTTGTCCTGGAAGAACGCCCGGGTCGCGGCATCGTTCAGCGGACTGGTCATCACGTACCAGGGGGTCTCGACCCCGTATCTCGCATCGACCGCGTTCAGTTGCTCGGCGAAGATCCGGAAGAGCGGTCTCCCGGTCACCGGCGTCGCGGGAAAGGTCCCCTTGGGGCCGTTCCACCCGAGCCGGGTCCCCTGGCCGCCGGCCACCGTGAACGCGGCGACCCGGCCGTGGCGGATGATCGACTCCCCGGCATCGCGGAACGTCGCCGCGCCTGCGGGCTCCCGGGGGACGAACGGCGCCGGTCGGATCGAGCCGGCGGCGGTCTCCAGCGTGGCCGGCGACTGGACGAGTCGGGCGATCTCTTCGAGGTCGATCGCCTCCACCTGTTCGACGAACGATTCGAGGTCCGGCGCTCCGACCTGGTCGAGTCCGACGACGAGATGTCCCTGCCCATGCCGTTCGAGGCGGGCCACGACGGCGTCCAGGCGTTCGTTGAGCGGCGC